>JAESUC010000126.1 GCA_016763285.1 Pseudomonas sp.
CCAGCACGCCGCCTTCGTGGGGCAGGTGTAAACCGACCGTGTAGCCCTCGGGGGAGAGGGTGATCCGGGTATCTTCCAGTGCCAGGGGGAGGTCGCGATCAAGCAACAGATTGGTTGCCAGGGCGTGGGCAATCACATTGCTGAGGTGCCATTTCGACCACAGCGAGGCAATCGCCCGGCGGTCGCCGCCGCTATAGCTGGCGCCAAACCGCTCCAGCACGCGTGTCATCTCCGCCGGCTTCAGCAGATCGCTGGCGCGTAGCGTAGCCTCTGCCGCAGCCCCGGGCTCCCCGATCCTGACGGGCGGCATGCCCTCGAGTGGGCCGGTATAGACTTGGCTCAACATGCCTGCGCGGCTCCGTGACCAGAAACAAGGCGCCAATTTAATATAATCGAGAATCATTAACAATTGGGTGGTCGGCTTTTCGCCTGATCTCCGGTCGCTGGCCCCCCAAATCTGACTGAACCTCGCACGGGCCGGATAGTCGTTATGTCATGAAGCATCATTGCGCCCATGAGGAGAACGACATGTCTGAACCAGACGCCAGAGACAGCGCCGAACAGAAGCACGAGCGGGACCAGCAGCGGGACCCCACCGAGAAGCAGAAGAGGCGGGAGGAAGAGCACGAGGAAGAGCTGCTGGACGAGACGATTGACGAGTCCTTTCCCGCGAGTGATCCGCCCGCCAACTACTGAAGCGTGACGCCGGCCGCTACGCCGGGTAGCGGCCGTTTGGGACCATTGTGTTGTGGCAGCACGGGCGTGGGGCATGCATACTCATGCCATGACACTTGCTGCCCAACGCCTGCAGGTGCTCTGCGCCGGGATTTTCAGCCTCATGCTGACGCTCGGCGTGGCGCGCTTTGCCTACACACCCATGCTGCCGCAGATGCAGGCCCAGGCCGGACTCGGTGTGGCTGACGCGGGTTGGCTGGCAGCAATCAATTACGTTGGCTATCTGAGCGGCGCCTTGCTGGCGTCGTTCATCAGTGATCTGAAACTCAAGGACCTGTTGTATCGCTGGGGCATCGTGCTCGCGGTGGCCAGTACGGCCCTGATGGCGACCACCACTGATTTCTGGATTTGGGGTCTTTCCCGCTATGTAGCCGGCCTTTCCAGCGCTGCGGGCATGTTGCTGGGCAGCGCCTTGATCCTTAACTGGCTGATGCGGCATGGCCAACGCAGCGAGCTGGGTATCCAGTTCTCCGGTATCGGCATCGGTATCGCCCTGGGCGCTGCGCTGATTGCACTGCTCAATCAGTGGCTCGACTGGCGTGGAGAATGGCTGGCGTTCAGCGCCCTGGCCGTATTGTTGGCGATACCGGCGCTGCGCTGGTTGCCGCCACCGGATACCAGCGGCAGGACAACCACGGGGGCCGCCATGCCGGACAACCCCCCAAGCCGTCTGTACCTGCAAGTGTTCATGGCGGCCTACTTCTGCGCGGGTATCGGCTACGTGGTCAGCGCCACGTTTATCGTGGCCATCGTCGAGCAACTGCCGGGGCTGAGCGGGCGCGGCAACCTCGCCTTCCTGTTGCTGGGTATCGGTGCAGCACCGGCCTGTATCATCTGGGATCTGTTTGCCCGCCGTTTTGGTGACCTCAATGCGCTGATCAGCGCTGCCTTGCTGCAGGTACTGGGCATACTGCTGCCGGTGCTCGACCACAGTCTGTGGGCGGCGCTGACGGGCGCGTGGCTGTTTGGCGCCACCTTCATCGGGATGGTCAGTCTGGTGCTGACCATGGCCGGCCGATACTACCCCACCCGTCCGGCCCGCATGATGGGTCGCATGACGCTGGCCTACGGTCTGGCACAGATCATCGGGCCGGCGCTGACCGGCGTGCTGGCGACGCGTTTCGGTGGCTACGCGGTAGGGCTCTGGTGCGCCGCTGCGGTGATGCTGCTGGGCTGTGGCCTGCTGTACGGACTGAAGTTCATCGAGCGACGAGATCGCCGACACACAACGGAGGCGACCGCGAGCGCCTGTCTGAGCCTGGGAGGGAAGAATGAATAAAGTATTGAACGTTCTGGTCGCACTGGTCGGCGTGCTGTTCCTGTTGTCCGGGTTACGTTGGCTGTTTGATCCGACCGCGGCCGCCGCCACCCTGGGCATGCCCTTGCTTGATGGCGTAGGGCGCAGCACCCAGATCGGCGACATGGCGGCGTTCTTTCTGACCCTGGGCCTCCTGATCATGATGGGCCTGGTGACGGCCCATCGTCTCTGGTTCTACCCGGCCTGCATGCTGCTGGGCCTGGCTGCCTTCGGCCGCATACTGGCCTGGGCGGCGCATGATGCCGCGTTCGCGGTGGACCTGATCGCCGTGGAGCTGCTCATTACCGCTTTTCTGCTGTTTGCCTCACGCCGGCTCGCGACCCGGGGTTAACGATGGCGGCCATCAGGCAGGCTGAGTCAGATGCCGCGCGATGCTTCGTCTGAGCGGTTGTGCCTGTTGCGCCAGACGCAAGCCGACGTTGCGTAGCAGACGCATCGGTAACTGATCACTGGTGTAGCATCCCACCAGCAGGTTGGTCGCCTGATACAGCGGCCAGGTGGCCAGGCGTTGCTGGCGCTGATAGCGCTCCAGCAATGCCGGTGACGCCAGGCTCTGGTGGCGGGCATGCGCCGCCAGGATAAGGGCGCTCAAGCGCTGCACGCTTCCCAGCCCCAGATTGAACCCGTGGGCGGTCACCGGGTGCATGCCGACAGCGGCATCGCCGATCAGCGCGCTGCGCTGGCCGATCATCCGTCGGGCGTAGGCACCCACCAGAGGGTAGGCGTGCCGGCTGCTGACCAGCTGCATGCGACCCAGCCGGTGGTTGAACCGGTCTTGCATTTCGGTAGCAAAGTCAGTCTCGTCCAGGCACAGCAGGCGCGCGATCTCGGATGCCGGCAGCGTCAGTACAACCGATGACTGCCGCCCGTTGAGTGGCAGCAGCGCCAGGGTCTGACCGTAGCCGAACCACTCCCATGCCGTCTGCTGGTGATCGGCCTCGTGCTGCATGCGGCAGACCAGCATGCTCTTGCCGTAATCCTTCAGTTGCGCACCTATGCCCAGCAGCCGGCGGGTATCGGAAAAGCGACTGTCTGCGGCAACCAGCAGGCGCGTATGCAGCTTTTCTCCGCTGGTCAGGGTCAGCTCGACGGCGTCCGCCAGTTGGCTGATCCCCTTGAGCTCGGTTTGGCAGCGCAGCTCGGTATCCGCGGCCGTCATCAGGCTCTCGTAGGCCGCCTGGCGAATGGCATGGTTGGCCACCAGATGCCCCAGGCGATCCGCCTGGGCCTGCTCGGCATTGATCTGCAGGGCAAAGGGCGATGGCCCGTTGAACACGCTGGCATCGCGCAGTAGGGCTACTTCCTGCTGGTCCAGGCGTGACCATATGTCCAGACGCGCAAGCAGGGCCTGTGATCCATGGGTCAGGGCGATTTCGCGTCCGTCGAAGGCGGGCCTGGCCAGCGTGGCCTCGGGTTGGCGCTCGAGCACCGTCACTGCCAGCCCCTGCCCGGACAGGGACCGGGCCAGGCACAGGCCGCTGGGCCCACCACCGACGATGGCGATATC
Organism: Pseudomonas sp.; assembly: GCA_016763285.1. Lineage (GTDB taxonomy): Bacteria > Pseudomonadota > Gammaproteobacteria > Pseudomonadales > Pseudomonadaceae > Halopseudomonas. The sequence goes on from JAESUC010000126.1 coordinate 3,561, forward strand.
GTAGTTCATGCAGGTCTCTCCTCGCGTCTAGTCAAATGCGCATTCTGACCGTCGATAGCGCGCGGAGTATTGCTCTGAGTCAGTGTGAAGTTCGCCTGAGCGAATCAAGGGCCGAAACCCCTTTTGCTGGCCAGAGGCTTGCGTCTATCATTCAGTGATTCATGGCTGGATAGCCCGGCCGTGTTCTTGCCAGGGAGTGGTATGAAGTCATTACTTGCTGTGGGCCTGGCCGGTTTTCTCGGCCTGTATGCTGCCACCCTGTGGGCAGACACTGAAGCGACCCTGGTCGACGCTCCGTCTTCCACCGCGCAGCGGCTCTATGCCGAGGCGCGTCAGGACCTGTTGCAGATCCGGGTTCTGGTCAATAACGGCCGCAGCCAGTCTTCGGTGGGCTCCGGTTTCCTGCTGGGCGAAAGCGATCTGGTAGTCACCAACTATCATGTGGTGTCGCAGATAGCGCTGGAGCCGGACTTCTACACTGGCGAGTATCTGGATACCCAGGGCCGACGTGGCGAGGTGCAGCTGCTGGCGGTGGACGTGCTGCGTGATCTGGCTGTGGTGCGAATCGACCGGCAGGGCAGCGGTTTCTTCCGGCTGCCCGATCCCGACGTGGCCCTGGCACAGGGCGAATACCTGTATGCGCTGGGTAATCCGCTTGATCTGGGGTTTGCCATTTCCGAAGGTACCTACAACGGCATCATTCAGCGCGATTTCTCCGATCTGCTGTTGTTCAGCGGGGCGCTCAATCCGGGCATGAGCGGCGGTCCCAGCATTAGCGCGACAGGGCGCGTTGCGGGCGTCAATGTGGCTCACCGAAGGGATGGGGAGCTGGTCAGTTTTCTGGTGCCGGCTCGCTATCTGCACGCGCTGCTGGATTCGATCGGCGAGCAGCCACCGGAAGACTTCAATCCGCTGATCGCTGCCCAGTTGCTCGAACACCAGGGCATCATGCTCGACCGCTTGCTGGAGAGTCCCCTGAGCCTCAAATCGCTTGGCGGCTATCAGGTCCCGGTCCGCGAGTCCGAACAGTTGCGCTGCTGGGGCAGCGCTGACACCCAGTCACGCAGCGGTTACACCAGCGACGACATTCAGTGTGCGATGGAGTCCGGTATTTTTGTCTCCGGCGAGCTGCGCACGGGTCATGTTGGCCTCAGCCACTCCCTGCTGCAACGCCAGGGGCTGGATCGCTGGCGCTTTGCGCGGGTGGCCAGACAACAGTTTTCCAATCAAGTGTTCAGGTCGTCTTTCAATGAACATCTCAGCGGTCCCGTGTGCAGTGAGGATTTCGTCGACAGCAACGGGTTGGCGCTGCGCGCGGTGCTCTGCTTTCGAGCCTATAACAAGCTCGAGGGCCTCTACATGATGGAACTCTACAGCGTGACCACCGACGATCCGGATAATGCACTGTTGAGCGGCATCAGTATGCGCGGCATATCCTGGGAGAACGGCCTGCGGCTGGCCGGTACCTTCCTGAACGGCATGCAGGCAGGCACCGATACCGGGCCGGCTGCAACGACCGAGGAGTATCAGCCATGAAGTCGCCGGTTTTTCTGGAAGTGCTGGCCCGTGACGGGGCAGTACAGCATCGCCAGCGCTTTGAGCAGCTACCGGTGCGTATCGGCCGCGCCTACGCCAACGACCTGATACTGGATGATCCCCACGTCGCCCCGTTTCACGCGACGCTGGAGGAGCAGGATGGACGTTGGGTGCTGCGCAGCGGGGAAACCCGCAACGGCATCGTCGTCGACAGGCGCGCCCAGGACCAGGTGGACATGCAGGGCCACACCGAGGTGCGTCTGGGGCACACCCGCCTGCGGGTGCGTGGTGTCGATCATCCGGTGGCCGAGGAGCTGGCTGATAACGTCAGCCATGGGTGGGAAGGTGCCCTGCCTGCAGTGTCGGGTCTGGCCCTCGCCTCGCTCGTCCTGCTTGCCGATGAGTGGCTGGGGGGCGACAGCGCCAGTGATCTTTTCACCCTGTTACTCGGCACCTTCTTCGGACTGGTTCTGGCCGTCATGTGGGCCGCGTTCTGGGCGTTGCTCAACCGTGTGCTGGCCGGCTCGGCCCGTTTTGGTCGGCATCTGTTCATTGCCAGTCTGAGTTTGCTGGTTTTCGTCCTGTGGTATGAGGCGCCCGGAATTCTGGCCTATCGCCTGTCCTGGCCGGTGCTGGATCGTTACAGTGATCTTCTGCTTTTCATTCCGTGGGCGCTGGCGATCTATTTTCACCTGCTGACGATCAACCCGCGCCTGTCAAAGCGAATGGCACTGATCAGCGCCGGCTTCTATGTGGTTGCTTCCAGCTTGACGCTGATCATCAATTACGAGGAAACGGGCAGTCTGGCCAGCAAGGTCTATATGGAAGCGCCCTGGCCGCCGGGCTTGCGGGATACCCAGCTGAGCACCGTTGAGGCTTTTATCGAACGAACGGATGCGACCAGGTCTGGCCTTGACGCCTTGCGCGAAAAGGCCGAGCGCTGAATTTCCGGTGCCGCCTGTTTACCCCTGCGGGGCAACCTCGGGATGCAGCTTTTTGAGCGATTCAATGCCGAGCCGGAAGCGCTCAAAAGAGGGGTCCAGCTCGCGGTAGAACAGGTGCTTGGCCTCATCAAAGCGCTCGTTTTCGACTGCATCGAAGACCGCAATCACCCCTGAGTCGACGAAGGTCTGATGGTCGGCTGCTACCTGGGCGAACAACCGCTGCTCATTCTCGGACATGGGCGATGCCTGATAGCCCTGTTTGATCCTGTCCAGCTCGGCCAGATTGCGATCGAGCTGCGGGCGCAAGGATGAAAAGGGCTGGGTGATAAACTGGGCTTCCGAGTTGCGCGGATCGTACTGCACGGCACTGAGCGCGAGGGTTCGATTCTGGCTGGCCAGGTCGAACATGCGGGCAATCTGCACATGGGGTGGTTGGCGATCCGCTACGGCAGTATCCGTTGCGTTGCCTGCTCCGGTGCCTTGCACCGCTAAGACGCCGATGCCCGCTACGCCGACAATGATAATCAGCAGAACCAGCAGGCGCTGCTTGACGGAAAGATTGCTTATCAGACTCATGGGTATGCTCGCAAAGGTGGTCTCGATGCGCCAGGCAGGGGTCCGGCGCGTTACATGCCGAAATTCTAAAATGCCATCAGGCAAAGAACAACGCTGTGGCTTTGCTTATATGGGTTATTGACGGGGCTCTGAATTCATGAGCAACAGCCCTGCGTTCGGCCTTCCGTCCGTCCGATTCGCTGTATTTTCTTCAAGTCACTGGCAAAACTGTCGATAATATCGGCCTACCGCGCGCTTCCAGCCTGATCATTCTGTTGCAGGGACTATTACCATGTTCAATACATCCATTCGGGCACAGACTGTCGCCCTGGTTGCCGGCAGCCTGTTGCTGCTGACCCTTATTGCCCTGTCCAGCCAGCGCTTTCTGGCTTCCAGTGTCGATTCCTATGAAGCGCTGGTGCAAGGGCCCCTGCGCGCCATGGCGCTGATCGAAGAAACGAACGGCGAGTTCAAGACCCAGGTTCAGGAATGGAAAAACGTCCTGCTGCGTGGCAGTGACCCCGTGGCGCGTGAGAAGTACTGGGCCGCGTTTCAGACGCAGGAAGGGCAGGTGCAGACCAAGTTGCGCACGCTTGCCGAGATACCCTCCCTGCCGGAGGAAACCCGGCGGAGCGTCCAGGCTTTGCGCGAGGAGCATCTGGCCCTTGGGCAAGCCTACAGGCGGGGCTATGAGGCCTTCATTGCAGCCGGGAATGATGCTGCCGCGGGCGATCTGGCAGTCAAAGGCGTGGATCGCCCTGCTTCCGAGCAGATGAGTGCCCTGGTGGCGCAGTTGCATGCGGCGGCGGATCAGCGCTCTGCCGCCATCGCCACCAGTGCCAGCCGGGCCAGCCTGATGGGCATGCTGATGCTGATCCTGGCCGGCATCGCCTTGACGCTGCTCAGCGTCTGGCGCATTGACCGCAGTCTGGTAGCCCCCATTCGCACCCTGATCGCCCAGGTGACGGCTCTCAGTCAGGGCCGGATTGGTCAGAAGGCCACGCTGCGCCGGGAGGATGAGCTCGGCCAGCTGGCGCAGGCAGCCAATACCCTGAACGATTTCCTCGCCGAAACCTTCACCCAGTTGCAGAACAGTACCCGTGAGCTGGACCAGGCAAGTGGCGAGCTCAACAGCGTCGCGACCACTATCGCCGGCGGTACCCGCGAGCAGTTCACGCGCACTGATCAGGTGGCGACGGCAATGGAAGAGATGTCGGCCACTGCACAGCAGGTTGCCTCGTCGGCAGGCACGGCCGCTTCCTCGGCGGATGCGGCGGATGACTCGGCGAAGAAGGGCGAGACGGTGATGCAGTCGACCGTCAGTACCATCACCGAGATGCGGGGCGAAATCACTCGCACCGCCGATGTCATCAAGCGCCTGGCCGCCGATAGCGACCGCATCGGCAAGGTGCTGGATGTGATTCGTGGTGTGGCGGAGCAGACCAATCTGCTGGCCCTCAACGCGGCGATCGAAGCGGCGCGGGCAGGAGAAGCCGGGCGTGGTTTCGCCGTGGTAGCGGATGAAGTCCGCACCCTGGCTCAGCGCACCTCGGCCTCCACCGCTGAAATCAACGAGATCATCGAGGCGGTGCAGCGGGGCGCAGCAGAGGCCGCAAGCGCGATTGAAGGGAGCCAGTCGCGAAGCGATCAGGGCGTTCAGCTGGTTACCGAGGCGGGCGAAACACTGCATCAGGTGACCCGCGCCATCGAGGCCATCCGTGACATGAATCGGCAGATCGCCACGGCCGCTGAGGAGCAGAACGCGGTGGTTGATGACATCTCCCGTAACCTGACCGAGATCACCGCCATCGGCATGACCAACCAGGAGAACGTGGAGCGCACCGCAAAAGCCAGTGAGCGCTTGCACACCCTGTCCAACGGGCTCGGTGACATTACCCGGCG
>JAESUC010000014.1 GCA_016763285.1 Pseudomonas sp.
GAAACCGCCGAACGCCACTGCATAGACCGGTCGTGGGCCACCGCTGAGGTTCTGCAGTGACGCATAAAACGGCAAGCCAGCCTGGGTAAGGCCATTGGCATTCTTGTTGGTAGCATAGTCGACCCACAATGCGCTGCGTGCAGCGGCAAGCTTGGCGTCCACATCATCTATCGGGTAGGAATCGACCGGGACGCCACCAAATTCGAACAGGGACACGCTATAGGCGCCGAAGTAGTCGAAGAGTTCGGTGTCACCAAGCACACCACACATCGGTGCGGCACCATCGTAGGGTACGAAATTGTTGGCCGTCTGTTGGGTTTCCAGTTCGATAGCCGCAGCCGTTACGTGGCCGCCCATGGAGACACCGGTAATATAGCGTTTGGACGGGGCTGCCAGTGGGCGGCCGTTCTGTGCTGCGATATCGTTGAACGCGAGAGCCAGCTTGTTGGTGTCTTCGACACCTGCACGCACGTCGTAAAAGGTGGTGCTGTAGGACGAAGCCGCCCATGCATATCCGTTATCCAGCAGGTACTGACGCATGGGTGGGCTGTCAACGAAGAGTCTTTCGCCTTCGCCGCGGAATCCATGCGCATACATCACGAGCATGCCGTTCCAGTTTTCCGGTACTTCTACACGGTAACCTGCGTTGTCGATCACGCCATGCCAACGGCTGGTGTTCTCGTAGGCCGGCACGCCTGCGGCCAGCGGGCCGAAGGGCAGCTGCGCCTCGTCCACTTCGAAGAAGCCGTCTGCTATGCGTTGCTGCTGAGGAGTCGGGCTTTCGATATCGCTACTGCTACCACCGCCACCACCCAGACAGCCTGACAGCGCGACAGCGCTGATCACCAAGCTCAGATAGGCGGATTTTTTCATCATGTTCATTGTTTTTCTTCTCCTGACAGGCAAGGCCAAAAAATTGTTTTTGTGGTGTCAGACGTCGTACTGGCATTGCTTGCTAGAGTAAAGCCTCAAACACGCGCAGTAGCAAGCAGTGCTGGCGATAGGCCGTACCATTTTGCTTCCATGGATGCTGGCATATCAGTTCGGTTGATTAGTGTTTCTGAGGTATCACCCAAAAGGGTGATTGTTTCCGCGCGCGCAGGTTAATCTTTCATCCTGTTTGCAGCCCGGGGGCTAAACCCCGGCTTTAACCCGTTCAGGGGGGTTGTCGGCGGATGGCAATTTCGTGACAATCGAGTGGTCTGTTCCGCTTGTTTCAGACTTATAACAATAAAATTGCAAAGAAAGGTCGGTATAGTGAATCCCGGCCTGGGCGAGTGACCAAGCCCTTTGTCTTTGCCTGGAGAACGCATGCCCCTGGACGCCCGATTCCCTCTGGATTCTACCCTGCGACTGCTGGTCCTTGCGCTGGCTGCCATCACCGCGATCATGCTCGCACGTTTGACCTGGACTCTGGTCGAACCGCAAAGCGTGTTGCCTGCCCCTGCGCCGGTTGCCCTGGTGTCGGCTGATGCCTCGGTCAACAGCGCGCGGGGCGGTTTTGCCGAGCTCGCTTCGTTGTCGATCTTCGGCTCGGCCGCCAACCGGCCTGCCAATGCTGCCCTGAACGCACCTGACACCTCCCTGAGCTGGGTGCTCAAAGGGGTGCTGACCGATCCTGATCCGGCCCGTAGCAGAGCCATTCTGGCTCCCCAGGGTCAACCCGAGAAGGCCTATGTCGTCGGTGCCAGCCTGCCCGGCAATGTGCGCCTTGAGCAGGTGCTTGCCGATCGCGTGATCCTGGCCCGCGATGGCAAGCTCGAGACATTGCGCTTGCAGCGCGCCTCCCTGTCTTCGGGCAAGACTCCGGCTCGCCGTGCAGCAGCATTGCCGCAGGTGGATTCCAATCTGACGATTGCTGCTGATGGCGGCGTGGCGCGCATAGACCGTGAGGAATGGATGAACAATCCCCAGCGGTTCATGGAAGTTGTCAGCGCCACTCCGGTGCTGATCGACGGCGCCATGTATGGCCTGGAGGTCAGTCCCGCCCGTAATGCCCGTGAATTCGAGGCTGCAGGTCTGCAGCCGGGCGATGTGATTACGGCTGTTGAAGGCACCCCCGTGGCCGAAATCAATGATTATCGTGACATCCTGCAGACGCTGACCGGTAATACCGTCAGCCTGTCGCTCGATCGCAACGGTGAACCCACGACCATTACCATAACGATGGATTGAGACACGATGCTGATGTTGTCCCGTATTGCCCGCCGCGCGGTGCCACTGGCGCTGAGTCTGAGTCTGCTGAGCACAGCGATTCAGGCCCAGACTCCCGACTTTGCCGGGGACCCTAACGAAGAGTTGGTGCTCAATCTGCGAGATGCCGAAATCAACGGCCTGATCGAAATCGTCAGCCAGGAAACGGGAATCAATTTTATCGTCGATCCCCGCGTGCGTGGCCAGGTCAATGTCGTGTCCGGCCAGCCGATCAAACGGGGTGAGCTGTACAACCTGTTTCTCGGTGTGCTCAAGACCTACGGTTTTGCTGCTGTGACCGGGGCTGATGGCGTGGTGCGCATATTGCCGGAGGTGCAGGCCAAGGAGAACGAGGTATCCAACCTGCAGAGCGATAGCCGCGGCGATGAAATCATTACCCACGTGATCAGCGTAAAGCACATCAATGCCGGTCAACTGGTTCGCATTCTCAGGCCACTGGTGCCCAAGGGCGGCCATCTGGCAGCAGCGGCAGAATCCAACAGTCTGGTTATCGCCGATACGGCCGCAAACGTACGCCGCATCCAGGCCCTGATCGAACGGATCGATCTGGAGTCCATGGAGGATTTCGAGATAGTGCCGCTCGAGCATGCCTCGGCCAGCGACGTCGTGCGCGTATTGCAGACACTGGACGCGCCGACCCCGGGAGAAGATTTCACCAAGCGGCCGGGCATCATTGCCGACCAGCGCACCAATACCGTGATCCTGCGCGGTGATCCGCAGAGTCGCGCCTCCCTGCGCGACATCATCGAGCGGCTGGACATGCCCGCCGAAGACGGTGCCACTCAGGTCCATTACCTGCGCTATGCCAAGGCCGAACAGGTGGCCGAGGTGCTTCGCGGTATCGTCGAGGGCAGGGTGGTTCCGGGCGTAGGAGCGGTATCCGGCGCCCAGTCCGGTGACGGCATGAGTCCGGTGGTTGGCAGTCAGAACAGTCAGCAGGCCAATATCCGCGTCGAAGCCCATGAAAGTACCAACTCGGTGGTCATCTACGGCCCGGCGGAGCTGTCCCGTGAAATGGCCTCGATCATTCGTCAGCTGGATATCCGGCGGGCTCAGGTCCTGGTGGAAGCGGTGATCGCGGAAGTGTCCTATGACCGGGCCAAGGAACTGGGTGTGCAGTGGGGTATTGGCAGCGAGAACGGCGGTGTCGGCATCATCAATTTCAACCGCGGTGCCAGCGGTGGCATCGTCAACCTTGCAGCAGGTGCCAGCGCCTTTCTGGATGGGGACGTCACGGCGCCGCCTTCACTGGGTGACGGCCTGAGCCTCGGTGGGTTCGGCAGCATCGGCAGCACCCAGATTGCGTTGCTGGTCAGTGCGCTGCAGGGCGACAGTTCCAGCAACATCCTGTCCACGCCCAGCCTGATGACGCTGGATAATGAAGAAGCTGAAATCGTCGTGGGTCAGAACGTACCTTTCATTGTCGGGCGGTCGATCGAGGAGTCGGGCCAGGCGTTCGACACCATCGAGCGTCAGGACGTGGGTATCCAGTTGCGCATCAAGCCGCAGATCAACGAGGGTAGTGCCGTGCGCCTGGAGATCGAGCAGGAGGTATCCCAGATCGCCTCGGGTGCCACGGGCGCGGCCGACATCATTACCAACAAGCGCAGTATCAAGACCCACGTGATGGTGGATGACAACCAGATGGTCGTGCTCGGCGGTCTGATCGACGATCAGCTGGTAGAGACCCGGGACAAGGTACCCGGCCTGGGCGACATACCCGGTCTCGGTCGTCTGTTCCGCTATGACACGGCGCGCACCGAAAAGCGCAACCTGATGGTCTTCCTGCGACCGGTGATCATCCGTGACGCGGCCACGGCTGCTGATCTGACACAGTCGAAATACACCTATATCCGCGACCGTCAGATCGAGGCGCAGAATCGGCAGGACACCATGCTGCCCGATGCGCGGCCGCTTCTGCCGGACTGGAACTATCTGCTGAGCCTGCCGCCGCCCTTCGAGAATGCCATGACCGGCGCCGCGACAGTGCCGACCAGACTCGCCATCCCGACACCCCCGGTCAGCCAATAGGATGCAGCAATGAGCGATACCGATATCGCCGCCGCATTGCCAGGCGGACCAGGCCCCCAGGCCGAGACCGGATACCGTTTTGCCCGTCGCTTCGGTGTGCTGCCGGGCCAGGTACAGGACGGTCAGCTGGATGTGTTCGTGCGGGCGGACTGCGACCCGCAGGCCCTGCTCGAGCTGCGTCGGCGCGTCGGACATCCGCTCAAGCCACAGGTGCTTGACGATGATGCCTTTGCTGCCCGGCTGCGTGATCGGTACGAGCGTTCGGCAAACGACGCCATGCAGTTCGTCGAGGGGCTGAGTGAGGATGCCGACCTGATGTCGGTCGCCCAGTCGCTTTCCGAGCCCGAGGATCTGCTCGAGTCGCAGGACGAGGCGCCGATCATCAGGCTGATCAACGCGCTGTTGTCCGAAGCGGTCAAGGAAAACGCCTCGGACATTCACATCGAACCTTTCGAGAACCGCCTGTCAATCCGCCTGCGGGTGGATGGCGTCCTGCGCGAAATTCTCGAGCCGCCACGGGCGCTGGCACCGGTCATCGTGTCGCGCATCAAGGTCATGGCCAAGCTGGATATTGCCGAGAAGCGCCTGCCCCAGGACGGCCGAATCGGCCTGCGTCTGGTCGGCCGGGCCGTGGACGTCCGTGTCTCGACCCTGCCTTCAGGCCATGGTGAGCGGGTGGTGTTGCGCCTGCTGGACAAACAGGCTGGCCGATTGGAGCTGCGCCAGCTGGGCATGGGTGCCGAGCATTACGCGGCGATGGAGCGGATCATTGCGCGACCCCACGGGATCGTGCTGGTGACAGGCCCCACCGGCTCGGGCAAGACCACCACGCTGTACTCGGCGCTGATGCAGCTCAACGACCGCAGCAAGAACATTCTCACCGTCGAGGATCCGATCGAATATTACCTCGACGGCATTGGCCAGACGCAGATCAACACCAAGGTCGACATGACCTTCGCCCGCGGCCTGCGCGCCATTTTGCGTCAGGATCCGGACGTGGTGATGGTGGGCGAGATCCGCGACGTGGAGACGGTACAGATCGCCATCCAGGCCAGTCTCACAGGCCACCTGGTGTTCTCGACCCTGCACACCAACACGGCAGCGGGGGCTATCACTCGTCTGCGCGATATGGGCATCGAGCCGTTTCTGCTCTCGTCCACACTCAATGGTGTGCTGGCCCAGCGCCTGGTACGGACCCTCTGTACCAGCTGCCGCAAACCGCACCAGGCCAGTGCCAGCGAATGCCGGCTGCTGGGGGTGGATGAAAGCCAGGCGCCAGTGCTTTACAGCGCAGTGGGATGCGAGGAGTGCAACAACCACGGCTATCGCGGCCGAACCGGTATCTATGAGCTGATCGAGGTGGATGAGACCCTGCGCGGCCTGATCCACGACGGTGCCAGCGAACAGGCCATGATCCGGCATGCGCGGCTGGCCCAGTCGGGTATACGCCAGGATGGCCTGCGTCGTGTGCTTGCCGGGCAGACCACGCTGGAAGAAGTTCTCCGCGTTACCCGGGAGGATTGATCGTGCCTGCCTTTGAATATGTGGCGGTCGACCCCGCCGGACGGACCCGCAAGGGGGTGGAGGAGGGCGATTCGTCGCGTCAGGTACGCGGCCGCTTGCGCGAGCAGGGGCTGATGCCGATGTCGGTGAATCAGGTTGCCGAGCGCAAGTCGGTGATGCGCACGCCGATGTTCCAGCGCGGTATCAAACCCCTGGAGCTGGCCCTGGCCACCCGCCAGATGGCGACGCTCTCGCGGGCGGGGATGCCGATCGAGGAAGTGCTGGGCACCGTGGCTCGACAGAGTGAAACGCAGCGGGTCAAGTCCACCCTCGCCGCGGTGCGCACCCGGGTCATGGAGGGCCTGCCGCTGGCCCACGCCCTGGGCGAGTTCCCGTCGGTATTTCCGGCCATCTATCGCACCACGCTGGCGGCGGGCGAGCAGGCAGGACGGCTGGACCTGGTACTGGAGCGGCTGGCCGACAATGTCGAGGCGCAGAACGCAATGCGTCAGAAAATCCAGCTGGCGATGTTCTACCCGGCCATTCTGACCGTCATCGCCCTGCTGGTGACCATTGCTCTGCTGACCTACGTGGTGCCTGAAGTTGTCCAGGTCTTTGCCGGGATGAATCAGGAGCTGCCATGGCTGACCCGGGCCCTGATTGCCACCAGCGATACCCTGCGCAATTGGGGCCTGCTGATGCTGGTAGTGCTGATTGGGGCGATTGTCGCCACCAAGCAGATACTCAAGCGACCAGCGGCCAGGTACCGCTGGGATGCATGGTTGCTGCGCGTTCCGCTGCTCGGCCGGTTGATACGCGGGCTGAATACCGCGCGTTTTGCCCGTACTCTGAATATTCTTGCCGGCAGTGGCGTACCGCTCCTCGATGCACTCAACATGAGCGCAAGCGTGGTCACCAACGTGCCCATGCGCGACGCAGTAAGCGATGCTGCCAAACGGGTGCGTGAAGGGTCGGGGGTCGGCCATGCGCTGGAGCGCAGCGGCTACTTTCCGCCCATGACCTTGAGCCTGATCAAGAGCGGGGAAAGTAGCGGGACGCTCGACCAGATGCTCGAACGCGCTGCCGAGACCCAGGAACGGGAGCTGGAAGCGCGTATCGCCATTGTCATGGGGGTTTTCGAGCCGCTGCTGATTCTGGCGATGGGCGCGGTGGTGCTGATTATCGTCCTTGCCATCCTGCTACCCATATTTGAACTCAATCAACTGGTGAACTGATATGACCAAGACAATGCAACGATCCACTGGCAGACAGCGTGGCTTCACCCTTATCGAGGTGATGGTCGTGGTGGTCATCCTGGGGATTCTGGCCGCCGTGGTCGTTCCGCGGGTCATGGATCGACCGGATCAGGCCCGCATCACCAAGGTAAAGAGTGATGTGCGCGCACTGGAAAGCGCGCTGAATCTGTACCGGCTGGATAATTTCAACTACCCGACGACCGAACAGGGCCTGATCGCCCTGGTCACCATGCCCAGCGGCACCGACGCGCCGCGCAACTACCGCTCGGGTGGCTACATCGACCGTCTGCAGCAGGACCCGTGGGGCAACGATTACCAGTATCTGCGTCCGGGCCGCGATGGCCGCGACTATGACCTCTACAGCCTGGGTGCCGACGGCCGACCCGGTGGAGAAGGGGCAAACGCCGATATCGGTAACTGGAACGTCGACCAGAACGAGCAGCGCTGAACATGCCACTGCCCACCAGCTCCGCCCGCCGCGTTGATGCAGGGTTCACCCTGATCGAGGTGCTGGCGGTGGTGTTTGTGGTGGGCATAATCGCCAGTCTGGCTGCCCTGTCGGTGGGCGACGGCGCCGAGCGGCAATTGCGCACCGAGGCCCAGCGGATGGCCGGTGCCTTGAAGCTGGCCCGTGATGAGCTGCTGATTACCGGTGCTGCCGAGCGCGCCCTGGGATTGCGCCCCGACAGCTACAGCTTTCTCGAGCTGGTCATTCTGGATGATGCGACTCGGGAATGGCGACCGCTGGTGGACCCGCAGCTGGGGATTCGGCAGCTCGAGGGCGATGTGCTGGAGTTGTCCTGGGAGGAGGACGGGGATCGTCGCTCCCTGCCGCAGACCGGGGGGTGGGAGCCGCACATTCGGCTGGGTAACACCGGCGAAATGACACCCGGCATAGTGACGCTGAAAGTACCCGGCAAACCACTGCAAAAGCATATTCGCATCGGCATGGAAGGCAGCGTGGAGGTGCTCGATGCGTTACCGGAATAAGGGTTTCACGTTGCTCGAGGTGCTGGTGGCAATGACCATTCTTGCCGTGGCGCTTGCCGCCCTGGTCAAGGGCGGCTCCGATCACTCGCGCAATACGCTCTATTTGCAGGAGCGCACCCTGGCTCACTGGGCGGGACAGAATCTGCTCACCGAATATGAAACCGGGATGCGGCCGGTAGCCCAGGGCAACCGCACCGGTGATACCCAGATGGGGCCGTTCCGATATGGCTATCGGGTCGAGATCAGCGACTACACCCCACAAGCCGTGGTCCCGTTGCCAGCGGTCAAGCGTGTGGATATCCGTTTGTGGCCGCTGGAAGCCGGTGAGGAGGACCAGCGAGCCTTTGTCAGCGGGTTTGTTCTGCCATGATCCACCACAGTGGCAAATTCGCGCGTGGCTTCACCCTGCTGGAAGTACTGGTGGCGATGGCGATATTCGCGATCATGAGCGTGGTCGCCTACGGCGGGTTGCGCGCGGTGCTGACGGCCGACCGGGTTACTCAGGTGCATGCCCAGAGGCTTGCCGATCTGCAGGTGACCCTCAGCGTGCTGGAGCGTGATCTGGCCCAGGTAGTATCGGTGGCCGTGCGCGACGAATTTGGTGACCGGTTGCCACCCCTGCGCCTGCGCGCTGGTGGTGAAGCCAAGATGCTCGAACTGGTGCGCGCCGGGGCGGGAGGTGATCAGCGCCTGAGACGCACCGCCTGGCTGATAACCGATCGCGGGCTGGAGCGCCAACTCTGGCCCGGGGTGGATATTGTCGATGCCGAGAGCGTGAGGGTACAACCCTTCGGTGAACTGGTAGACGAAGAGCGCCTGCTGGGTATCGACAGCGGTTTTGCCCTCGTGGTACGGACCGAGTCGGGTCTGGAACGCGTCGATTCGTGGCCATCGGCGGATGCAGACGGCGCCAGTACCGAACTGCCCATGGCGGTGGAAATCGTGCTGGATCTGCCGGACTACGGTGTCATCCGTCGGCTGATGGCGGTGGGAATGTGAGCCGGTCCAGGACCTTTATGCAGCCCGCACGTCAGCGGGGGGTGGCCCTGCTCACGGCGCTGCTGGTGGTGGCATTGGCAGTGACCGCTGCGGTCGCGATGGCGATGCGCGGCCAGGTGGACATCCGCCGGACCAGTGCCGTCTTCGAGCGGGACCAGTCGCGGCAGATTGCCCTGGGGGGTGAAAAGATGGTGTTGCAGTTCCTTGAGCGGGTCGAAGGCCCGGATGACCTGCCCTGGGATACCTGTCGTTCACCGGCCCTGCCATTCACGGTCGATGCGGTAAGGGTCCAGGTGACGGTGGACAACATGCAGTGCCGTTACAACCTCAATGCCCTGGCCGGGGCGGATGAGGTAGAGCAGGGCTATTTTGCGCGGCTGGTCGATCAGGTCGGTAACGAGAGCGGGACGAGAATGCCCAGTGGCGCGCAGCTGGCGCTGGCGGTGACGGACTGGATGAACCCCGAGACCGACGATCCGGCCTACCGCACAGCCGAGCCGGCGCGGGTTTCAGCCAATCGCAGCATGCTGGTCGCCTCGGAGATCAATTCGGTAATGGGTATGAATAGTGAGGCTTGGCGCGCACTGGCGCCCTACGTGACGGCCTACCCGGGTCAGGCAAGTCCTGTTGACCTGGAGCGCAGTCCGGACCTGATCAAGGATATTTTTGCCGGCAGGGCAGCCGGTGAGCAGGCACCCTGGTACATGCGTCTGGAATTGGTGGCCGAGTACGGGCAGCGCCGGTTCTATCAATGCTCGCTGATCGATGCCGCCAACGGCAAAGTGGTCCTCAGAGAACAAACGGCTTGTGAGCCCTGACAAAAAGCGGATCGAACCATGTTGATAGTGTTGTTACCCGAAGAGCTTCAGGACGATGTCGAGGCTGCGCCCGAGGTCTACTGGTGGCGCCTGGAGCGCGACGGCAGCGTGCAGGAAAGCGGCTGCGACAGCCTCGCGCAGCTCAGGTCGCGGTTTGCCGGTCAGCGCCTGAGGGCCCTGGCTCCGGGCACGGCGGTCAGCCTGTATCGGCTGGACATGCCGGTGCGCCGGACCGCAGCAGTGCGTGCTGCCTTGCCCTTTGCCCTCGAGGACCAGCTCAGTCAGGACCTTGAACTGCTGCACTGCGTACCCGGACCCAGACGCAGCGATGGCCGTTTGGCTGCTGCCGTGGTCGAGACGGAAAGGATGGAAAGCTGGCAGGCCCTGTTCGAGGCCCAGCAGTGGCGCCTCGAGGCGCTGCTTCCGCTGCCCGTGCTGCATGCCGCGGAGGCACCAGAACAGGGGTTGCTGGTCAGGCCTTCGCCCTGGCCAGGCCTGGCGCCACAGGTACTGATCACCTCTGCCACCGAAGAGCCGGTGCTGATCGAGGCCGGACTGCTCAAGCTCTGGTTGCAGCGGCGTCTCAGCGCACTCCCCGAAGCGGACCGGGTCGTTCAGGCTCAGGACCTTGGTCGTGAGGATCTGGGTCTGCAGGATGATGAGACGGTCGACTTCAGCGAGATCCCGGGCACGGTGAACATTGCCAGCGCGCTGCGCTGCTGCTCGCAGCCCAATCCCCCGCTGAATCTGCTGACCGGTCCCTTTGCCGCAAGCATGGCAGCGCCGCCCTGGCGCAAGATGCGCCCGGCGATGGTGGCCGCCGGCGTGTTGCTGGCCGTCTTCGCGGCCCAGTTCAGCCTGGAATGGTTGACCCTGGCGCGCGAGCGCGATCGTCTGCTGGTGGGAATCGAGTCGGTGTTCCAGAGCAGCCTGCCCAACAGCCGCATGGTGCAACCGGTTACCCAGTTCCGTCAGGTGCTGGAGGGCAACGCTCCCGGGTCTGCCGAAGGGGGCGGCGCATTGCTGCATGAGGCGCTGGCGGTAGTGGCCCAGAACGGAAAGGCGAACATCAAACAGTTCCGCGCGACCCCAGCGGAGCTGGAGATCGAATTGCAGCTGGCGTCCTTCGCCGAACTCGAAGCACTGCGGGCGGGTCTCGCGGCCAAGCCCGGTTTGCAGGAGACGCTGCAGGGCGCCGATTCGGGAAGTGAAGGCGTTACCGCCCGGCTGAAAGTATCCAGGAGAGAGTCATGAGCAACTGGTGGGCGGGGCTGGCTCCGCGCGAGCGCATTATTCTGATCGCCGGCACGGTCGTGCTGGGGCTGCTGGTGATCTGGCTGCTGATTGTCGAACCGGTGGTCAACAAGCGGGCGGAGTTGCGACGTGAGGTCATGCAGCTCAGTGCCGACCATACCTGGATGCAGCAGGCTGCCCTGGAAGTGCGCCGTCGTGCGGGCATGCAGCGCAACAGCCAGGCGGGGGCCTCGATGGCAGGAGGCTCGGTCCTGACCTTGATCGAGGTGTCTGCCAACGCCGCAGGCCTGAAGGAAGCCATTGAACGCGTGCAACCCGAGGGAGAGGGCGCCCGCCTGTGGTTCGAGGCCGTTGCCTTCGACAACCTGGTCCGCTGGATGGCCGAGCTGGAACAACGTCAGGGGCTGCTGGTAAGCCAACTGGCAGTCGATGCCGGTACCGAGCCAGGGGTGGTTTCCGCCCGTGTTCTGGTGGAGCCTCGTTGATGCTGCGGACAATTGACTGGAAACGCATCATTATTGTGGCGCTGGTGCTGTACGTGCTCAGCCTGCTGTGGAACCTGCCGGCCAGTTTCGTCTGGGATCGGATAAAAGGTCAGTTACCTGCCCAGGTCGAGCTCTACGGGCTGACCGGTACGCTGTGGTCGGGCAGGGTCAACCGGATAGAAGCTGATGGTATCGATCAGGGGTCGCTGAGCTGGTCCTGGCGGCCTTCCGGCTTGCTCGGTGCGGCTATCGAGCTTGATCTTCTCTGGATGCCACGCAAGGGCGACGTCAGAGCCACGGTCCAGGTCGGTCTGGATACCCTGACCCTGGAGAACGTGCAGGGCCGACTTGACGCTGCTGCGATGGCGGCTGTGAACAAGGCGCCGTTCCTGTTAGAGGGCATCTGGGTGCTCGACGTGCCAGTGCTGGCCCTGCGTGACATGCAGCATGTCACCGAGGCTGAGGGGCGACTGGTCTGGGAGTCTGCGGCCGGGGGGCTGCCCACGGCGATGGCGCTGGGCAATCTTGTAGCCGACCTGGAAGATGATGATGGCTGGCTGCGCTTCAATCTGTCGGACCAGGGCGGGCCACTGGGTCTGCAGGGGACCGCGCGCTGGCGCCCTGGCCAGGCCATGGCGCTGGATACCCGTCTGCAGGCCAGAGCCACGGCCGAAGCGGGCCTTGCGGGGGGCTTGACGCTGCTCGGCAAGCCCGGATCCGACGGCTGGATCCCCTGGCGCGCAAACCTGCAATGATCGCTCGGCCCATTTTCAAGGAGAAAACCATGCGCATGATGCTCCCTCTTTTACTTGTCGTGGCCCTTGGCGGTTGCGCTACCGGGGCGAAACAGAACCCGGCCACCGACGCCAGGGCGGTGGATATCAAGGCAAAACTCAGCCTCAGCGGGTGCGCGCCTGATATGGCGGATCAGGTGCTTGATTTGCGCAACCCGGCGCTCGAGCAGGAGGCGGCTTTCCGCTGTCTGCAGGATGGCCAGCTGACCACCGTCGAGCGGCTGTTGACCGATTATCGGGACCGTCATGACAACCCGCCCAACCCGGATTACTCCGAATACCTGCTGGCGCTGACCGACTTCGTACGCTTTGAGCTGGCCGAGGGTGATGCCGCATCGCAGCTCAAGGCCGGCCGCAAATCCCATGATCAACTGGTGGCTTTCGTGCGCAAGTACCCTGAGTCGGCCTACAGGAACGAGGTGGCCCCCCGCCTGGAGACGCTGCATGAGGGCATGGCCCGCGCAGAGTATCGTCTGGCAATGACCGACATCGAAAAGGGCCGTCGTGAGATGGGTGCGTCCAGATTACGCTACGTGGTCAGGGAGTATCCGCGAAGTGCCGCCGCAGTGGATGCCCGCCGCTGGCTCGAGCAGCGGCTGGCTCCCTGATGGTGGCGCGGGCTCATGCCCGTGCCAGATTTCAGGGCATTTTTACGCACCGCAGGCGTTTAGCGGGTTGACATTGTGCACAATCACCGGGCATGCCCCGGTTCGGGCCGGTGAGTACTCTTGTAACCCCCTGAATTACTGGGCTCTGCTGTAAGTCATTGATTTTAATGGCTAAAAAATTGATCATTTTTTGATCATTCTAAGCCGTGTCCGCATGTTACATGGCTCGGGCCGGGTTTCGAGGGAGCTATCCACATAGTTGTCCACAGATTTTGTGGATAGCTTTCCCGCTAGCCGAATCAGATCCCCTGGGGAATTTCTTCACCGCCCAGGGCGGTAGTCAACGCGGGGATGAACTCGGACAGACTCCTGGCCATGATGGTGAAACTCGCATCCAGCTGGCCCGCCATATCGTCTCCTCCCTGGTCGTCGGCCTCGTCGGTCAGCAGGTCCTCGAAGCGCAAACGCTTGACCGACAGTTTGTCATCCAGATTGAACGCCAGCTTCTCCTGCCACTGCAGAGCAAGCTGGCTGACCTGTTTGCCGGCCGTCAGGTGTTGCTGTATCTCGTCACTGGCCAGATCCTGACGTTTGCAGCGAATGACGCCGCCGTCCTCTGTCGTGTCCCGCAGTTCGCATTCATCACCTACCACCAGGCCCTCTGGCGCCTCGCCTGTGCGTACCCAGTCAGTCATGCATGCACCGGGTGCCACCTTGACCGTCATCGGCCTCACAGGCAGGCTGCCGGCGCACTCACGCAGGAGGCTGAGCAGATCCTCGGCACGTTTTGCGCTTGAGGTATCGACCGCGATCCAGCCCTCCCGCGGTGCAATACACGCCAGCGTGGTCTGGGTGCGGGTGAAGGCGCGGGGCAGAAGCGACATGATGATCTCGTCCTTGAGCGTGTCACGTTCCTTCTTGTAGACCTTGCGGGCATCGCGAGCTTCAATCTCATCCACCTTTTCGGTCAGGGATTCGCGAATGACGCTGCCAGGCAATATCCGCTCTTCCTTGCGCAATGCGATCAGCCAATAGCCGTCTGCAACCTGCACGATGTTGTCCGAGTGTTTGCCGAAGGGAGTTGTCCAGCCAAGGGTGTGGGTCTCCTGGCTGCCGCACGGGCGGGCGGGACGCTGTTCCAGCGCGGCTATCAATTCCGCTTCGCTGAAAGGAACGGTCTGGCTGAAACGGTAAAGCAGAAGATTACGAAACCACATGATGCTGTCCTCGCACGTCCGGCGCAAAAGTCAGCAATAGTGCCTGACACGGCCGCTGTCGGCCAGCCGATCGGGCGGGATAATTAACATATTGAAAAAGGGGAGGAATTTTTTTGAAAAAGGTATTGCCAGCAGGCAAAAAGCTGCCTAGAATGCGCCCCACTTCGAGAGCAAATGGGTGATTAGCTCAGCTGGGAGAGCATCTGCCTTACAAGCAGAGGGTCGGCGGTTCGATCCCGTCATCACC
>JAESUC010000015.1 GCA_016763285.1 Pseudomonas sp.
AGGGTCGGCGGTTCGATCCCGTCATCACCCACCACTCGAGGTAACGCGCAGTGGTAGTTCAGTTGGTTAGAATACCGGCCTGTCACGCCGGGGGTCGCGGGTTCGAGTCCCGTCCACTGCGCCATATTGTTCACTGGGAGCCCAGGCTTCCAGGCAAAAAAAAGCGACTCAGGTCGCTTTTTTTGTGCCTGTCGTTTGGCCGTTACCACTCGGCAGTCTGGTCCTCGGGTTGCAGATCCCGGGCCAGCTCCAGGTGCTCCTTGAGCTTGGGTAGTGCCTCCTTCGCGAACTGGCTCACCGTTCCATGATTGCTGGCGGCGGCGCGTTCGAACAGGTCGATCAGGGCGTAGTGATCGGCCACCTGATTGTTGGCATAGGCCTCCTTGAACGACTCGCCTTCACGCACCTCGAGAACCAGGCGCTGTGCCTTGTCGAAGAGCATGGCGGAATCGGAGACTTCCAGCTCCTCCTGTTCGGCAAGGGTCGTCATTTTCCGGTTCAGACGCTCGTGCTCTTCAATCATCTGCTGGGCGAACTCCCGGACATCTGCATCGTCGGTCATGCCATTGTCCGGCTCCAGAGCGAGTCTGGCGGCATTGATGATAGCGAGATTCTTCTCGCTCGCGTCCTCGATAAATTCGGCTGCGGTAATCCCGCTTGGGTAGTTTGGCGCGGTGACCATTCCCTCGCGACTGGCACTGCCTCCCTGGCCGGTGGTGGCCGGCGTACCGGTGGGGCCGGGTGTGCGCGTGGTGGGACCCATATCGGTGCCGGTCATGGTGTCGTCATCGGCCAACGCCGGCATGGCGACGAGACTGACCAGTGCTACAACCAGCGTGCTGCCCAGGGTCTGTACTATTTTCATGCGTCCTCACTTCAGCCTGTTGCTGTGGCTCTCGCCGGCGCTCAATGCCGGTCAAAAAAAACGGGTAGCGCGAAAGCTACCCGTCGATGGAGCGTACCGAGGTATCAATAGTCCTCGTCGGCCTCGGGATCCATGTCGACGTCCGGATCTTCCGGAAACTCACTGTCCAGGCCGGAAGAGCCGTGACGCGCTTCGATCCCCACCCCGGTGTCGGTGCGCTCATCGAGCTCGCTACCGCCCGTGATCGTCTCGGATGAGGTCTTGTCGTCCATGTGTTTCTCATCATGGTCGCCGTGCATGTCTGCAACAGCCACCGGGCCGGCGAGACCCAGTGCGAGCGTAAATGCGGTCGTTCCAATGATCTTTGAGTATTTCATACTGATTACCTCTCTCTAGCGAACCTGCTCAGGCAAGTTCTTCAATAAACAACTTCGCACGCTCTGACTACTGTCAGACTTGGCGGATCTTTCAGGCACAAGCCGCGTATAAATGTCGAGCGATGAAGTTGCGAAGCGATCCGTCAACTGAATATGTAAAAGTTATTCGACGAAGTCGTGATGGCCTGCTGCCGGTTCAATGCTTTCGTTCTTGCCAGCATCTGCCGCACCCGGGACTGCCCGGCTGCCACGATTGGGCAGTTCCTCGTCGGTGGCCTTTTCTCTCATTGCCTCGACGTCATTGGTATTCATGGGGTCGCCGGTACCTTCATCGTACTCGGTGGCGTCCTGGTTATAGGTGCCATGCGTAGCGGAAGTGTCGGTGCCCTCGGCAAAGGCTGTGCTCGAGCCGGCAACAAGCGCCAGGGAAAAAGCGGTGGTATACAAGACGTTTTGAAATTTCATGCTATTCACCTCGTTTTGTTGGCTGGTCAATGTGCGCAATACGTTTTTGGCAATACCATCAACCTGGGTGTATCCGTTCTGATATTTCGTTCAACTCAACTTAGTAGAACAACAACAAACGCTTAAGTTCCTGGCAGGTGTTTCTGTCTGTTACAGCCAGATGGCACTTGTCGTTACAAGCCAACGCGCGACCCGACAATCATTTCGCTCACCCACCGATTCAATATTGATTCGTACGCCATGGCATCCGCGTCCCTTGAAAGGGCATGGTCTGCACCCTGTATTATCCGATGGGTCATTGACCTGGCGCGGGTGCAGGCGTCCCGATAGTTCATCACGGTGGGGTGTGGCACGAAGCTGTCGTGCTCGGATTCCACCAGCAGGACATCGCCGGTAAAGCGCGCGCAGGCGGCGAGTGCGCGATTGTCCTGAGGCGCGCAGCGACTGTGTCGCAGGCGCATCAGAGCCTCGCGGTCGAGGGCCTGCTTGGGTGTATCCCAATGGTCATCGGGGTAGATGGCCGGTACGCGCAGGGCGAGCCAGCGAACCGATCTGACGGCGGTCAGAAGCGTCGCGAGATAGCCGCCATAGCTGGTGCCGATCACGGCGATGTTGCTGGCATCAAGTGCCGGCTGGGCGGCAAGGCGATCATAGGCCGCCACCACATCCGCCAGATTCTGCTCACGGGTTACTGTCTGCCGTTGCGCGCTGGTGGCCTCATGGCCCCGCAGGTCGAAGGTCAGACATATGCAGCCAAGGCCTGCAAGCTTCAGCGCGTGCTCAAGGTCGCGCTGCTGGCTGCCGCCCCAACCGTGGACAAAGAGAATGCCGGGCAGCTCGGTTTGCGGACGCAGAACGGTGCCGGCGATATCTTCCCCGGCAACTGCCAGGGTGATGTCTTCAATATGTGTTGTCATCGCTGAGTATCCTTACACCCTTGCTCAGGTAGCCCAGGTTTGGATCATCCCCGCGGAACAGCAGATAGCTGTCCGGTGGCAAGCGCGCACTGCGCCCGTAGCGCTCGATCGAGGCCACGCGAATCCTCTGCATCTGGTCGTCGCGAGCAAACTGCTCCAGGGCATATATTTCCGCGCTGCTGGCACCACCGATGCGCCAGGATTGCTCGAGTACGCCGGACACCAGATGGCCCCGGACATCGGTACCCTGAAGCACATCATAGTTGCGCCGCGAGGCAAGGATCTGTGGATAGGCCTGCAACGCCGCGTGCTCATACAGGCGGGCCTGGGTCACCGCCAGCGTTGCCTGCTGGGACAGAGGGGCTGCCAGCAGATCTCCATAGTCGCCCCGCACCACGAGCAGTTCCGATCCGCCGTAGACCCATTCGCCGTCGTTATCGCGGGTCTGGGTCTGGTGGCCGCAGTAGCTGGCGGTGATCCCGGCAACGCGCACCTGACCCACGCTGAACGTCAACGCATTCTCGACATCCTGCTCCAGCACGAGCCCGGCATGACTGATGGTTGCCGACCCCAGGGAGTCCAGGGCGGTGTCGAGCTGGTGCGGTGTACGGACCACCAGTTGACCACGTCCTGCCTTGGCTGCGGCCGGTTTGAGTCTGACTGCACCTTCGACCAGCAGCTCGGCGCCAGCCTGTCGCGCGTCGTCGGTACTGAAGGCGGTGAAGCCCTTCAGCACTGCCTTGCGGGCAAACTGCATCATCTCCGCTGACCAGCCCCGAGGCGCTGTGGCAACATCGCTGACCAGCGGATGGCTGATGGCCTTGGAGCCAACAAAGGCGAAGGGGACGCTGCCGCCGAAGAAATCTGCCTCGGTTTTGATTCCCAGCGCGTGGTGCTGGTCGCCGGTCAAGGTGGCATCGGGAATCAGATAGACAGGATCTGCGGTGTCCGCGGGGCTCTCGGCAAGCCCCAGAAATCGGCAATCGAGCATTTCAGCGATGCGCGTGCCCAGCACGGTGTGTACCTTCAGCTCGTGTTCGGGTGTCGCCGCATCGGTGACAGCCAGCATGACCCCCTGCATGGCACCCCGAGACGGTTCACGTACCCTCTCCCCCATATGGATTCTCCCCAGCCCGTTGCCCTGCTGCACAAGGGTGTGCAGCGCTTTGAATATCGGCCTGCATTTGGCTGAATGGTTCCGGCAATCTGGCGGATCGGCGAGGGCTGCCGCGGTAAAAAGGAGAAACTTTCGCCCGCGGGCCGGGTCCTTCCAGAACGTGGACACAATCCTCAAAGGCATGCGGGGCAGGTCAATGGCACGGTCAATCTGGAAAGGCGCAATCAGCTTCGGGCTGGTGCATATCCCGGTATCGCTGATATCTGCATCCTCGTCGCAGGGCATCAATTTTGACTGGCTAGACGAGCGCACGATGGATCCGGTGGGGTACAAGCGGATCAACAAGGCTACCGGAAAGGAGATCACCAAGGAGCATATCGTCAAGGGCGTCGAGCTGGAAAAGGGCCGTTACGTTGTGCTCAGCGAAGAGGAAATCAAGGCGGCCAATCCGGAGGCAACCCAGACCATCGACATATTCGCTTTCGTCGAAAGCGCTGCGATACCCATGGAAAATATCCACAAGCCCTATTACCTGAGCCCCGGCCGACGCGGCGAGAAGGTCTATGCCTTGCTGCGCGAGGCGCTGATCAAGACCGACAAGGTCGCGCTGGCCAATGTTGTCGTGCGCAGTCGCCAGCGACTTGCAGCGGTAATGCCCAAGGACGCTGCGCTGGTCATGATGATGCTGCGATGGCCCAGCGATGTGCGCAGCCTGGATATCCTGGATCTGGGCAACGACGTTGCCAAACCGGATCTCTCCAGGAAGGAACTGGACATGGCCACGCGACTGATCGAGGACATGACGTCGGCATGGGAGCCGGATGATTACCGCGATACCTTCGAGGACGAGGTCATGCGTCTGGTAGAAGAAAAAGCCAAGGAAGGGGAAATAGAGCAGGTCGAGAAAGCCGAGGGAGATGCTGGCGAGCGCAAGAGTGCGGATGTCGTTGACCTGACCGAGCTGCTCAAGCGCAGCCTGGGCGGCAAGGGCGGTGACGCCAAGAAAGGGGCCTCCTCCAGGCGCAAATCCGCTTCCCGGGGCACCGCAAAGGATAGCGACGAAGAGAAGGGAGATGCTCCCGCGCGCAAATCGCCGAAGCGCTCGATCAAATAGCTCCGGGCGATAGCGCAGGCGCGCTGCGCGAACCCTCGAACCCGGTTTAAGGAGGACCCGTCAAATGGCCAGTGTAAATAGCGAATACAACCGCAAACGCAATTTCGACATCACGCCCGAACCGCCGGAAGAGAAGCGAGCAAAGCGAAACAGAAAGACCGGTGGGCGCGATTTTGTCATTCAGAAGCACGCAGCCAGGCGGTTGCACTACGACTTCCGATTGGAGCTCGACGGCACGCTCAAGAGCTGGGCGGTGCCCAAGGGGCCGAGCCTGGATCCGAGTGAGAAACGTCTCGCCGTCCACGTGGAAGATCACCCTCTGAGTTACGGCAGTTTCGAGGGCAGCATCCCCAAGGGCCAGTACGGCGGTGGCGATGTGATTGTCTGGGACCGTGGCACCTGGGAACCCAAGGGCGATCCTGCTGCAGGGTACAAGGCCGGCAAGCTGGAATTCACCCTGATCGGTGAGAAGCTGTCGGGAGCCTGGAACCTGGTGCGTACGCGATCCAGACGCAGCAGTGACAAGGAGCAGTGGCTGCTGATCAAGAGCCGGGATGATCAGGCGGTCGACCTGGCCGACTATGACGTGGTTAGCGAGCGACCGGAGAGCGTGATTTCCGGTACCTTGCTGCCTGGCGATCGGGACAAGGCCGCGGCGCCCGGCAGCCAGCAGAAAAACAGCAAACCGACCACTCGCGTCGCAAAACCAGCGAAGCCGGCGGTTTCGTCAGACAAGGCCAGCAAGGCTGGCAAAAAGACTGCCAGCGTCCCCGACAGCTTTTCGCCGCAGCTTGCCACCCTGGCCAGCGAGCCACCCGCGGGCGACTGGATGTACGAAATCAAATTCGATGGCTACCGCATTCTGGCACGGGTGAAAAAGGGCAAGGTGCGACTTTTTTCCCGCAACGGCAAGGACTGGACTGCCCGCTTACCCCAGCAGGTCAGGGATATCGAGTCGCTTGGCCTGGTCGACAGCTGGCTCGACGGTGAAGTGGTGGTGCTCAATAAGGATGGACTGCCCGACTTTCAGGCACTGCAGAACGCTTTCGACAGCGGACGCAACGCGCACATCGTGTATTACCTGTTTGACGCGCCCTACCTCAACGGCAAGGACATGCGTGGGGAGCCTGTGGAGGTGCGCCGCGCCGCCCTTGAACAGGCGTTGCAGGACGCCCCGGACGAAACCCTGCGCTTTTCCGCGGTGTTTGACGATGATGCCAGGAGCATTCACGCCAGTGCCTGTGCGATGTCCCTGGAAGGCGTGATCGGCAAGCGTAGCGGCAGCACCTATGGTTCCAGGCGCAGTGCGGACTGGATCAAGCTCAAATGCCGGCTACGCCAGGAGTTCGTCATTGTCGGCTTTACCCCCCCGAAAGGGAGCCGCAGTGGGTTTGGCTCTCTGTTGCTGGCCGTCCATGACAAACCGGGTGGGGACCAGCTACGTTACGCCGGCCGGGTGGGTAGCGGTTTTACCGAGAGCAGGCTGCGTGACCTGCACGGCAAGTTAAGCAGGCTTGAACGCAAGACAAGTCCCCTGGCCGACAGCCGAGCCGCTGGCCGCTCCAATGAGCTTCACTGGGTCAGGCCCGAACTGGTGTGTGAGGTCGAGTTCGCGGAATGGACCAAGGAACATGTGCTGCGCCAGGGTACCTTCATCGCACTGCGTAGCGACAAGGCCGCCGAAGATATCGTCCGTGAGCAGCCAGCTCCGCCCCAGGCGTTGCCCACCGTCAGGCGTGAGCACGCACGCAAGGCACAGGGTAGCCGCAAAAAGGTTAGCCAGGGCGAGGCCCCTGATCTGGTGGCGGGGGTGAAGATCAGCAGCGCCGAACGCATCATTGACGCCGCAAGCGGCACCAGCAAGGGCGAGCTGGCGGCTTTCCATGATCAGATTGCAAAGTGGATCCTGCCGCACCTGACTGGGCGCCCCGTCTCGCTGTTGCGCGCGCCGGAAGGTATCGATGGCGAACAGTTCTTTCAGAAGCACGCCCAGCACCTGGCGATTCCCAATATCAAGCATCTGGACGAGTCGCTTGATCCCGGACATCCGAGCCTGATGGAAATCGACACGCGCAAGGCCTTGATCGGTGCTGTGCAGATGGGCAGCGTCGAGTTCCATACCTGGGGGGCGAGCACCGACCGGATCGAGAAACCCGACCGCATCATCCTTGACCTCGATCCCGACCCGGAGCTGCCCTGGCAACGCATGATCGAGGCCACCCAACTGGTGCTGTCCCTGCTGGATGAGATCGGACTGGAAAGCTGGATCAAGACCAGCGGCGGCAAGGGCACGCACATCATCATTCCGTTGGCGCGCTATGCCGACTGGGATGAGGTGAAGGCCTTTGCCCGTGCCATCGCGCAGTTCATGGCCGACCAGTTGCCGGAACGCTTTACCGCCAAGATGGGACCGAAGAACCGGGTCGGCAAGATATTTACCGACTACCTGCGCAACCATCGCGGCGCGAGTACGGTCGCAGCCTATTCGGTGCGTGCGCGGCCCGGGTTGCCGGTGTCTGTACCCATCACCCGTGATGAGCTGGAGGGCTTGCAGAGCGCAGCGCAGTGGACCGTTGAGAATCTGCAGGAGCGGTTGGATTCGCTAAAGAGTGACCCCTGGGAAG
Organism: Pseudomonas sp.; assembly: GCA_016763285.1. GTDB lineage: Bacteria > Pseudomonadota > Gammaproteobacteria > Pseudomonadales > Pseudomonadaceae > Halopseudomonas. The sequence goes on from JAESUC010000015.1 coordinate 7,480, forward strand.
GCTATTCCAACCGGCAGCGCATTACCGCAAAAATGTGGGCGCAGTTGAATGCGAAGGCGCCCTGATCAGGCTTCGGCCTCGCCGATGCGCAGCCGTGGCAGGCTCTCGGGATATTCGCGCTGGATGAATCCGATCATCTGTTCGCGCAGATAGCAGCGCAGATCCCAGGCGGTGGAGGCATCCTTGGCGCTGGCCAGGGCGCGCAGCTGAATAACCTTGTCGGTGGTATCGGTGACCTGCAATACCTTGACGCGGCCATCCCACAGTTCAGGCACTGCGTCCAGCAGGCGATCCAGTTCTTCGCGCAGGGGCTGCAGGGGTAGCGAGTAATCGACCCAGAAGAATACCGAGCCGAGGATGGCGGATGTTTCACGCGTCCAGTTCTGGAACGGCTGTTCGATGAAATACTGCAGCGGCACGATCAGACGGCGTTCGTCCCAGATGCGCACCACCACGTAAGTGCCGGTTATCTCTTCGATACGCCCCCATTCGTTCTCGACTATCACCACATCATCCAGCCGAATGGGTTGGGTAATCGCGATCTGCAGCCCTGCGATAATATTGCCCAGCACCGGTTTGGCGGCAAAGCCGACCGCCAGCCCCGCCAGGCCGGCAGAAGCGAGTAGCCCGGTGCCTATCTGGCGTACGGCAGGGAAGGTCATCAGCATGCTGGAGACCCCAAAGAGCAGCACGAAGAAGCTGAGCGTGCGGACCAGTAGCTGCGTTTGCGTGTGGATCCGGCGCGCCCGCAGATTGTCCTGAATGTCGGTGGGGTTCTGCCGAACGATCACCTGCTGCACCGCCCGCACCGCGCAGATGCCCATCCAGGTCACCACGGCGATGATGCACAGACCGTTTATATGTTCGGCAGCATCGATGAATAACGTATCGGCCGGCGCTGCAGCCCACACTGCCTGAAGACCCAGCAGTGGCAACAGGAACATAAAAGGCGGACAGATATTGACGATGACCTGACCGAGAAACGGCAAACGGCGGGTAATGCGGATAGCCAGCTTGCATAGCCCCCTGGCGACAATCGCCAGAATCAGGACGGTACATCCGGCGATGAGCAATACCCGCAGCTCGGTCAGTGCAAGCATCTGATTCCAGCTGACATCCATCGCGAACTCACGCAGCAGGGGTAACAGGTTCGGACCGGGTTACGCCGGCGGCTCGTCCTTGCGAATCTTGCGATCCTCCCAAAGGCTGGCGTAGCGCGTCTTGTGCAGCTTCCCCAGGGTATAGGTGGGAATTCTGTCCTTGCGCGCGGCCTGCAAGATCTCATTGCGCGGCAGCTCGCCATTCTGGATCAGCAAGTCGAGCTTCACCCGGTTGACGAACTCTGCGGGGTCCTTGAGATCCTTGGGTACGACTCTGCGGAATACGCCGTAACGGGGTGATTCAACAATCAGCACCAGGTCGCCATTGGGCCTGGTCTCGGTCGAGGTTCTGAAATTCTCGGCATCGAGGCGCGACGAGTGGTCGAATGATCCGGCATCCTTGGCTGCATTGCTGTGATCCAGGTTGGAATTGAGCTCAGACATTGGGTAACTCCACGGGTAACTCCATTCGTAACATGAAGTAACTGACTCGGGCCGCGATCGAAAGATTCAACGTTCCCGACGAACGGCACAGTGCGCAGCCGGTGATCACAACGCCGCTGTGCCGCGGCTTTCAGGGTGTGAGTCAGATTGGTGGAACTCCGCCGCGGAGCACCGGGTCCTCCTTCTGAGAGACACCAGAATCGGAGGAAAACCATGAGCGAAGAGAAAACCCCGCCCGCGCAGCACCAGGATCAGCAGCCGGGGTCCGAGAAGAAGATGGACCCGCCACCGGTCTTTATCCACGACCATTACCGGAGCGCCGGCAAACTCAAGGACAAGGTGGCCATTGTTACCGGGGGCGACAGCGGTATCGGTCGTGCGGTGGCAGTGCACTTTGCCGCCGAGGGGGCAAAGGTGCTGATCTCCTATCTCGATGAGCACGACGATGCGCGCACCGCCTGCGAAGAAATCGAGAAGCGCGGCGGGGAAGTCATCAGCCATGCTGGCGACATCGGCGAGCGGGAGGTATGTCAGGAGCTGATCGACACCGTGCTGGCGCGCTGGGGCCGCCTTGACGTCCTGGTCAACAACGCCGGTGAGCAGCACGTGTGCGATGGTCTCGAAGAGATCGAGCAAGAGCAGTGGGAAAGAACCTTCCGCACCAACGTGTTCTCCATGTTCCAGCTGACCAAGGCCGCTTTGCCGCACCTGGGTGAGGGCGCGGCGATCGTCAACAGCACCTCGATCACGGCCTACCAGGGCAACCCCAAACTGATCGATTACTCGTCCACCAAGGGCGCGATAACCGCGTTCACGCGATCGCTTTCCATCAGCCTCGCCAAGCGCGGTATCAGGGTCAATGGCGTAGCCCCTGGTCCAACCTGGACGCCGCTGATTCCCTCCACCTTCGACGCCGACTCGGTCGCCGAATTCGGCGCCAGTACGCCCATGGAACGCCCGGGCGAGCCGGCGGATCTGGCACCCGGGTATGTCTACCTTGCCTGCGATGATTCCTCTTTTGTCAGCGGTCAGGTGCTGCATATCAACGGCGGCAAGATCGTCAACGGTTGATTTTCAAATAACGAGTTGAAGGAGAACCACAATGTCCGATCCGGAAAAATCCGTTCTTGACTGGCTGCGCGATGCACATGCGATGGAGCAGCAGTCCGAGCAGATGCTGACTGGCGAGATCAAGCGTCTTGAACATTATCCGCAGCTCAAGGCACGGCTCGAAGAGCACATCGAAGAGACGCGCGGCCAGCAGCAACTGCTGCAGCAGTGCATCGAGCGCCTGGGCGGAAGTACCTCGAGCATCAAGGATGCCAGTGCCAAGCTGATGGCCTTCGGTCAGGCTGCCAGCGGCATGTTTGTCAGTGATGAAGTGGTCAAGGGTGCCATGAGTGCCTATGTCTTCGAGAACATGGAGATAGCGTCCTACACGGTTCTGATTGCCGCGGCCAAGGTTACCGGCGACAGCGAGACCCAGCGGATCTGCGAACAGATCCTGCCCCAGGAGGTAGCCATGGCCGAGTGGTTGCGCAACCACCTGCCGTCCCTGACCGAGAACTTCCTGGACCGCAAAGCGGACCCGGATGTGACCGCCAAGCGCTAACGGCGGCATGCAAGCAGTCGGGTATTAAACACCCGACTGCTCATACGCAAGGATTCTATAAAACGCCTGAACCAAGATTGAGGCTTTCATTCTTAAGGTTGAGTCCCTGATTCGGGGGCTGAAACAACAACCAGAGGAGTAATCGATATGGCTGAACATCGTGGTGGCAAGGGCAATTTTGCCGAAGATCCGCAACGGGCTTCCCAGGCTGGAAGCAAGGGCGGAGAAGCGAGCGGCGGTAATTTCAAGAACGATCCACAGCGTGCCGCAGAAGCCGGGAGCAAAGGCGGCGAGCAGAGCGGTGGTAACTTCAAGAATGATCCGCAGCGGGCATCGGAAGCCGGCAGCAAGGGCGGCCAGAAGAGTGGCGGCAATTTCAAGAACGACCCCGAACGCGCAGCGGAGGCTGGTCAGAAAGGCGGTCGCAAGTAGTCAACCTGACGCGGCGGTCTGAGTCCCGCCGCGCCGGTCTTAATCCGTGGAGTAGCTATGCATAACCTGACTGGAATACTTGATAACAAGGGTTGTCCGCTGGAAAAGCAGAAATTCACCTGGAAGGAGATGGCGGGTCGCCCGATCAGCAAGCTGGATGATGACGCCTTTACCCGGGTAAGGGTCATCCTCATGAACGGCGTTGAAGTGGACGCCCTGCGGCTCAAACACATCGGCGCGCGGTTCCACCGCGACTTGCGGTTGCCGCTGGCGCAGATCCGCCGCGTTGAACACCAACAGGCAACGGCGGTGAACTGGCTGCTTTCGGCCGACCATTCTCCCCTTGAAACCACCATCGCCTACGAGCAGGTGGCCATCGAGGTGACGGCTGCTGTCGCCCAGAGCGAGCCCGATCCGTATCAGGCGCAAACCTATCGCTTTGGCTTGCTAGAGGATTTCGACCACCTGTATCGCTATTCGGCGATGCTGGACCGTCTTGAGGGCAAGGACGCGAACAATATTCTGCAGGGCTACACCGATATCGTGCCCGGCAGACCCACATCGCAGCATCATCGCGCGCCGGAGGATGATCTGCGCGACAGCTACGACAAGAACCAGGCGCAGCTGATTACCAAGATTCACGCCGCGATGATTACCGCCGCCGAGTATCAGACCCATGATTACTACATGAACATCGGGCCGACCTTTGCCGATCCGGTAGCACGCCAGCTGTATGCCGAGATTGCTGCGGTGGAGGAGCAACACGTGACCCAGTATGGCTCGCTGATGGATCCGGACGAGAGCTTCATCGAAAAGTGGCTGGTGCATGAGGCGATGGAGGTCTACGCCTACGCCAGCTGCGCCGAACAGGAAGAGAACCCGCGGATCAAGGAGCTCTGGGAGCGTTTCGTCGACTACGAGTTGGGTCAGCTGAACGTCGCCTGTGAATGGTTCAAGAAGGTGGAGCGACGTGACCCTGCGGAAATCCTCGGTGGCGACCTGCCGAAGATGATGGCCTTCAAGAGCCAGCGGGATTTTGTGCGCAAGGTGCTCGACGAGGAGGTGGATCTGCGCACCGATGGCGCCAAGTACGTGCCGAAGGAAGAGGAAAGTGCCGCGTCGCTGTCCTACCGCGAGCAGCTCCATTCCGACGGCATCCCAAGCGATGTGGTATCGGCCGGCTATCGCTGGGCACCGGGTACCGAACAGACCCGCAAACAATGAGGAGGTAAACGACATGCCAGATGCAGCCAAGCTGGGCCACAACCTGACCGGCGCACAGATGTCGCCTGATGACGTGAAAGAGATGATGGAAGCGGTAGAAAAATACCCACCGACCATACCGGGGGACTCGACCCGTCTGGCCAAGGAGCGCGAGACGATGACCGAGGCCTCGGAGGGTGTGGGTACGGTGCCTGTGCCGGGCTCGACCAAGGGCAAGCTCAAGAGCGGCTTTGACAAGATGCTGGGCAAGCAGCCCGAGTTGCTGGTCGACAAGCTGGGCGAACGCCTTGCGTTCGAGCGCACCGGCGTGCGGCTTTACGATGCGGTAATCGCCAAGCTGCAAGCCTCTGACAGTGCCGGCCAGAAGATGATCCCGGAGCTGAGGCATATTCGCGACGAGGAGGCTGAACACATGTTCATTCTCAAGGATGCGATCGAGACCCTGGGCGCCGACCCGACGGCCATGACCCCCTGCGCCAATGTGGCCGGCGTCATGGCAATAGGGCCCATGCAGGTGGTGACCGATCCGCGGACCAATGCCTCCCAGGCGCTGAATGCGCTGCTCACCCTCGAGTTGACCGACAACGCGGCGTGGGAGTCGCTGATCGAACTCACCGACAAGGCCGGGCATCCGAATATTGCCAAGAGCTTCCGCAAGGCGGTCGAGCAGGAGGAAGACCACCTCAGGACCATCAAGCGTCTGCTCAACACCGAGTTGGCAGCGCACATGTGAGTCTCGCGACCCCGGCCGAACGTTCCGGTCGGGGTCGTCAATGGCTTGCCAACACCTATTTCCAGTTCTTGACCATGCCGCGGACATTCATCCCGGCCAGCGCGAGCTGCAGCACGATCAGCGCCCAGGCGTTGGCATAGAGCCCCCAGATCACCCAGAGCACATTACTGGTCAGAAAGACCCAGAAGCCGATTTCACGCCGGTGCTTCAGCCGGGACCCGACCAGCCAGGCTGCCGCGACAGTCACCACCATGGCGGGCCATTGCACCCAGTCCAGATACTCCATTGACTACCCTTGTTGCCAGTGAGCGCCCAGAAGGGCGCTGCCGTTTTGCCCGGCCACTTGCCGGGTCACCCTGAGACCGCCAGCTGCGGCAAAAATTGCATTGCAGACCGATGCGCCGGCGAATCCCTGCGCGGATTTATGGGGAACTAGGTGCCCATGAGTCAGTCCTCTGCATTAGGCATCTTTCTCCATTCTGCTAATTCCATCTTGTTTCCCAAGGGGGCAGCAATGTCTTTGACACGTGCACGCAATCAGGACGAGTACCCAGCCCTCGGGCTTTCGGTAGAGGAGGCGGTCGAAATGCCGCGCATCGCCATCGAATCAGTCTCTCCGACAGTGGAACAGGGCCGTTTCCCGACCAAGGGTGTGGCGGGCCGTACCACGTCGATCGGTGCCGTGGTCTTTACCGATGGCCATGACAAGCTGGCTGTCAATCTGCGCTGGCGTAGCCTGAATGAAGACAGCTGGCATGCCATGCCGATGGCGTTTCTCGGCAACGACCACTGGGAAGCGGCGATCTGCCCTGAACAGGCGGGACGATACCTGTTCGTCATTGAAGCCTGGCGCGATCTCTACGCCAGCTTTTATGACGAGGTGGAAAAGAAATACCGTGCCGGAGTACCCATTACCCTGGAGCTGCAGGAGGGCGAGCAGCTCATTCGCGAGGCGCAGCAGGCCGCTGTGCCCGAGCATGCGCAGGTGCTTGACCGCCTGATTGCGCAGATGGATGAAGCCCACGCACTGGACCAGCGGCTGAGTTTTTTTCTCGCCCCGGAAACCCTGGCAATCATGCGCGAAGCGGGTATCCGCTCGCACCAGGTATTCAGTCAGGCCTATCCACTGGAGGTGGAGCGCCCGCTGGCGGAATTTGCCAGCTGGTACGAACTGTTCCCCCGTTCGGTCACTTCCGATCCAGGCCGGCACGGGACCTTTCGTGATGTGATCGGTCGGTTGCCCGACATCAGCCGCATGGGCTTTGACGTTCTCTATTTTCCGCCCATCCATCCGATCGGCCGTACCCACCGCAAGGGGCCGAACAACTCCCTGGTTGCCGGCGAGAATGACCCGGGCAGTCCCTACGCTATAGGCAGCCCGGAAGGCGGGCACGAGGCCATCCACCCCGAGCTCGGCAGTCTCGAGGATTTTCTCGAGCTGGTGCGCCAGTCCCGGGCCCACGGCCTGGAGATTGCCCTGGATTTCGCCATCCAGTGCTCGCCCGATCATCCCTGGATCAGCGAGCATCCAGGCTGGTTCAGCTGGCGGCCCGACGGCACCATTCGCCACGCCGAAAACCCCCCCAAGAAATATGAAGACATCGTCAATGTCGACTTTTATCAAAAGGAGGCGGTGCCCGATCTCTGGGTGGCTCTGCGTGATGTGGTGCTCGGCTGGGTCGAGCGTGGGGTAACCCTGTTTCGCGTGGATAACCCGCATACCAAGCCGCTGCCGTTCTGGGAGTGGCTGATCGCCGATATTCGCACCGACCATCCCGACGTGATCTTCCTGTCCGAAGCCTTTACCAAACCGGCGATGATGGCGCGTCTGGGCAAGGTCGGTTACAGCCAGAGTTATACCTACTTCACCTGGCGTAATACCAAATACGAACTGGAAACCTACTTCACCGAGCTCAATGAACCACCGTGGCGCGACTGTTACCGGCCCAACTTTTTCGTCAATACGCCGGACATCAATCCACGCTTCTTGCATCAGTCGGGTCGCCCGGGTTTTCTGATTCGTGCCGCCCTGGCGACCATGGGTTCAGGCCTCTGGGGTATGTATTCGGGCTTCGAGATCTGCGAGTCGGCGCCGGTGCAGGGCAAGGAGGAGTACCTGGATTCGGAGAAATACGAGATCCGCCCGCGGGACTACAACGCGCCGGGCAATATCGTCGCCGAAATCAGCCGGCTCAATCTTATCCGCCGGCAGAACCCGGCCCTGCAGACCCACCTGGGCTTTCAGGCCTACACCGCCTGGAACGACAACATTCTGTACTTCGGCAAGCGCACCGAAGATCTGACCAATTTCATTCTGATCGCCATCAGTCTTGACCCGCACAACGCCCAGGAGGCGCATTTCGATCTGCCTCTGTGGGAGTTCGGCCTGCCGGACGACGCCCACATGCACGGGGAAGACCTGATGACCGGCCATACCTGGACCTGGTACGGCAAGACCCAATGGATGCGCATCGAGCCCTGGCATTTGCCATTCGGTATCTGGCGCCTCCGTCCGGCCTCATGAGGGAGCAACGTAATGAACAACAGTGAAGACAACACGGTCACCTTTCTCAACGATCCGAGCTGGTACAAGGATGCGGTGATCTATCAGGTACATGTGAAGTCATTTTTCGACGCCAATAACGACGGAATAGGCGACTTTGCCGGGTTGATTCAGAAGCTTGATTACATAGCCGATCTGGGCGTCAATACCATCTGGCTGCTGCCGTTCTATCCGTCACCGCGACGTGACGACGGTTACGATATCGCCGCCTACCGCGGTGTGCACCCCGATTACGGCACCATGAACGATGCGCGCAAGTTCATTGCCGAAGCGCACAAGCGGGGGCTGCGGGTGATTACCGAACTGGTGATCAACCATACCTCCGACCAGCACCCCTGGTTCCAGAAAGCCCGGCACGCGAAGAAGGGCTCCAAGGCGCGGGACTTCTACGTCTGGTCAGATACCGATGACAAGTACCAGGGCACGCGGATCATCTTTCTGGATACGGAAAAGTCCAACTGGACCTGGGATCCGGTGGCCAAGCAGTATTTCTGGCACCGTTTCTATTCCCATCAGCCGGACCTCAACTTCGATAACCCCCAGGTGCTCAAGGCGGTTCTCAGTGTGATGCGATTCTGGCTCGACATGGGCGTGGACGGTCTGCGCCTGGATGCGATCCCGTACCTGATCGAGCGCGATGGCACCAACAACGAGAACCTGCCGGAAACCCACGTGGTGCTGAAAAAGATCCGCGCCGAGGTGGACGCGCATTACCCGGACAAGATGCTGCTGGCCGAGGCCAATCAGTGGCCCGAAGACACCCAGATGTACTTCGGCGAAGGCAATGAATGCCATATGGCGTTCCATTTTCCGTTGATGCCGCGCATGTACATGGCGATTGCCCAGGAGGACCGCTTTCCGATAACCGATATCCTGCGCCAGACGCCTGATATTCCCGAGAGCTGTCAGTGGGCGATATTCCTGCGTAACCACGATGAATTGACGCTGGAAATGGTCACCGACCGCGAGCGCGATTACCTGTGGAATTACTATGCCTCGGATCGCCGGGCACGGATCAACCTGGGCATCCGCCGCCGACTGGCACCGCTGGTCGAGCGTGATCGCCGCCGGGTGGAGCTGCTCAACAGCCTGCTTTTGTCGATGCCGGGTACGCCGACGCTGTACTACGGCGACGAAATAGGCATGGGCGACAACATTTTCCTTGGCGACCGCGATGGTGTGCGCACCCCCATGCAATGGTCCATTGACCGTAACGGCGGGTTCTCCAAGGCCGATCCCGCCAGCCTGGTACTGCCACCGGTGATGGATCCGCTGTACGGCTTCCAGACCATCAATGTCGAATCCCAGTTGGGTGATACCCATTCGCTGCTCAACTGGACACGCCGGATGCTGGCGGTGCGCAAGCAGCAGAAGGCTTTTGGCCGCGGCACTCTGAAGATGCTCTCGCCCTCCAACCGCCGGATCATCGCCTACGTACGCGAGTACGAAGGCGAAGACGGCCACAAGGAGACCATTCTCTGTGTCGCCAATCTGTCGCGTGCAGCCCAGGCCGCCGAGCTGGAACTGGCCGCGTACGAGGGTACGGTGCCGGTGGAGATGGTCGGTGGCACCTCGTTTCCCCCGATCGGCAAACTCAACTATCTGCTGACATTGCCCCCCTACGGCTTTTTCTGGTTCCTGCTGGCCGAGGAGGCCCAGATGCCGTCCTGGCACACGCCAGCGCTGGAGCCCATGCCGGAACTGCGCACGCTGGTGGTCAAACGCAGTCTGGACGAGCTGATGATCGAATCCTGTCGCAACGTGCTGGAGCGCGAATCCTTGCCGGGCTACCTGGCCAACCGCCGCTGGTTCGCTGGGCAGGCCTCTGACGCAGCCAAGATCAGGATGCTGTATGCCATTCCGTTCGGCCCGGCCACGGACATGACGGTGCTCAGCGAGGTCAAGGTCAAACGTGGCGGCAGCACCGAGAACTACCAGCTGCCGATGGGCTTTATAGACGAACAGCAGGCCAACAGCGGAGCAGGGCAGGCGGCCGCCCTGGCCATGGCCCGCCTGCGGCGCTTTGACCGCGTGGGATTGCTGACCGACGCCGTAACGCTGGAACGCTTTACCCGGCGGGTATTGAGCAATCTGCGTAGTAGCGAGGTGATCAAGAGCGAGGATCAGGAGATCCAGTTCCTGCCAGGGCCTTTACTGGCCGAGATGGAAGACCAGCCGGAGGAAGAAATCCATCTGAGCTCGGCGGAGCAATCCAACAGTTCACTGATCATCGGTGAGCGGATGATGCTCAAGGTGATCCGCCGGGTAATGCCGGGTATCCATCCGGAAACCGAGGTTGGCGGCTATCTGACCCAGGCCGGTTTCGCCAATATCGCCCCGTTGCTCGGCGAGGTGCGTCGCGTCGATTCAAGCGGGGAGCCGCACACGCTGATGGTATTGCAGGGCTATCTGAGCAGCCAGGGCGATGCCTGGCAGTGGACCCAGGACACCCTCAGCCGGGCCGTTCGCGACGAGCTGGCGGGCGGCGTTTCGACCATGGAAAGCCAATATACCGCGCTGGCCGAACTCGAGGCGTTTGCTGCCATGCTCGGCCAGCGTCTGGGAGAGATGCATGCCCTGTTGGCGCGGTCTTCTGATAACCCCGATTTTGGGCACGTAGCTACAACATCAGATGACACCGGCGAGTGGGCCAGGGATATTGCCGAGCAGGTGCGCGAGTCCATCGACGAGGCGCTGAAGGCCCAGGACAGCCTGCCAGAGAATGCGGCCGCAGAACTTGATTGGCTGGCTGCCCATCGCAAGGATGTGCTGCAACTAGTCGAACAGTTGGCGCGCAAGAGCCAGGGTGGCATCCGCATCCGGGTGCATGGTGATCTGCATCTGGGGCAGGTACTGGTGGTCAAGGGAGACGCCTTCTTCATCGATTTCGAAGGGGAGCCCTCACGCAGTCTGCAGGAACGCCGCGCCCGACACAGCCCGATGAAGGATGTCAGCGGCATGTTGCGCTCCTTCGATTATGCCGCTGCACTGGCCATTCGCGACGCGCACAGTACTGACGTCTCAGCTCAGGCTGACAAGGCGCGCAGCACCATCGCCGCGGCCTACCTGGAGCAGACCCGTCGTGCATTCATGGTGGCCTATCGTCTTGCCGCCGCCGAGGTACCCCATGCCTGGGCCGACCGTGATGGCGAAAATGCCGCCCTGGCCCTGTTCGGTATCGAAAAGGCCGCCTACGAAATCCTTTATGAAGCTCATCACCGTCCCGACTGGCTGAACGTGCCGTTGCGGGGACTGGGTGAACTGAGCCGTGAATATCTGGAGAGCGAAGCTGATGACAATGCATGATCTGGACGATTCGACGCAGGCTGCAATAGCAGCGCTGGAAAGAGCAGAGCATGGCGATCCCTTTGCACTGCTCGGGCCCCATCGCCGGGAGAACGGCGTAATCGTTCGTACCTATCAACCCGGGGCCTTGCGAGTGGAGCTGGTAGACCCCCGGGGCGGGGCGGTTATCGGCGCGATGAACCAGGGGCAGACCAACGGCTTCTTCAGCCTCGAACTGGCCGAGCAGCGTCCGTATCTGCTGCGCATTCACTGGCCAGGCGGTGTGCAGGACACCGAAGATCCCTATGCCTTCGGTCCGCAATTGGGCGACATGGACATTTACCTGTTCAGTGAAGGCAATCACCGGGATCTGGGCCGGGTATTTGGCGCGCAACTGACCGAAGTCGAGGGCGTCTCCGGTGTACGTTTTGCAGTCTGGGCGCCGAATGCCCGGCGGGTCTCGGTAGTGGGCAACTTCAACAGCTGGGACGGACGACGCCATCCCATGCGGCTGCATCAGTCCGCAGGTGTGTGGGAGATTTTCATCCCCCGACTCGGGCCAGGGGAGGTCTACAAATACGAAATTCTTGGCCAGCATGGTCTCTTGCCCCTGCGCGCCGATCCCATCGCCCTGGCTGCGCAGATGCCGCCGGAAACCAGCTCGGTGGTGGCCTCGCCGCTGGATTTCCAGTGGCATGACGATGACTGGATGCAGCGGCGCACCGAGGCGCGGCCGCACAGTGAGCCGATTTCGGTATACGAGTTGCATGCCGGCAGCTGGCGGCACCGTGCCGGGGACGAAACCGACGAGGGCGTACCCCTGAGCTGGCAGGAGCTGGCCGCCCAGCTGATTCCCTATGTACAGGAGCTGGGTTTCAGCCACATCGAACTGCTACCGGTCATGGAGCATCCCTTTGGCGGCTCCTGGGGCTACCAGCCGCTGTCCCAGTTTGCGCCTACCGCCCGCTATGGTTCGCCACAGGATTTTGCCGGGTTCATCGACGCCTGCCACCAGGCAGGCATCGGTGTGATCCTCGACTGGGTGCCAGCGCACTTTCCGAATGACGAGCACGGACTGGCGCGTTTCGACGGCACCGCGCTGTACGAATACGAGCACCCCTTCGAGGGCTATCATCAGGACTGGAACACCTGTATCTACAATCTGGGGCGCAATGAAGTGCATGGCTTCATGCTGGCTTCCGCACTGCACTGGCTGAAGATCTACCACATCGACGGCCTGCGCGTGGATGCGGTGGCATCCATGCTCTATCGCGATTATTCGCGCAAGGCGGGGGAGTGGATACCCAATCGTCACGGCGGTCGCGAGAACCTGGAGGCCATCGATTTCCTGAGACACCTCAATGATGTGGTCGCCAGTGATGTCCCCGGCGCTCTGGTGATTGCCGAAGAATCAACGGCATGGCCGGGTGTCAGCCGACCGACCCGCGAAGGGGGGCTGGGTTTCGATTTCAAATGGAACATGGGTTGGATGCATGACAGTTTGAGTTATGTCAGCCAGGACCCGATGTATCGCAGCCACCACCACCACGAGCTGACCTTCGGCCTGCTCTATGCGTTTTCCGAACATTTCGTGCTGCCCATTTCCCACGACGAGGTAGTGCACGGCAAGAAATCCCTGCTCGACAAGATGCCCGGCGACCGCTGGCAGAAGTTTGCCAACCTGCGGTTGTACTTCAGCTTCATGTGGAGCCACCCGGGCAAGAAGCTGCTGTTCATGGGCTGCGAATTCGGCCAGTGGCGCGAATGGAACCACGATGCCCAGCTCGACTGGTACCTGCTGCAGTATGGTGAGCATCAGGGCCTCAAGACCCTCCTGCAGGATCTCAACGCACTCTATCGACAGGAACCGGCGCTGCATCAGCTGGACGAAAGCGAGGCCGGCTTCGAGTGGCTGATCGGCGATGACTGGACCAACAGCGTGTTTGCCTGGTTGCGCAAGGGGGAAGACGATGCCAGCCCCTTGCTGGTGGTGCACAACTTCACACCGACTCCGCGTTCGCAGTACCGGGTGGGTGTGCCCGCAGCGGGACACTGGCAGGTGCTGTTGAACAGTGACGCCGAACGCTATCAGGGATCCGCCGCCGGTACGGCAGGCCAGATTGCCACGCAGGCGCAGGAGGCCCACGGTAAGGAGCAGTCCGTCATGCTGGATTTGCCGCCCCTGGCGACGCTGATCCTCAGGCCTGCGGGCTGAGGCCAGTCGCTGGCCCCGGCGCAGCTCGGTGACGTCAGGTCATTGCTCGCTGCGCAGGGCCTTGGAGCGTTTTTCCAGCGTCAGGTACACCACCAGGGCGATTGCCAGGGGAAAGATGAAATACAGTGCCCGATAGCCGATCAGGGCCGCGAGCAGCTCGCTTTTGGCAAACTCATGTTGCAGCAGGGTGATGAACACCACCTCGATAACGCCGAGGCCAGCAGGAATATGGGTGATAACACCCGCAATGCTGCTGATCATCAATATACCCAGGATGGTGGGGTAGAAAGCATCCTCAGGCATCAGCAGATAGATCAGCAAAGCCATCAGACACCAGTTCGACGCACCGAGGGCAGCCTGGACCAGTGCCAGCTGCCAGGACGGGAGCAGGATCTCGTGGCCGCGCCATTCCCACTTGCGCCGCCGCGAGAAACCACACGCCAGCAAATAGCCTGCGGCGGCCAGCAACAGGGCAACGCCCAGCACCCGCAGACCGGTTGCGCCGATCTGCCAGCTGTCCGGCAAGGTAATCAGCCCCAGGGCAAAGATACCGCCGGCAAGAATGATGTAGCCGAGCCAGTTGGTCACCATGCTCAGGGTGAGGATCCGGGTGATGGTCGGTACGTCCAGCCCCAGCCTGCTGTAGAGGCGGTAGCGAAAGGCGACGCCGCCGATGAGTGCGCCCATATTGAGATTGAAGGCGTAGCAGACGAACGTCACCGGAAATACCTGGGTCATCGGCAAACGGTGGCGGGTGTAATAGCGACCCAGCAGGTCATAGCAACAATACACGCCGTAGCTGACCAGGGCGATGCCGGCGCCGGCCAGCAGGGTAGTGGCCGGATAGGTGCGCAGGGTCTCGCCTACCTCCTGCCAGTCGATGTTGCGCGCCTGGATGTACAGCAGGGTCGGGACCAGGATGAAGAAAACCAGGGTCAGGGCGCGATTGATCCAGAACCACTTGGTGCGCGGCTTTTTCTCCTCTGCAGACGCAGCCTGACCGCTCATGTGGGTTTGTCCTGTTTGTAATGCATGGTCTCGCTCTGCTCGGCAACGGGTTTGAGGGGTTCGAGCCGAGGTGTATGCGCGGGCAGCATGCCGGCCATGGCTGGAAAATGTCTGAGAAAGTGGAAGCAGGCCACGGTCAGGGGCGTTTTCCACCAGGCACCGCGGCGCGTCTGTTCCAGGGTGATTTCCTTGCACTTGGCTGCCGATAGACGCTCCAGATGCTCGAACAGTTGCTGGTTGAGCGCCTGGCTACGAATCATCAGATTGGCTTCGAGGTTCAGCGAAAGACTGAGCGGATCGAGGTTGCTGGACCCGATAGTGCACCATTCCCGGTCCACCAGGGCGACCTTGCCATGCAGCGGGCGCTCGCAATATTCGTAGATATGCACTCCGGAGCGCAGCAGATAGTGGTAGAGAAACTGGCTGGCCATGCGCGCCATGGGCATATCCGGCTGGCCCTGCAGAATCAGTACCACATGCACCCCGCGGCGGGCCGCGTTGCGCAGCTCGCGAATAAGCCGATAGCCGGGGAAGAAGTAGGCGTTGGCGATGGTCAGGCGGTGATCGGCCGAACGGATGGCACGCATGTACTGTTCTTCGATATCGCGGAAATGGTGGTCATTGTCGCGAATCGAGAACAGCATGCTGGCACCGCCCGAGTGCCGCTGCACCTTCTGCTCGGTGGCGTCGGGCCAGTGCCGGATATCGCTGCGCGCATGGCGTAGCAGATCCATGCTGGCACGATGGATGTCCGCCACAATCGGACCGCGGACATGCACGGCGTAATCCTGCTTGGCCATGGGGCCGAAGTCGGCAAGGTGATCGGCGCCGAAATTGATCCCGCCGACAAAGGCTTCCTGGCAATCAATCACCACGATCTTGCGGTGCAGCCGGCGGAACAGGTTGGTACGGAACCCGAGCAGCTTGGGCTGGGGATCGAACATGTGAATGCTGATACCGGCCGCCACCATTTCGCTGATGAAGGGGGTACTCAGATCAGCGGTGCCATAGCCATCCACCAGCACTTCGATACGCACGCCCCGCTGGGCGGCTTCGATCAGGACCCGCTGCAGTTCCTGGCCTACCTTGTCCTCGAAAAGAATGAAGGTCTCCAGCAGGATCTCCTCGCTGGCTGCGCGGATGCGCTCGTAGACGCTCGGGAAGTATTCCTCACCGTTGATGAGCAGTTCGACCTGATTACCGTCACACCATTTGGGCTTCATATCAGTACCTCGACCGCCAGAGGAGCATGGTCGGACAGATGCGACCATGGGCGTTTGGATAGGACCTCCGGATGCCGGAAGCGTGCGTTGCGAACATAAATCCGATCCAGGCACAGCACCGGCCAGCGTGCCGGAAAACTGCGGGCCGGAGCGCCGAACTCGCTGACAAAGGCCTCCTGGAGGCCACAGGGCAGCAGCAGGTCATCGGCGCGCTGGCGCCAGTCGTTGAAGTCACCGGCAACAATCACCGGTGCGGCTGCCGGAAGCCGGTTGACCACCTCGCAGAGCAGGCCCAGCTGTTCCTCACGGTGATGCTCGCGCAGGCCCAGATGCACGCAGATGGCATGCACTTCCTCGTGACCCGGGACGTCGAGCACCGCATGGAGCAGGCCGCGTTCTTCGGTACCGCTGATGCTCACATCCAGATTCTCGTAGCGCAGGATGGGAAACTTCGACAGCAAGGCGTTACCATGGTGCCCGTGTGGATAAACCGCATTGCGCCCGTAGGCGAAGTCGGGCCACATGGTGTCCGCCAGATACTCGTACTGGGGTATCGAGGACCAATTGGGGTAGCGCAGGCCGTGCTCGAGGTTCTCGCCGAGCACTTCCTGCAGAAACACCACGTCCGAGGAGAGCGTGCGCACGGCCTCGCGCAGCTCCGGCAGAATGAATTTGCGATTGAGCCAGGTGAAACCCTTGTGCGTATTGACCGTGAGAATGCGCAGGGTATGCACCGGCGGAGCCAGTTCTGTCGGCTTGCGTTCGTCGAGCTGCGCATTCATTGCCACGTTCCCCGGCCTGCGGCATGCACGGGGTTCGAAACCGGGTTGGGTAGAGACTGCGTAGCGCGGTAACTGATCTTGGGCTGCCGTGCCCTTCTGGCCGGACTGCTCGTTTGACTCATGGATCCTTGATAACCCTGTCTGTGCCTGTGCGTCTGAATCAGGAATTGATCTTCCCTGGCATTTACGACCGGCAACCGGCCGCATAGTTCAGGCGCAGATCAGGGCAGGGGCCTGTATCAGTCCTCTTCCTCCTTTTGCAGCTCGAACAGCATCAGGGAGCGCTCATTGATCAGAAACTCGCTGCCCAGCTCATGTCGCTCGCCGGCTCGGAGGCGCGGCCGATTGGTATCCAGCAGGCAGTGCCACCAGGCGCCCTGCACCACTTCAGGCAGATGGAATCCGACGATGTCGTGGTGCGCGTTGAGCAGCAGCAGCAGCGTGGCGTCATGGCCGCTGCGGCGAATACCCGTGGGCCTTGCCCGGCCGTCCAGCAGCATACCCAGGCAGCGCGCCTGCGGGTCCTCCCACTGTTCAGCAGACATTTCGCTGCCATCGGGCGCTAGCCAGGTAACATCCTTTACACCCAGCTCCTCCTCGTATTCTCCAACCAGAAAGCGTCCGCGACGCAGGATCGGGTAGGCGCGACGCAACTGAGCCAGCCGACGGGTAAAGGCCAGCAGGCTGCGTCCTTCCTTGTCGACATCCCAGTTGATCCAGCCCAGCTCATTATCCTGGCAGTAGACATTGTTGTTGCCGCCCTGGGTGCGACTGAACTCGTCCCCGGCCAGGAGCATGGGCGTGCCCTGGGACAGCATCAGCGTGGCAAGCATGTTGCGCATCTGGCGCAGGCGCAGGGCGCGAATGGCGGGCACCTCGGTTGGGCCCTCCTCACCGTGGTTCCAGGAATGGTTGTGATCGCTGCCATCCTGGTTGTCCTCACCGTTGGCCTCGTTGTGCTTTTCGTCGTAACTGACCACATCCCTCAGGGTGAAGCCGTCATGGGCGGTGACGAAATTGACCGAGGCAAACGGCCGGCGGCCGCGTTGATTGAAGAATTCGCCCGAGCCGGTCAGGCGGCTGGCCAGCTCGCCGATCTGGCCTTCGTCCCCGCGCCAGAAGGCGCGTACGGTGTCCCTGTAGCGGTCATTCCATTCCATCCACCCGGGTGGAAACCCGCCGACCTGATAGCCGCCGGGACCGCAGTCCCAGGGTTCGGCGATCAACTTTACCTCGCTGAGTACCGGATCCTGCCGGCAGGCGACCAGAAACCCGTGTCGCTCATCGAAGCCGTGGGCGTGGCGGGCCAGGATGGTCGCCAGATCGAAGCGGAAGCCGTCTACCTGCATTTCCGTCGCCCAGTACCGCAGGGAGTCGGTGACCATCTGCAGGACGCACGGATGACCCAGGTCCAGGGTGTTGCCGGTGCCGGAATCGTTGATGTAATAGCGCTTCTCTTCGGGCATCAGACGGTAATAGGTGGCGTTGTCGATGCCGCGCATGGACAGCGTCGGTCCCAGCTCGTTGCCTTCGGCGGTGTGGTTGTAGACCACGTCCAGGATCACCTCGAGCCCGGCATCGTGGAGTTGGGCGACCATCTCCTTGAACTCGCTGATGCGGCCGCTGGCGGAATACTCCGGGTGCGGTGCAAAGAAGGCGATGCTGTTGTAGCCCCAGTAGTTGTTCAGTCCCTTCTCCAGCAGATGCTGGTCATTGACGTAGGCGTGGACCGGCAACAGCTCCACGCTGGTGACGCCCAGCGAGCGGATATGCTCGATCAGTTCGGTGGTTTTCAATCCGCCATAGGTGCCGCGCAGCGCTTTCGGCACGTCGGGATGCCGCATGCTTATGCCACGCACGTGTGCTTCGTAGATGGCGGTCCGGCTCCAGGGGACGCGCGGCTTCTGCTGGTGCCCCCAGGTGAAGGCGGGGTCGATGACCTTGGCCTTGGGCATGAAGGGTGCGCTGTCACGCTCGTCGAAACTCAGGTCCGCGTCCGGCGAGCCGATGGTGTAGCCGAACAGGCTCTCGGACCACTTCAGGCTGCCTACCAGTTGCTTGGCGTAGGGGTCGATCAGCAGCTTGTGGTGGTTGAAACGGTGGCCCGACTCGGGTTCGTAAGGACCGTGCACCCGGTAACCATAGATCTGCCCGGGATGGGCATCGGGCAAATAGCCGTGCCAGATCTCGTTGGTGTATTCGGGCAGCTCGATACGCTCAAGCTCCGTTTCACCGGTACTGTCGAACAGACACAGCTCTACCCGGGTCGCATGCGCAGAAAACAGCGCGAAGTTGACCCCCAGCCCGTCCCAGGTGGCACCCAGCGGAAAAGGCTGCCCCTCGGTTACCCGGGATGTCTGTTGCGGCTGGAAATCCTCGTAACGCGCGCTGCGTTTGCTGCTCATGATCGCTCCTTATTCCGGCTTTGCGGTCTTGCTGCGTGGCGTTCTGGCTCGGGTAGCCGCCTTGGCCTTGTCCGGAGCGGTAGCCACTGCATCGGCCGCGGCTTTCTTGCGTCGGGCCGTGGGCTTGCCCAGCAGCGCCGGCTTCTCGGCCTGGGTTTCATCCTTCGGTGGCGCCTTGCGGGTCCGCTTGGGTTTGCCGCTTGCCGGGGTTTCAGGCGGGGGTGTCAACTCGCCCTGCTCCTGGCTCTCCATCAACTTGCGGGCCATCTCCCAATGCTTCTCGGTCTGGCCCTCGGGGCGTCCCTCGCTCTCCCATATCTGGTAGGCCAGTTCGCGGATACGTTCTTCGTCGCTCATGGTTGTTGCTCCCGTATGTCGGTGTCGGATTGAACGTGGATGAAACCAACCGGCACACGCGCCAGCAGCTCGCTGGCGGCAATCCGGTCTCCTTCTACCCGGACAGTCTCGTCGGTGAGGAGGTTCCCCAGCGCGCGAGTCTGCAGATGCCCCGGCAGTCGTACCGCCGTGTCGTCCCATTGCTGGGCCGCGATGAGTGGCTTTTCGCTATCGCCGAGCAGGGCGGCCGCACGTACGGGTACGACCACCACCATGGTCTGGTCTGCATGCGTCCGTGCGAAGGCGAGTAGCCGATCGGCGTGGCGCCCGCAGATCTCCAGTGGCTGGTATTGACCATGCTGAAAGAGCGCCGGATGGGTGGCGCGCCAACGGAGCACCCGGGCCACCAGCCATTGCTTGATGTGCCCGTCATGCCAGCGGCTCAGCAGGTCTTCGGGGGGCGCGCTGCGGCTCAGCGCCTGACGTCTTTCGGCATAATCGACCGGTCGGCGATTATCCGGATCGACCAGGCTGAAATCCCAGAACTCGGTGCCCTGGTAGAGGTCAGGTACGCCGGGTACCGTCAGGCGCAGCAGAGACTGGGCCAGACTGTTCAACGCGCCTGCTGGCGCCAGGCGTTGAGCTGCATCGGCAATCGCCGCGCGCAGACTCCAGAAGCGGTCGTCGAACAGCAGACCGGAGAGAAAGTCGCGGCAGGCTGTTTCGTATTCCGTGGCCGGGGCGCTCCAGCTGCTGATCAGCTTTGCCTCGCGCAGGGCCTTTTCCTGCCAGCCTGCCACGCGCCCATGGAAGGTCTGCAAGCCTTCGATGTCATCGCATTGCAGATCCAGGGGCCAGCTGGCCAGCAGGGTCTGGTAGAGCATCAATTCGTCAGCCGGCGAGGGCGCGCTGACCTCGCCCACCGCCCGACGCAGCGGTGCCGCCAACTGCTGCCAGTGGCGCACACGGTCGACATACCAGGCTGCCCGTTCGCTGATAACGGCCAGCCGCGCGCGCGTATCCTCGCCGCGCTTGTGGTCATGGGTGGCGGTAGTGAGCAGATTGCGCGGGTAAAGTTGGCAACGCCTGATATTGGCTTCGTGGAAGGCCACAGGTGGCGCCTGGAAGTGTTCCGGATCAAAGCCCACATCATTGCGTGAGAGCAGCACGCCGGAGCGATAGAACGCGGTGTCCTCCACCGCTTTTGCTGCTGCGGGTGAGGTCAGCTGATGAAACCGCTGCAATACCCGTCGGCGAAGTCTGCGCACAGGCCCCGGCGGCGCTCGCCTCAGGGGCTCGCCACCCAACCAGCGATCAAGCTGATCGAGCACAGTCATGTCCGCTGGTGAGAGGCGAACACTGGCAGCCTGTCTGGCTTGCCGAAAATACACCCGGTCCTGTTCCGAGCGGCCACAGGCGGCAGCGTAAGTGCGGTAAACGGTAAAGTTCGCAATCAGCTCGAGCAGAACGCGTCGAATCCCGTTGAGGGTGATATCCCGCGTGGCAATCTCCGTGCGGGCCAGACGCATCAGACCCTGGGCTACCGTTTCGAAATCGGCGGCAAGCGAGTGGGTCAGCACCAGTCGGCGCGCTTCGTATACTTCCTGCAGAAAATCGGGGGTGCGTGCCGTTTCGCTGGCCCAGAAACGGTGCAGCGGCGCTTCACCCGCGGGATCATGCTGGAGCAACGAGATCTGGTTCATGAACTCGTAGCCGGTGGTGCCGTCCACCTGCCAGTCCGCCGGTACCGATTCGCCGACACCGAGGATCTTCTCGACATGGATCGGAAACGGGCTGGTGGCATTCTCGCCCCGCAGACCTTCCACCCGCCGGCGCAGTTTGCGGCAGTAGCCGCGGGGATCAGCCAGACCGTCGATGTGATCGATGCGCAGTCCGTCGACCAGGCCCCGCTCGATCAGCTCGAAGATTTTCCCATGGGCCGCCTCGAATACCTCGTGCGACTCTATGCGCAGGGATATCAGCTCGTTGATGTCGAAGAAGCGCCGCCAGTTGATCTCGTCTGCGGCAGTTCGCCAGTTTGCCAACCGGTAGTGCTGACACTCCAGCAGCGCGTGCAGGGGGGCAGGGTGGCCGACTGCCTTGCTGTCAAAGGCTGTCATGGCCTGATGAATCAGGCGCAGGCCGTCCGGTGTGCTGCCAAACCGTGCCAGCTCGCGGTGCAGTTCAGGGGCTTTCTGCGGCCCCCGTCGGCAGCCCTCCAGAGCGGCAAAATGCACCGCCAGCTGGTTCAGCTGATGGTCCTGCGATCGGTGCAGGATGTCGGCATAGCTGGCGGGTGTCAGGGGGAAGCGGTTGTCGAAATAGGTGAGCGAGAAGGTTCCCTGGGCCGCGTCGTAATCGAGCTGCAGCTCGCCATCTTCCAGCACCTGCGCGTAATCGCGACCGAGAAAGGGGGCCAGCACGCGGCGGTGCAGCAGGGGATCCTCGACTCGCCAGTTGATATCGAAGTAAGCGGCATAGGGGCTCGATACTCCCCATTCCAGTACGCTGCGCCACCAGGGGTTGGCGTCGCTGACGGCCATGTGGTTGGGTACGATATCGAGAATCAGACCCATGCCTTTTGCCCGCAGGGCAGCTACCAGCCGCTCCAGGGCTGCCTCACCGCCGAGCTCAGGGTTGATCCGGGTCGGGTCGACCACATCGTAACCGTGCATGGAGCCGGGCCGGGCCCGTGTCAGGGGTGAAGCGTACAGGTGGCTGATCCCAAGGTCCGCGAAGTAGTCGACCAGCGCTGTGGCGTCGTCCAGGGTGAAGCCGGGATGGAACTGCAGGCGCGCCGTGGCCCGCAATTGCGTTATCGGTTGGCTCATGAAGACTCCCGCTCGCGTCGGGCTCGCGCTCGGTCCAGCCGCTGCAGGCGCTGGCGGACCTGATCGTCAGCAAGCAGGTCCCCCGCATTCGTGGCAAAGCGGCGTCGCCAGTTGGGATGGATGCTCCCAGGGCCCGGCAGATTGGGTTGCTCCAGTTCACCCAGGGCATCCTCCAGTGGAAGCAGAACCAATGGGGCAGGGGTCTTGCCGATAAAACCGATGCAGGCTTCAAGCTGAGCCAGATCATCGCTGTCGGTCTCCGGCAGTTCTCCGGCGTCCTTCAGGGCCTGGGTCAGGGCCACCTTCTCGCTGGCGCGCAGCGCTCGGTCGGAGTCGCTTTCCTCTGCTCCCCGGTGTCCGGCCTGTTCGCGCCATTCGATGTCACGTCCGGCAATCCAGCCGCGAATGCTGGGCAGGTCGTGGGTCGTGGTCGTAGCCAGGGCGTCGGCGGGCCAGTCCCGGGGCGCGATGAAGGCATCGCCATCCTTCTCGAAGTGCAGTACCCGCATGCCCAGGGCACCGCGGGACGCAAGCGCTTCGCGCAGGCCTTCCGGTACCGTGCCGAGGTCTTCGCCGATAACGATCGCCTGATGCCGCCACGATTCCAGCGCCACCAGGTGCATGAGGGTTTCGAATGGGTAGTTCAGATAGGCGCCCATGGTCGGTGGTGCGCCCTCGGGAATCACCCAGAGCCGCTTGAGCCCCATCACGTGATCAATGCGAATGCCGCCGGCGTGGGTCATGTTTGCCTGCAGCATGTCGGTGAATGCGTGATAGCCCAGCTCCTGCAGGCCCCATGGCGACAGTGCGGACACGCCCCAGTTCTGGCCCTGGCTGTTGATGATGTCCGGGGGCGCGCCCACGGACACGGCGCTCAGCAGTTCGGACTGTCTCGACCAGGCGAGACTGCCGGCGCCGTCGGCACCGACGGCCAGGTCGCTGATCAGTCCAACGGACATGCCGGCGGTGCGTGCGACCGATTGGGCGCGCTCCAGGCCGCAGCCGACCAGCCACTGGCAGAACATGTGAAAGTCGACCTCCGTACGGTGCTCGACGGCAAATTGCTGGACCGCATGGCTGTTGGGGTCGCGAAAGGGGCTGGGCCAGTCATGCCAGCTGTGGACCTGCTGGTTTTTCAGCATGTACGCGTGCAGTGCCTCGAAGCGGCAGTGCTGTTCCAGGGGCGCGCCGCCTTTTTTACAGAAGTGGGCAAAGTCCCTGGTCAAGCCATTGTCCCGCGACGAAAATTGCGCGTGCAGGCGGCGTAACAGTCGCTGTTTGGCCGCTGCCACGCCGGGCCAGTCAATCAGTTCCAGTTGTTCCAGGCGTGCCAGTTCATCCTGCAGTCCCGCCTCGGCGATGGCGCGCCTGACCGGTTCGTCACCGAGTATGCGAGACGGCGCGGCATACAGTGGATTGAAAAACAGACGGCTGGAGGGCGAGTAGGGGCTGTACTGGTCGGTAATGGCGCTGAACATCGCGTGCATCGGGCTGATCGCCACCGCGTCGGCACCCTGCGCTGCCGCAGTACGGGCCAGCTGTTCCAGTGCCAGGGTATCGCCGACCCCGCCATCGCCAGGGCGACGCAGGGAATACAACTGCGCCGCCAGGCCCCATACATGGGCATGGCGTCTACCGCTGAGATCATCAATGCTGCGACAGGTCGCGGGTGCGACTGCCAGGGTGAGCAGATGGTCTTCGATCAATAGCTGGTGATAACCGCACTGGGCGATACCCGGCAGACAGCCATTGTGGTCCAGACGCCGATGCAGGCTGCGCTCGTCGTCGAGCACGATCTTGCAGGGGGTGCCGGGGGCAAAGCGTCCGGCCAGGGAGACGGGCTGATTGGCCACCATTGCAATCAATGGCCCGGCCTCGGCGCGGCGCTGTCGTTCACTTTGCTCCGCGAGGCTGCTGCGGATCTGTTGGTCGCTTTCGGCTGGCAGTCCCAGGGCGGCAAGCAGCGTACGCAGCGCTTGCGCGTTCACTTGCTGGGGCTGGCCATGGGCGTCGGTCCATCGCGTACTGATACCCGCCTTTTGGGCCAGTTCCGCCAGTGCTGCATCGCTCATGTAATCAAGTCCATACTGATGACTATGCTGTGCGGCGGCAGGGGCGAGTGCCCCTTGCTGCACAGATTCAGGCCGTATTGAAAAAGGGTGTGCGCGCCATTGCGCTCATCTACAGGCACCAGCTGCGACGATAGGTTCAGATCGATATACAGCAGACTGCCGTCGCCCAGACGCCAGGACGCGGCGACTGCCTTGTCGGCCAGAATCTGGCAGCCCAGTGCCTGGGTACCCGCCAGGCGGGGCACAAGCAGCCGGTGACGCAGATCCAGCAGGTGTCGGTAGTAGTGCAGCCATTGCTCGTGGGGCGGCTCCGACCGGGCTGCCCAGTCCGGGATCGAGCGCTCAAAGGTGGCCTGAGCATTGGGATCGGGTATGCGTTCGCGGGCCGACGGGTCGGCAAAGCTGGAAAATTCCGAAAACTCGCTACGTCGCCCCTGGCGCACGGCTTCACCCAGTTGCGGATGATGATCGGTGAAGAACAGAAAGGGGCTGCGGCATCCCCATTCCTCGCCCATGAACAGCAGGGGCACCATTGGCGATAGCAGCAACAGTGCGGTGGCCGCCTTCAGTGCCGGCTCATCGGTGAGCTCGATCAGACGCTCGCCCAGGGCGCGGTTGCCGGTCTGGTCGTGGTTCTGCAGAAACATCACAAAGGCCGTGCTCGGCAGGTGACCGCTGGGCTGACCGCGCAGCCTTCCATGCCGGTTGTCCTCGCCCTGATAGACAAAGCCCTCGGCGAGGCAGCGCGCGAGCTTTTCCGTGGGCGTCTGCGCGTAATCACTGTAATAGCTCTCGGTTTCACCAGTCAGCAGGACGTGCAGCACGTTGTGGGCGTCATCATTCCATTGCGCGTCGAAGTGGTGGCTCAGCAGCTCGGCACTGTTGTCCTCGTTTTCCAGCACCAGGTGCACATGTCGGTCGGTGGGAATTGCGCTGCGAACCCGCTCGGCCAGCTCGACGAGAAAGTCCTTCTCGCTGATGGCATGCACCGCATCCAGACGCAGGCCGTCGACCTGATAATCCTGCAGCCACATCAGCGCGTTTTCGCAGAAAAAGTCGCGAACCTCCGGACGGCGAAAATCGATCGAGGCGCCCCAGGGGGTGGTGATGTCCTCGCGGAAGAACTCCTTTGCGTATACGCCGAGGAAATTGCCATCGGGTCCGAAATGGTTGTACACCACGTCAACGAACACCATGAGGCCGAGCTCATGGGCACGATCGATCAACTGCCTGAGCTGATCAGGCGATCCATAGGACGACTGCGGGGCGAACGGCAACACGCCGTCGTAGCCCCAGTTGCGTTCTCCGGGGAACTCGCCCAGGGGCATCAATTCGATCGCCGTGATCCCAAGCTGCACCAGTTCCGGCAATTGCCGCTCGACCCCTGCGTAGCCACCGAGCAGACCGACGTGCAGCTCATATAGTACGGTTTCGTGCCACGGCCGGCCTCGCCAGTGCGTGGCGCGCCAGGCGTAGCGGTGGGGGTCCACAATGGCGGCGTAGCCGGTAATGCCGTCGGGTTGATAGCGCGAGGCAGGATCGGGCACCTCGGTCTGCTCGTCGACCAGATAGCGATAGCCCGCGCCGGACGGAGAGGCGATGTCGAGCCGGAACCAGCCATCTGCCTCAGCCTGCATCGGGTGCTCGCCGCCGCCATCCAGCAGCAGTGTTACGCTGCGGGCGCTGGGCGCCCAGAGTGAAAACCGCACCGAGCCGTCCTCGCGGCGGATAGCGCCGTGTTGCGGCAGGGCGTTGGGGTCATGATTCAGGCCTGCCATCCGTGCTCCGGTCCTCTGGCGGCCGCCACTGGCGCCGCGAGTGATTGGTTGATCAGGTTGCGGTACAACTTGTCGTACGGTTTGGCGGCATGACGCCAATAGCGTGGTGCCACCATGGCGCGGCAGCGCATCGCGTCGAGCAGATCGGGATGCCGGTAGACATGCAGCGCGCGCTCGATGGCGGCGCTGAAGCTGGCGGCCGTACCGTCCTCGAACAGGAAGCCGGTGACGCCGTCCTCTATGGTGTCGGCCAGCCCGCCGGTACGGCGAGCGATCGGCAGGGAGCCGAAGCATTGCGCATAGCTCTGACTGAGCCCGCAGGGCTCATAGCGGGAGGGCATCAGCAGGAAATCGCTGCCGGCGAACATGCGCCGTGCATCGGTCTCGTTGAAGCCGCGGTGAAAGCCGATGCGACCGCTATAGCGGCTGGCCAGCTCGGCTATCATCTCCTCGATCTGTTCCTCACCCTGACCCAGGATGGCCAGTCGTCCTCCGGCGGCGACGATGTGTTCGGCTATCTGGGGGATCAGATCCAGTCCCTTCTGGTAAACCAGGCGGGAAATGATGACGAACAGCGGCCCGCCGCTGGGCTCCAGACCGAAGGTTTCTTCGACATAGCGCATATTGGCGCGCTTGCCGTCCCACTCGTGCTGGGTAAAGCCCTGGATCAAGCGGTTGTCACTCTCGGGGTGCCAGCATTCGTCGATACCGTTGGCGATGCCACTGAGTTGACCACGGCGGGCCTTCAGGTCCAGCAGACCGTCCATGCCGCAACCGAAGTCTGCGGTGGTTATCTCCCGGGCATAGGTCTGGCTTACGGTGGTGATGTGGTCGGCGTAGTTGATGCCGGCCTTGAGAAAGGACAGCTTGCCGTAGAACTCCATACCCTCGGCACTGGCGGCATCCTCCGGGAGCCCAAGCTCGGGTATCGACTCAAGGTCGCACAGGCCCTGGTATGCCAGGTTGTGAATGGTGAAGATGGACGGCGTCTGTTGACCCTGCCATGCCATGTACGCCGGAGCGAGTCCTGCCGGCCAGTCATGGGCGTGCACCAGATCCGGCTGCCAGTCAGCACAGACCTCGCCGGAGGCCAGC
The DNA here is from genome assembly GCA_016763285.1 of Pseudomonas sp. Taxonomy (GTDB): domain Bacteria; phylum Pseudomonadota; class Gammaproteobacteria; order Pseudomonadales; family Pseudomonadaceae; genus Halopseudomonas. The sequence continues at coordinate 34,618 of JAESUC010000015.1, forward strand.
GCTGCAGCGGCCAGGCCGAATCGGGCGAAACGGATGTGATTGTCGGGCCAGTCCCTGCCGTGCGTGTCTCCATAGGGCGTACCCTCGCGGTCGTACAATTCCGGGCAGAGCACGACATACACGGTGAGCCCGTCGGACAGTTGCATGCGCCCGATCTGGCAGGCCGGCAGGCCGGCATAGCCGTCCAGATCGCAGATCACCTCGATCGGATGATCGCTACCGGTGACCTGCGGATAGCCCGGTATCAGAATGCGCACGGAGTGAAACCGCCCCAGTGCTCTGGGCAGAGCAGCCGACACGTCTCCCAGCCCCCCGGCCTTGATCAGATCGGCGAGTTCGGAGGTGACGAAAAGAATTTTCTTGCGATTTTTGGTCAGGCTCTCCACCCGAGCCCGGCCCGATGCTGATGCTGGTTTGATCAGCTCATTGAAGTCCGTACCTGCCAAAGCTTTACCCATGCCACCCTCCAGAAACAGGTTGCCTTGTAGCCCCTGTTTGATGAACGCCCACGGGAAGGGTTCCGCCCGGATGCCGGGTGACCGGAAAGCTGCCAGTGGGGTCGGGAGCGTCGTTGCAGACCGCGTCCCTTACAGTTCTCATGACCGGGTTGACGGGTAAAAGTTTCGATTAACTGACGGTATATCGACGCACAAAAACTGGTTGAACCTGTCCCGGGCGGACCGCGTCAAAAACGGCGCTGATCGAGTGACGGGAGGAGCGGATGACACAGGTGAGAAAAGCAGCGCGGAATATCGAGGAGGTGCTCGACTTTCTCCGCGACAATCAGCTGCTGCTGGCTACTGCCGAATCCTGCACGGCCGGTCTGATGGCGGGCCACTTTGCCGATGTGTCCGGCAGTGGCGCGGTATTGGAAGTGGGCTTCGTGGTGTATTCTCCGCAGGCCAAGATGGGCTGCCTGGGAGTGGCAGAGCAGACCATTAAAGACCACGGTCTGACCAGTATCGAAGTCACCCGGGAAATGGCCCTGGGCGCGTTGCAGCGCAGCCGAGCCGACATCGTTCTGGCCAACACCGGCATGGCGGAGTCAGAGGGTGAGCTCGATGGTCTGATCTGCTTTGCCTGCGCGATGCGCGTGGATGGCGAGATGCGCTGGACCGGTGAGAGCGTCCGATTCCAGGGTGACCGTAACGGGGTGAGGGAGGCTGGCGCCTTGCACGGTCTGCTCAATCTGCCCCTTTACCATCGGCGCCTGTCGAGCGGCGCCGAGTGACAGCGGCTGCCGCGGCTTACCAGAACCCGGGTGGATGACGCTTGTCGGTGAGGTAGTCCAGGTGCAGGTCGAACGCCTTGCTGAAGAAGCGTTCCAGCTGTGTATCGATCACCATGTCGTTGAGCGCACTGGGTTGCGTTTCCTGCCGGTCGGTCTCCTCTGAACGGCCGAATGCCATGTCATGGATCACTGTCTGGTTGTTCTCGTCGCCGATGAGCCGGTAAATGCTCGGTTGTGCGTCATCAGGGTAACGGGCACTGAGCGTCAGTTCGGCTACGGCATTTTCGCCAATGCTTGAACTCAGTGAAACCCACAGACCCTGCGCATGGGCATATTGTGTAGCCTGTTCGAACAAGGGTCGGGCCTTTTCGGCGAGTTTCAGATGCAGTCCTGCGGGAGGGGAAGCTTGGCCGTTGGGCTGCTCGCTTTGCTTGCTCATGGAGTGACTCCTGTGTGACTGGTCGATGGGCGGGAACAAAATGACTTGGCGCCAGTCCCTTGGACTGACAAGCGCATCACATGTTCTACCCCTGTGGGTAGCTTGGCATTGATAGCCCTGTTAAGCTCGGATTTTTCATTCAGCCCGACAGGGCGCGTCGATTGAGGTGAGCATGAAGCGAAATTTGCTGGCAGCCAGTATTGCATTGAGTCTCTTTGCCCTGGCCGGTTGCGACAAGGAGCCGGAGTTGGCCGATCCGATCCAACAGGCGTCCTACGGCATCGGTCTGAACATGGGCGAGAGCCTGATGAACGATGGTCTTGACGATATCGACCCTGAAGCCCTGGCCCTGGGAATGAAGGACGCTCTGGCGGGCGAGGTTTCGCGGGTGAGTGATGAAGAGCTGACAGCTGCCTTCGAGGTTCTGCAGACCCGCGCCCAGGAACGCGCCACCAGTCTGGGTGAAGAAGCTGCCCAGGCCAACGTCGATTTTCTGGCCGAAAACGCCAAGCTCGAAGGTGTGATTACCACCGATTCCGGGCTGCAGTACGAGGTGTTGACAGAGGGTGAGGGTGAAGTCAGCCCCGGTCCGGATGATGTGGTCACGGTCCACTACGAAGGTCGTCTGCTTGACGGCACCGTTTTCGACAGTTCCATCAGCCGCGGCGAGCCGGTTGATCTGCCGGTCAGCGGAGTCATTCCGGGCTGGGTCGAGATTCTGCAGTTGATGCACGTGGGCGACAAGCTCAAGGTCACCATCCCCAGCGAACTGGCGTACGGTGAAGCCAGTCCGAGCCCGGTCATTCCTCCGAACTCCATCCTGATCTTCGAGATGGAACTGCTGGAAATCCAGTCGGATGACGAATCCGCTGGTGAGTAACCCTTTCGGGTTGCGTCCGTAACACGGGTGCAGCGCCCCGTCTACAGCTCTCGCGCTGTGGATGGGGTCGCAAGTGTTACTCTTATGCACATTCTGCGGTAACACTCAAGCCTCCTGTCCGACAATCCCTTCGCTCCCTCCCGTTTTTTGTAAGTTACTGATTTACAACACATTTATTCTTTGGTTAAAAAACATTCAGTTTGTCTTCAGGCCCGTTGTTACGGGCATGCCGGGTGTTTCCCAGTTGTTGTTCACAGAGTTATCCACAGAACTTGTGGGTAAGTTCAATCACGCAGAGCCAACCCGAAACCGGCAAAAATGTCAGCCATCTGCTGTTCCTGCGCCAGGGTGTCTATTACCGCGATCGTCCGTTTACCGGTGCTGCGATATTCCTGTTCGGCGGCGCAACGCAGAGGCAGCTCCGACAAAGCCCACGGGGCGACCTGCAACCGGCTGTCCGGATGCCGGTTCAGGTAATACAACATGGTGTAGCGACGTTCCACCGAGGCGTCGAGTCGATCATGTTCGACCATGCGCAGCCGTGTTCTGGCATCGCGTACATTCATCCGCTGCACAAGCCCACGACGGAAGGCCCGTACCAGCTCCGGTGGGTAGTGCTGGTCATGGGCGGTGCCCACGCGCATGCCGCGCATATCGGCGAGCCAGGTGGGAACGCCGGCCCCGGCGCGCACGACGATGACATCGGCATCATGGTAGAGCGGCTTGCTCCAGATCAGCTGGTCTGGGGCCTGGTGCCAGGCAGGCATCGTGTGACAGGTCAGATCGATTCGCCCGCCGCGCAGGGCCCGATCGATACGGTTGTTGGGGACCTCGACGAAGCGTACCTCCATATTCAGACGATCGGCGACCCGTTCACCCAGTGCGCGGGTGATGCTGGGCCCCAGCTCGCCGCCCTGTAGCACCACATAGGGTGCCGGGTCGCTGGGGGAAAAGCCCCAGCGGATCGTATCGGCATTGGCGGAGGCGGCCGCCAGAAAGCTCAGTACGATGATCAAACGGCATGGGAGCACGAATCTTCCTTCCTGCGGCGTGTCGGGGTGCCTACTTCTGACAACACGCGCGGAATAAAGGTCATTCCGGTATTGGCGGATCGGACAATAGTGGCTTGCGATCCCTGCTCAGACGCCGCAGACCGCCGCACCGGGTGTGCTGGCCGCGACTTTTTCGAGTCGCTCGCAGATCAGGCTGAACCCGCGAATTTTCTTCGCTTCGTGTTTGGCATGCGAGGCTCTTTCCGCGAGTTCCGCCGGGTCGGTTATGCCGTGGCCGGTGGCGGGCAGGTGCAGCACGCCCACCGAGATGTTCAGCAGGTCATGGCGGCGCCACCGACCGTCCCGGTCCGGCGCGCCAAAGCCGGCCTGTGAGAGGTGTTCGGGGCGATAGAAATGCCGGGAGAAATTCTGAAAGCGCTGATCCAGCAGCAACAGGCGGTCGCGCCAGTCGGCGCTGCGCAGGACCAGCATGAAATCGTCACCGCCGATATGGCCGACAAAGTCGCAGCGCGGATCGCATATGTCGCGCAGGATCTGGGCCAGCCCCAACAGCACCTCGTCGCCCTTGCCGTAACCGTAGATATCGTTGAAGGGTTTGAAGCCGTCCAGGTCGACATAGCACAGGTAAGCCTCCTGCTGGTTACTCAGCAGGCGGCCAAGGCATTCGTGGATCGGGACATTGCCGGGCAGCAGGGTCAGCGGGTTGGCATGTCGGGCCTGGCGGATCTTCAGTTCGGTTATCTGCCGCAGGACATCAATGACCCGCCCCAGGCCCAGGTACCGGCCATCGCTGACGATGATGAAGTCCTCATCCAGGCGCTGTCGGGCACGGCTGGTGAGCATGCGACTGATGCGTTGCAAGCTCTGCTGGATGTCGACCACCAGGCACTCGGTTTCCATCAACTGGCTGATGGGGCGGCGATGCTGCACTTCCTGGGCAAAGGGACGCAGCATGGCCTGGGCCAGCTGATACCCGTGTACCGTGCCGACAGGCCGGTTCTCGTCATCCACGACGGCCAGACTGTTCAGGCTGGCCTGCTGATGAAAACGGGCGAGCACATTCTTGACGGTTTCATCGTGACGCACACTCTCGACATTGATCAGCAGGCTGTGCAGTCCGGGTTCGTCCGTCAGCCTCTGGTCGCATGACTCGAGCTTTTCCCTGATCGTCTTCTGGCAGGCTGACGGATGGGCTTCCGGGCGGCCGAGCAGGTAGCCCTGTACCCAATCCACCCCCATGTCCTGCAGGACCTCAAGCTCCTCGGGCAGTTCGATGCCCTCGGCTATGACGTGGGCGCGGGACGCCTTGGCCATATCCATGATCGAGCCGACAAACTCGCGCTTGACCCGGTCCTGGTGGATGCCATCGATGAAGTGGCGGTCGATCTTGACGAACTCGGGATGCAGTTCCGACCACAGGCGCAGGCTGGAATAGCCCGCACCGAGATCGTCCAGGGCGATGGAGAAGCCCATGTCCCGGTAATGATGGAGGGCGCTGTAGAGCAAGCCGAAATTGTCGATGGGGGCCTGTTCGGTGAGTTCGATGACCACGCGCTCGGGCGCCATGCCCACCGACTCCAGCATCGTCAGGGTACGACCCGGGTAATGTTGCTGCTCAAGCAGACTTTCGGGGGAGACGTTGAGGAACAGCTTGCCTGGCAGGCGTTGTCGACTGAAGGCTTCCACTGCCTTGTGCCGACAGAGCATTTCCAGTTCGGTGAGCTTGCCGTATTGCCGCGCCGCAGCAAAGAGCACCAGGGGCGAATGCAGAGGGCTGTTGGACGGCCCGCGGCTCAGGGCCTCGTAGCCGACGATCTGCTGCTCTACTGTGGAAACGATGGGCTGGAAAAGGATCGTGACGTGGCCGCCATGAATGATATCCAACAACTTTTCCAGCGTATTCATTGCAGTCTCCGGGGCAATCATCAGGAACCGGCCGATCCGACGGGCGGCTCGACCATGGCTGATTGTCTGACGGAGTTGTTACAGAAAGGTGACAGTGAGGTGGCGCGGCTGCCCCCACAGGGTGGGGGCACCGCATTGCGGCACCTAGCCCGCGCGGGCCAGTTGATGCTGCAATTCGAGGAGATCGATCAGGATCTTTCCGGTTTCGGCCAGGAAGGGATCGTCTTCCAGCTTGTCTTCGTCCACGCCCGCCATCGCCGGGCTGATTTCATTGAGCGGGTCGTCGCTTTCCAGCTCGGTAAGCGGTTTTTCACCCCGGGCTTCGCGGCGCTTGTTCTCGAGCAACAGCAGACTCTTGTCAAAGGCCTCCTGCTGTTCGCGTCGCTTTGTTTCGTTGAGGGGCAGGTACTTGCGCTCCTCTATCGTACGATTCAGGTCCAGGCGGGCCAGCGTGTAGGAGAACTCGGGGTCTATGGCAGCCCGAAGCTCGTGGCGGTCAGCCAGTTGCTTGATGAACGGGGCGAGGTGGCCGTCGGCATTGTAACGGGCAGGTGGAATGGTATCCCACGGCAGGGCGCCGGGCAGACTGCTCTCGCCGATATCGGTCGTTTGCAGCAGCGACGGATAATGGATGTCGGGCACCACGCCACGGTGCTGGGTACTCTGGCCGGACACGCGATAGAACTTGGCCAGCGTCAGCTTCAGCTCGCCATGATTGAGCGGCTGGATGGACTGCACTGTGCCCTTGCCGAAGGTAGGTTCGCCAATCACGAGAGCCCGTCCGTAATCCTGCATGGCGCCGGCAAAGATTTCCGAGGCCGAGGCCGACAGGCGATTGACCAGTACCGCCATGGGCCCGGTGTAAGCCACGCCGCTTTCCGGGTCGTCCAGTACCTGCACATCGCCGCGGGTGTCGCGTACCAAAACGGTTGGGCCCCGGTCGATGAACAGGCCGGTGAGCTCGGTAGCTTCCTGCAGTGAGCCGCCACCGTTGTTCCGCAGGTCAAGAACGATACCATCTACCTCCTGCTCCTGGAGCTCGCTCAGCAGGCGACGGACGTCACGGGTGGTGCTGGTATAGTCCTCGTCGCCCCGGCGATAGGCCTTGAAGTCGATGTAGAAGTTGGGCACCTGGATGACACCGATGCGCTGCGCGTCCTGACCATCGCCGAACTCGAGCACGGTGGACTTGGCGGCCTGGTCGGCGAGCTTGATTTCCTCACGGACCAGGGCCACGGTGCGCGTGGACAGGTCGGTAGGTGGGTTGCTTGCCGGTATCACTTCAAGGCGAACATCGGAGCCCTTGGGACCGCGGATCAGCTTGACCACTTCGCTCAGTCGCCAGCCGACCACGTCGATCATCTCACCGTTGCCCTGGGCCACGCCGATGATGCGATCGGCCGGAGCCAGCTGCTGGCTTTTGGCCGCCGGACCTGCGGGCACCAGACGCGTGATCTTGGTGTATTCGTCGTCGCTCTGCAGCACGGCACCTATGCCCTGCAGCGACAGGCTCATGTTGATGTCGAAGTTTTCCGCCACCTCGGGTGACATGTACTGGGTGTGCGGGTCGTACACCTGGGTGAAGGCATTGATGTAACCCTGGAAGATGTCCTCGCTCTGGGTCTGCGACAGGCGCAGTTGCTGGCCCTTGTACCGCTTGGTCAGCATCTCCGTGATGGTGTCCATGTCGCGGCCGGCCAGTTTCATGCGCAGGACCTCGTCCTTGATCTGCTTGCGCCAGAGGGCGATCAGCGCCTGCTCGTCGGCTGCCCAGGCAGCTTCCTCCCGATCGATCAGGATGCTCTGGTCGGATGAGAAGTCCAGCGTGTCCAGTCCGTCATCGAGGAGCTTCTGGGCGTACGACAGACGTTGATCGAGCCGGTCCATCTGCCGCTTGTATATGGCAAATCCCACGCTCAGGTTGCCCGACGGCAGCAGCTCGTCAAAACTGTGGCGATACTGCTCGAAGACTTCGATATCCGCCTGGGTGAACAGGCTGCGCTGTGGATCAAGCGCCTTGATATAGTTGTCGAATATCTGGCTGGAAAGCGCATCGTCGAGCTTCAGCTTGTTGTAGTGTTGCAGTCGCAGCAATTCCACGGTCTGCAGGCTGGCAATCATCTGCTCGCGGGTGGGCTGCAGACTTTCCAGGTCGAGGGCTGCGGGCTGTTCCGCTGCCACGGCACCAAGGCCCATGGCACAGAGGACAGCGAAGCAGGTACTACGCAGGATATTTGAGCGTTTCATCAAGAGTGGTCACATCCGGGGGGCGGGAATTGATCAATTGCAAGTTTAGGCGCGATAGGGGAACCTGAGTTCCCCTATTTAATTAGCTGATATTTCACTATGGAGGCACTGTGAGAGGATTGCAAGCCGATGGCGGCGCGCTGCACTGGCGCGAACAGCCTGTAGTAGAGCTTACGACAGGGCAGGTGCGGTTAGCCATAAAGGCAGCCGGTCTGAACCGCGCCGATTTGTTACAAAAAGCGGGGATGTATCCGCCCCCGCCCGGTGTCACCCCGGTGCTGGGTCTGGAATGTGCCGGCGAGGTGATCGAGGTCTGTGGCAGCAGCCGCTGGCAGAAGGGCGATCGGGTATGTGCCCTGCTCGCCGGCGGCGGCATGGCCGAGGAAGTGGTGGTGGACGGCCGGCACCTGTTGCCCGTGCCCGATGGCATGAGCTGGGCCGAGGCGGCAGCCATACCCGAGGTGTTCAGCACCGCCTGGCTCAACGTGTTCGAGCTCGGCGCGGCAAAGCCGGGGGAGAAGGTCCTGATCCATGCCGGTGCCAGCGGTGTGGGCACCGCTGCCGTGCAACTGTGCAAGGCCTTCGACAACCCCTGCTGGGTGACGCTGGGTAGCGAGGAAAAACTGCAGGCGTGCAAGGAGCTGGGCGCTAGCGGGGGCGCATTGCGGCAGAACGGCATTGCATCGCTGCAATCGGAAGGGCCTTTCCAGGTCGCACTGGACCCTGTGGGGGCCAATTACGCGGCCGATCACCTGGATCTGCTGGGGCTGGATGCGCGCTGGGTGCTGATTGGTCTGATGGGCGGTCGCGAAGCCAAACTGGACCTGGCCAAGATGCTGATGAAGCGGATCACCCTGGTGGGATCCACCTTGCGCACGCGGGACGCGGACTTCAAGGCCGATCTGCTGGCGCGCATGGAAGAAAAGCTGTGGCCGTTGTTCGCCTCGGGCAAACTCAAACCGATGGTGGCGCGTACCTTCGATTTTGCCGATGTGGAGGATGCGTTCGCCGAGCTGGCTGCAGATCAGGTCGTAGGCAAGGTCATCCTTACCCGCGAGTAGCCATCCGCTGCACTCCTCCCGGCGGGGCCGGTGGGGAGTGCAGGTGGCGGCATTACACCAGCTGCGCGCTGTCGCAGAACCGGGTCAATACGCGTATCAGGTACTCGGCGTCGCGGCTACCGGCCATCTCGCGGATCGAATGCATGGCGAAAGTGGGGACCCCGACATCCACGGTGCGCACCCCCAGCCGGCTCGCGGTGATGGGACCAATGGTACTGCCGCAGCCCATGTCACTGCGCACCACGAAACTCTGTACGGGGACCTCCGCCTGGGCGCACAGCTCGCGGAAGAATGACGACGTTTCGCTGTTGGTCGCGTAACGCTGGTTGCTGTTGACCTTGATAACCGGACCGGCGTTCAGCTGTGGCCCGTGATTGCCGTCGTGGCGGTCGGCGAAGTTGGGATGAACCGCGTGGGCGTTGTCTGCCGAAACCAGCAGGGAACGCTGCATACAGCGAATGCGCTCACCCTCGTCGGGCAGCAGTCGTCTGAGCACGTCTTCGAGGAAGGGCCCATCAGCGCCGCACGTGGAGCTCGAGCCAACTTCCTCGTGGTCGGTACACACCAGCATACAGGGATGCCCTGCATCACTGGCCAGCAATGCCGTGAGTCCGGCATGGCAGGACAGCAGGTTGTCCAGCCGCGCCGAACTGAAGAAGTCGCCTTTCAGGCCCAGGGTGCTGGGTGGCTGGGTGTCGTAGAAACTCAGTTCGTAGTCCAGCACCTGTTCCACGCCGCTTTCTGCATGCTCTTCTTCCAGTTGAACACGCAGCAACTGGCGCAGGTCATGGGCCGGCTCCAGGCTGTGCGCCAGCACGGGTGGCAGGTCAGTCTGGGCATTGATTGCCAGATTGTCATTCACACCACGGTTGAGGTGGATCGCCAGGCTGGGAATGGTCGCAATGGGCCGGCGGAAATTGATCAGACGGCTTTTCAGGCCGCCACCGCTGGTGCGAAAGGTTACCCGGCCAGCCAGGGACAGGTCGCGGTCGAACCAGGGCGCCAGCAGTACCCCGCCGTAGACTTCCACGCCGAGCTGCCAGAGACCCTGCTGATTGAGCTCGGGCTGCGGCTTGACCCGCAGGCAGGGACTGTCGGTATGGGCGCCGATCAGTCGTATACCAGACTCCAGGGCGCCTTGGGTAAAAGCGATCAGCGATGAATCGTTACGGGTCACCAGGTAGCGCCCGTCGGGCCTGAGTTGCCAGTCGCTGCGTTCGTCCAGGCGTTCGAAGCCGGCGGCAAGGAGGGTGTCGACCATATTGCCGGTGGCATGAAATGGCGTTGGCGAAGCCTGGATGAAGTCCGCCAGCTGCTGGTTGGTATCGCTATGGTTCATGCCTGTACTCCTGGGCAGCGGTTCGATCAGAACGGTGCCGGGCTGTCGAAAATCATGCGTTCACCGCTCACCGGATGGCTGATACCCAACCGAGCGGCATGCAATGCCAGGCGGGGGCAGGCGGCCAATGCTGCCGGATGGGCGTACAACTGGTCGCCTAGCAGGGGGTGCCCGATCGACAGCATGTGCACACGCAGCTGGTGCGAGCGTCCGGTAATCGGAGTCAGCTCCACACGACAATGGTCCGTCTGCCGCTCGACGACGCGCCAGAAGGTCTGGGCGTGCTTGCCGAGCTCATGGTCGACGATATGCCGCGGTTTGTTGGGGGGATCATAACGCAGCGGGAGGTCGATGTGACCAGCGTCTGCTTCTGGCTGGCCCCAGCACAAGGCTACGTACATCTTTTCGGTTTCGCGGTCATGGAACTGCCGTGACAGTTCGCGGTGACTGTCGGGATTGCGGCCCAGCACGAGCAATCCCGACGTCTCCCAGTCCAGACGGTGCACGATCCGGGCCTCGGGGTAGCCGTTGTCCTGTAAACGGGTGATCAGGCAGTCCTTGTTGTCCTCGGCCCGACCGGGCACCGAGAGCAGCATCGAGGGTTTGCAAACGATGAGAAATGCCGGATCCTCGTGCAGGATCCTGATATCGGTCAGCGGCATCGACATACCAGTGCAGGGCAGGGCGCCTCGGCGGAGGCGCCAGCCGAATGGTTCAGGGGCGTTCGGGCAGGGTGATGTTCAGTTCCAGAATCGAGCAGTCATCCTGGTTTTCCAGCGCCACATGGACCTGTTCGCGGTCTATCTTCACGTATTTGCTGATCACGTCGATGATCTCCTGCTGCAGTTGCGGCAGGTAGTCGGGCTGGGTGCGCTGGCCCCGCTCGTGGGCGACGATGATCTGCAACCGCTCCTTGGCCATGGAAGCCGTGGTGGTCGGCTTCTTGCGGTCTCGGAAGTAGTCGAAAATACTCATCAGCGACCTCCGAACAGGCGCTGCAGCAGGCCTTTCTTTTCAGCTTCCAGGAAACGATGGGGTACGTCTTCACCCAGCAGGCGCGAGACCGCATCGCTGTAGGCCTGGCCGGCATCGCTGGTGTCATCCATGATGACCGGGACGCCCTGGTTCGATGCCTTCAGTACGGCCTGCGACTCGGGGATGACGCCCAGCAGCGGAATCGACAGAATGTCCTCGACGTCAGTGACCGAAAGCATCTCGCCATTGGCTACCCGCTCGGGATTGTAGCGCGTGAGCAGCAGGTGCTCGCGAATCTTCTCGCCCTTTTCCGCGTGACGTGACTTGCTGGCCAGCAGGCCCAGCATGCGGTCGGAGTCCCGCACGGAGGAGACCTCCGGGTTGGTCACGACCACCGCCTCGTCGGCAAAATACATAGCCAGGTGCGCACCCTTCTCGATACCGGCAGGGGAATCGCACACGATGTAGTCAAAGGTTTCCTTGAGCTCGTTGAGTACCCGCTCGACGCCTTCTTCGGTGAGTGCGTCCTTGTCCCGGGTCTGCGAGGCGGGAAGAATGAACAGCTTCTCGCAACGCTTGTCCTTGATCAGTGTCTGGTTGAGATTCGAATCACCATTGATCAGATTGACGAAGTCGTACACCACGCGACGCTCGCAGCCCATGATCAGGTCAAGGTTGCGCAGACCCACGTCGAAATCGACGATAACGGTCTTGAATCCGCGCAGCGCGAGGCCGGTGCCGATGGCTGCGCTGGTGGTGGTTTTGCCAACTCCGCCCTTGCCCGAGGTGACAACAATAATCTTAGCCAAAGTGACCTTCCTGTCCGGTTAGTGTGTGTGATCTGGATGCGCCGCTACGGGGTGCCTTCCCCTGCCTGATAGTGGCTCAAGGCTACGGTTTTCGGGCATCCACCAATGGTTGCACAGTATCTGTCATAGGGCCGCCATCTTCAAGCTGTCACCCTCCAGACAGACATGGACCGCCTGCTTCCAGAGAGATTCCCTGCGCAGGTCCTCGGCCACCTTGTAATGGCCGGCGATCGAGACCAGTTCGGCTTCCAGTGACTGGCAAAAGATGCGTGCCTGGGTGTCGCCACGGACACCGGCCAGCGCACGACCGCGCAACGGACCGTAGACGTGGATGTTGCCATCGGCGAGCAGTTCCGAGCCGGCGCTCACGGGTGCCATCACGATCAGGTCGCCGCCGGGGGCGTAGACCTGCTGGCCCGAGCGTATGGGCTGGGTGACGATCCGGTTCTGACCCGGGGCCGCGGGTGCATCTGTTGCAACGTCCTTTTCCGCGGGTGCTGGGGCGGGCGCCTCATCGCTGACCGGCATCTCCACCGGGCGGTCGCGCCCCCGACCGGGCGGCATCAGCACCAGCCCGCTCTGCTGGGCCAGCGGTCGGAAATTCTCGTTACCGCGCAGGGCGACGGGTACCAACCCGTGATTGCGGCAGATCTGCAACAGGCCGGCCAGGGTGCTGAGGTTCATGTGGGCGTCGAGTTTCTCCAGGCTCAGCACAACCGGGGTATCGCGAAACAGATTCGGCGCCTGCGCAGCCTTGTCGCCCAGTTGTCGGGCGAAGCGTCCGGTATCAAGACGTATGACTTCGATCACCGTGACGGTGAGCATGCCACCCTTGAGATTGAACACGGGTTCGTTATCCAGCAGGTCGAGATTGGTATCAACAGTCATTTCAGATCCATGCAGCATGGTTGGTGGGCACACTTATATAGATTGGCCGCGCTGATCGCAAGCGGCGCGCCGCTTGGGTAGAATGCCATCTTTACCTTGATGGCTTAGCTTATGAGTACTCCGGTTTTTCGTCCTGCCCTGCTGCATCCGCGGTACTGGCCCCTGTGGCTTGGCCTGGGCCTGCTCTGGCTGATAGTACGCCTGCCATACCGCGTGTTGCTGGCGCTGGGGCGCATGGTCGGACGCCTCATGCATGTCTTCATGCGCGAGCGGCGTCACGTGGCGGAGGTCAACCTGCAGCTGTGTTTTCCCCAGTGGACAGAGGAGCGGCGCCGGCAGGTCCTGCGCGATAACTTCGAGTCCAACGGTATCGCGCTATTTGAAATGGCCATGGCCTGGTGGTGGCCGCGTCAGCGCCTGGCCAGGCTGGCCCACGTGGAAGGTCTGGAGCATCTGCACAATGCCGCGGCCGCAGGGCAGGGCGTGGTGCTGGTCTCCCTGCACTTCACTACGCTGGAGCTCGGCGCCGCGCTGCTCGGTCAGCGGGTAACGATAGACGGCATGTACCGCGAACATCGCAACCCGGTGTTCGACCTTGTCCAGCGTCGCGGACGGGAGCGGCACAACGCCGATGCCCGGGCCATCGAGCGCGAGGACGTGCGCGCCATGTTCAAGTCGCTGCGCAGCGGCCGTGCGATCTGGTATGCCCCCGACCAGGATTACGGTCGCAAGGCCAGCGTGTTTGTGCCCTTTTTTGGTGTGCCGGCGGCCACAGTGACGGCCACCAGCGCCTTCGCCCGGCTTGGCAAGGCGCAGGTGGTGCCCTTTACCCAGACGCGGTTGCCCGATGCCCAGGGCTATCGCCTGACCGTGCATCCCCCCCTGGCTGGCTTCCCTGGCGGCGACGAAACGGCCGATGCGCTGCGCATCAATCAGTGGGCGGAGCAGGCCATCGAGCAGCAGCCCGAGCAGTACATGTGGGTACATCGCCGGTTCAAGACCCGGCCCGAGGGTGAAGCCCGGCCCTATGCTGCGCGGCGCAGACGCAAACGGCGGGCTCGGACGTGAGCGAAGGCCCTCCGGCGGTGGAGGCAAGCCCGGGCACCACTGCACTGGTGCTCGCCGGGGGCGGCGCCCGCGCGGCGTATCAGGTCGGCGTGTTGCAGGCGATTGCCGAGCTGCTGCCGGAACCTTCGGTGAACCCTTTCCCCGTCATATGCGGCACCTCGGCCGGTGCGATCAACGCCCTGGCCCTGGCATCGAACGCCAGTGATTTTGCCAACGGTATCCAGCGCCTGAATCAGGTCTGGTCGCATTTTCGCTGTAATCAGGTGTACCGCTCCGATTGGCCGGGCGTGGTGGCCCAGGCCCTGCGCTGGACCGGTGCCAACCTGCTGGGCATCGGGCGACGGTCGCCGACTTCACTACTGGATAACCGTCCCCTGCGCCATCTGCTGGAGAAGCACCTGCATTTCGGCCGGATCGAGGGTGCTCTCAACAGTGGGCACCTGCGAGCCGTCTCGGTCAGTGCCTTCGGCTACCAGTCGGCGGAATCGGTCTGCTTCTATCAGGGGCACGAGCGCATCAAGCCCTGGAATCGGCATCGGCGTGTGGGTATCCAGACGCAGCTGGGGATCGACCACATGATGGCGTCGGCGGCCATTCCGCTGTTGTTTACACCGGTCAGGCTCGGGCGTGAGTGGTTCGGCGACGGGGCGGTGCGTCAGCGTGCGCCGATCAGTCCGGCGCTGCACCTGGGGGCGGATCGGGTGTTGGTGATCGGGCTGTCGGACAATCTGGCCGAATCGGTGGAAACCGGACGTCGGCCAAGGAAGGTGGCCAGCGCGCTGCCGCCGACCCTCGCGCAAATGGGCGGGCACCTGCTCAACAGTACCTTTGTCGACAATCTGGAAAGCGATCTCGAGCTGCTCGAGCGGATGAATCGCCTGGCCAGCTTCATGCCGGAAGAGGCCCGGCAACATGGCAAGGGGTTGCTGCCGGTCGAGGTGATGATCATTGCGCCCAGCGAGCCGCTGGATCTGATAGCGGCCCGTCATCGTCGGCTGCTGCCCCGGTCGTTGCGCACCTTCCTTCGGGGCAGCGGTGCGACCCGAGCCTCGGGCGGCAGCGTGCTGAGTTATCTGCTGTTCGAGGCAGAGTACTGCCAGGAGCTGATCACGCTCGGCCATCGTGATGCGATGGCCAAGCGCGAGGAGCTGCAGCGGTTCCTTGGCCTGCCCGTAACCGCCTAGCCAACCACCAGCACGCGTATCGCGTCCAGGCGGATCTTTGCCTGGCGCAGATGCGTCAGGCCTTCATCCTTGTGACGGGACAGCGTGGTGATTTCATCGGGCCGAACCAGCGGGTTGACCTCGCGCAGTGCCTGCAGGCGGTTGGCCTCTTCGTCCAGGTCCAGTGCGAAACGTCGGCTGGCTTCCTCCACCAGCTTTTCATGTTGTACCTGGGCCAGTGTCTCGGCCTTGTTCAGCATGCCCTGAATGATATCGCGCTGGCTCTTGGCAATCTTGGTGGCCAGGTGCCGAGGTACGCTGTCGAGCTGGGCATCGAGGGTATCGAAGGAGACCTTGGCCGCCAGATCGTTGCCGCTGATATCCAGCAGACAGCGCACGGGGGTGGGTGGCAGATAACGCTGCAGCTGCAGGGCCCGAGGGGCGATGGCCTCGCTGACAAACAGGCATTCCAGCAGCAGCGTGCCGGGCTTGAGCGCCTTGTTCTTCAGCACCGCGACCGAGCTGTTGCCCATGCTGCCGGCCAGGACCAGGTCCATGCCGCCCTGCAGCATCGGGTGTTCCCAGGTAATGAACTGCATGTCCTCGCGGGTCAGCGCCGTCTCGCGATCGTAGGTGATGGTCACGCCTTCGTCGTCGCCAAGGGGGAAGCCGGCATCGAGCATGCGCTCACCGGGACGCAGGATCAGTGCATTGTCGGAATGGTCTTCACTGTCGATACCGAACACATCGAACAGACGCTCCATATAGATAGCCAGCTGGAAGTCGTTGTCCTGACGCTCTATGGCTTCGATCATCTTTCTGGCGTCGCCGTGACCGCGGGAATGTATCTCCAGCAGACGGTCGCGACCGGCATGCAGTTCGGCCTCCAGCTCCAGCCGCCGAAGGCGGGCTTCGGCCAACAGGTCGGTCCATTCCTGCGGGTCGGGACTGTCCAGCTGCTGCTGCAGCCTGACCCCGAACTCCTGCTGCAGGGCGTTGCCGGTGGGGCAGGTGGCTTCAAAGGCGTTGAGCGCCTGCTGATACCAGACGAACAGGCGTTCCTGCGCCGTATCCTGCAGGTATGGAACGTGCAGCTGAATGGTCTGTTGCTGGCCGATGCGGTCCAGACGGCCGATGCGCTGCTCCAGCAGATCCGGGTGGGCAGGCAGGTCGAACATGATCATGTGATGGGCGAACTGGAAGTTGCGTCCTTCGCTGCCGATCTCCGAGCAGATCAGCACCTGAGCGCCAAACTCCTCGTCAGCAAAGAAGGCGGCAGCGCGGTCACGCTCGATGATGGTCATGCCCTGGTGGAAGACCGCCGCTGGAATACCGCTGCGCACGCGCAGGGCGTCATCCAGATCCATGGCCGTGCCGGCGTTGGCGCAGATCACCAGGACCTTGCTGCGCTTGAGTGTCTTGAGGGTATCAATCAGCCAGCTGACCCGCGGGTCCTGCTGCCACCAGGGGTCCCCATCACCGCCTGTCTGAAAATCGCTCTCCGGGTGGATCGCTTCCCGGCCTTGCAGATCCAGGTAGAGTTCCGGGCAGGGCAACGGGTGTGAGTGCAGTTGCCGCTCGGGGAAACCGCTGATCGCCGCCCGGGTGTTGCGGTAGAGCACGCGGCCAGTGCCGTGGCGGTCGAGCAACTGGCGTACCAGGCTGTCACGCGCTTCGCCGGCCTGGGTTCCAGCCTGATCCAGCTGGTCCAGCTGCTCTTCAGCACCGCCACCCAGCCAGCGACTGATTGCCAGGCGTTCCTGTGCTGCCAGGGGTTTGGCATCCAGCAGACTCTGCACGGCCTCGGCTACCGGCTGATAACCGGCGGCTTCCTCGCGGAAGGCTTCAAGGTCATGGAAGCGATCCGGATCCAGCAGCCGCAGGCGGGCGAAATGGCTGGCCTGGCCCAGTTGCTCGGGGGTTGCAGTAAGCAGCAGCACGCTGGGAATGCGGCCGGCAAGTTGCTCGACCAGTTCGTATTCGGGGCTGGGTTCGTCTTCATCCCAGACCAGGTGGTGGGCTTCATCCACCACCAGCATGTCCCAGTCACTGGCTTGCAGGCACTGGCGGGCAAAGGGGTTGTCGAGCAGGAACTCCAGCGCCACCAGGGCCAGTTGCTCCTCCTCGAAGGGATTGTCCTCGGCGCCCTGGCATCGCTCGATGTTGAACAGCGCAAAGCGCAGGTTGAAGCGTCGCTGCATCTCGACAAGCCACTGGTGCTGCAGGTTCTCGGGGACCACGATCAGCACGCGCTTGACCCGGCCGGTCTGCAGCTGGCGATGGATAACCAGGCCGGCCTCGATGGTCTTGCCCAGGCCCACTTCGTCTGCGAGCAGTACCCGGGGTGCTATGCGGTCGGCCACATCGCGGGCAATGTGGAGCTGATGTTCAATCGGCTGTGTGCGCACGCCGGCAAGGCCCAGCAGGGGGGAGCGCTGGATGCGGCAGTGGTGACGCAGACTTTCGTATCGCAGGCTGAACCAGGGCAGGGGATCGATCTGGCTGGCAAACAGACGGTCGCTGGCGAGGCGAAACTGTATGAAGTTGTCGAGCATGGTTTCGGCAAATTCTGCCGGCTCGTTGTTTTCCTTCAGCCCGCTGTAGACCAGCAGGCCGTTTTCCTCGCGTACGCCGGTGACCGTCAGAGCCCAGCCCTCATGGTGGGTGATCAGGTCGCCGGGGCTGAAGCGGACCCGCGTCAGCGGGGCGTTGCGCAGGGCATAGTGGCGTGTTTCACCACTGGCTGGAAACAGGATGACCAGCAAGCGTTCGTCCTGTGACAGCAGCGTGCCGAGTCCCAGTTCCGATTCGCTGTCACTGACCCAGCGTTGCCCCGGGGTAAATACCGTCATGCTGCTCTCCTGCCCTTGCGGAAAAGCACCGTATATTAACTGAACATGCCGGGCTCAGAAACCGCTGATGACGGGGCGAGTAAAAGGCATGAAAGCAGCGAAATGCCGTTTATGTGGACCTTGTCACACATCTGGGGGATAAAGATCGGAGTTCTGTGGTCGATAGAATGGGGTCGCAGCCAGAGAACCCGGATGGTCTCATGGCTGGGATGATTTCTTTTCAGGCATCGGGGCGATCGGTTGTCGCCAACGCTGCTCATCAGTGCAACGGCCTGGGGCAGTCAGGCCAAGCGAGGCAGCCATGCTCATACCCAATCTTCCTGTGCTAGGCGCTCAGCAGGATCCGGTCAAGACCAAGCGCAATGTGCAGCCCACCGCACAGACCGAGCCCGTGCACGAGCACCTCGAGCGCGTGGGAGAGCGCCGTCAGCGCGATGAGGGGCATTTCCCCGACCGCCGCCGCAACCGGGCCCGCCGCAAACCGGTCAATGAACGCAGGGACCTGGCGGACCTGCCCAGCAAGGGGCTGCTGGTTGACATCCAGGTCTGAAGCGATGCTAGGCTAGACAAAATCCCCGGGATTCAAGCCGTGACTGATCAGACCGACAAGCCGCCTGTAGTGGACTTCGCTGCCAAGCGCCGTGAGCGGCTGCACCTGGTTCACGACGCTCGGCTGGAACAACTGCGCGGCGAGTTCGAAAAGGCCTTCCCCCTGCCTGGCAAGCCCCCTGCCAAGTCGTCGCGTTCGGCGAAAAAGAAGAAGAAGCCGCGCAAGTCCTGAAACCCCGTTACCTCTCCTGAAATTGATCCTGGTCAATAACCCTGACTGTTTGCAGGGGTATTCTTCGATCATGGGCAATCAGAGGAGAGACCTCATGTTTATCGACGAAGTGGTGTTGGCCGGGATTGGAACAGTGGGCCTTATGGTGGCCTTTCTGGGCGGAGTAGGGCTGTTTATCTGGCGCGATAGTCACAAGAAGAAGCGTCAGCAGAAAGCACAGTAAAGATTTTCGGGTCCGGTCAACGACTGGACCCAGACAGGGCATGGCTCGCAAGGCCTTTGGCGGATTCTCCCACGGAGATCCGCCTTTTTTTGCTTGGCGCCGCTCTTTCGGGCGGGATCGGTTTTGCGTAACATCGCCCTACGCCAGAACCTGCGAGCCGCCGTGATCAATCCCCCCAGACCGCGCTGCAGCCGGTGTCAGCGCCCGGCAGACCACTGCCTGTGCGCACTGATCCCGCAACTGTCCTCAGCGACCAGCCTGCTCATAATCCAGCATCCGCTGGAGCAGCGTCATGCGCTCAATACCGGTCGTCTGCTTGCTGCCGGACTTGTCGAGGCGCAGTTACTGGTCGCCGAGCAGATTCCCCTGGACTCGATCGTGCAGGATCAGCTGTCGGACCCGCACTGGCGTACCGAGCTGCTTTTTCCCGGGCCCGGGGCCGGTCTCCCCGAGCCCGCAGCCGCCACCGATCCGCGGCCCCGGCGATTGGTGTTGCTCGACGGGACCTGGCGCAAGGCGCGCAAGATGCTGGCGCTGAATCCGGTCCTGCAGCGCTTGCCCAGAGTCTGCCTGCCCGCGGGATTGGTCAGCCGCTACCGTGTGCGCAAGACGCGCGTGCCCGATGCCCTTTCCACCATCGAGGCGGGTGTCCATGCGCTGCAGTTGCTCGAGCCCGAGCGGGATTTTACCGCCCTGCTGCATCCGTTCGAGGCGCTCATCGAAAGCCAGATCACGGCGATGGGGCGCGAGTGCTACGAACGCAATCACGCTCCGTCTGCTGGGCGGTCGGGGTCGGATACACCTCGCTGAGACAGGGCTGCTGTCGCCCGATCAGCCGACAAAGCGCGGAGGCCGAAAGGTTATTCGCAGGGTTTATAATGCTCTGTTTTCACTATCTGTTGCGTTGCTTGTGTTTAGACTGGTGTAGGTAGTCCGAACCGAGACAAAAACATAAAAATGCATCCCGGGCTGCGGGTCCGGTGTGCAAGCAGAGGTAGTGAACATGCAGTCAAACATGCAGACCGGCGGGCAGCGCGTGGTGGTCACTGGAGCAGGCAGCGGCCTGGGCCGCGAACTGGCCGTGCGTTATGCAAGGGAAGGCGCGCGTCTGGTATTGGCCGACATTCAGGATGCGGGCCTCAAGGAAACTCTGGCCCTGGTTGAGGTCGCGGGCGGCAAGGGCTTCTGCCAGCGGTGCGATGTCCGCGATTTCAGCCAGCTGGCGGCGCTGGCGCAGAGCTGTGATGAGCGCATGGGCGGCATCGATGTGCTGATCAACAATGCCGGTGTGGCCTCCGGTGGATTTTTCTGGGACCTGACCCTGGAAGATTGGGAGTGGCAGATCAGTATCAACCTGATGGGCGTGGTCAAGGGCTGCAAGGCCTTTGTACCCATGCTGATGAAGCAGGGGCAGGGCAGGATCATCAATATCGGTTCCATGGCCGCGCTGATGCAGGCGCCGGGCATGAGCAACTACAACGTGGCCAAGGCCGGCGTCGTGGCCCTGTCTGAAAGCCTGATGGCCGAACTGCACCCCCTTGGCATCAAGGTCAATGTGGTCTGTCCGTCGTTCTTTCAGACCAACCTGCTGGATTCCTTCCGCGGGCCGGACCAGGCTGCCAAGCAGCAGGTGGCCAAATTGCTGGAAAGCTCGCCGATCAGTGCGTCAGAGATTGCCGATATCGTCTATACCCAGAGCGAGGCCGACACCTTCATGATCCTCCCCCATGAGGCGGGTCGAGCCGCCTGGGCGGCGAAGCAGGCCAACCCTCAGGTGATCTACGATGAAATGATTCGGCTGGCGGTGAAAAAGATGGAGCCTGCGGCCAGCTGAGACCGTCTGTCTGCCGCATGGCTATATATCACGGATATTGATAATGCTACCCGCACCCCGGTGCGGGTCTTACTCTCCCAGCCCTGCAAAAGTCCCCGTCCGAAGGGACTGCCGTTACTGCCCCGAATGTTTCGTCCTTTCAATACAATCTGCAGCCTTAACTGAATCGAGGTATCAAGATGCGTGAAGTGGTTATCGTAGACAGCGTCCGCACCGGCCTGGCCAAGTCTTTCCGTGGCAAGTTCAATATTACCCGTCCTGACGATATGGCTGCCCATTGCGTCAATGCCCTGCTCGAGCGCACCGGTATCGATCCCACGCTAGTCGATGACTGCATCGTGGGTGCCGGCTCCAACGAGGGTGCCCAGGGTTACAACATCGGTCGCAACGTTGCCGTTCTGTCCGGCCTGGGTATCAATGCTGCGGGCATGACCCTGAACCGCTTCTGCTCCTCCGGTCTGCAGTCCATTGCCATCGCCGCCAACCAGATTGCCTCGGGTTGCTCGGATGCGATTGTTGCCGGTGGTGTCGAGTCCATCACCATGACGGCCAAGAGCCGCAACACCGACCATCTGTACAATCCCCGTCTGGAAGAAGAGCTGCCGGGCATCTATTACCCCATGGGTCAGACCGCCGAGGTGGTCGCCCGTCGTTACAACGTCAGCCGTGAAAGCCAGGATGCCTATGCCCTGCAGAGCCAGCAGCGCACTGCGCGGGCCCAGGCCGAAGGCCTGTTCAACGATGAAATCGTGCCGATGCCGGTCAAATACCAGGTCCAGGACAAGGCCACTGGTGAAGTCAGTATCGTCGAAGGCGTGGTTGACCGCGACGAGTGCAACCGTCCTGACACCACCATCGAAGGTCTGAACAGCCTGAAGCCGGTTTTCGCCGAGGATGGTTCGGTCACTGCCGGTAACGCCTCGCAGCTGTCCGATGGCGCTTCGATGACCCTGGTCATGAGTCTGGAAAAGGCGCTTGAGCTGGGGCTCAAGCCCAAGGCCTACTTCCGCGGTTTCACCGTGGCCGGTTGCCAGCCCGACGAGATGGGCATTGGCCCGGTGTACTCGGTGCCCAAGCTGCTGGAAGCCCGTGGTCTGAAGATCGAGGATATCGATCTGTGGGAGCTCAACGAGGCTTTCGCTTCCCAGTGCCTGTACGCCCGCGACTACCTGGGAATCGATAACGAGAAGTACAACGTCAATGGCGGCTCCATCTCTATCGGTCACCCCTTTGGCATGACCGGCTCGCGCCAGGTGGGTCATATCATTCGCGAACTGCAGCGCCGCAACCTGCGCTACGGCATCGTGACCATGTGTGTCGGTGGCGGTATGGGTGCCACCGGTCTGTTCGAAGTCTACAAGTAAGTTTCGACTTCGCCGCCGACCAGCGTCGGTCGGCACGAGGGGGTGTCGCCTTTTGGGCGGCATCCCCTTTTTTGTGCCTGCCCTGTCGGCTGGTGGCTGCCGGCGGCAGACGCCTGTGGCACAATAGCCTTTTGCCTAACAGGACTGAAACGGGAAATGGGCAGGTGGCATGGCGGGCGCGGGTCAGTGCATGGCGGATGAGCTGCGTCGGGTAGCCTTTGTGCTGTGGCCGGGCACACATCCGGCCAGTGTGATGCCCGCGCTGGCAGTATTGCGCTCGGCCAATCGCATGGCCGAGTCCGAGCTCTACCGCGCCGAGTGCTATACCCTCGACGATCAGCCCCTGGTCAGTCCGGAAGGCTGGCATCTGCCGGCGCGCCCCTGGCCCGGTGAGGGCGTGGACAATGCCGTGATCTGGCTGGTAGCAGACGGTATTGCGCAGCCTGCTTCCATCCCTCCCGGTCTCGCTGCCCAGTGCCGCAATCTGGTGCGCGAGGGTCTACCCGTCGGTGCCATCGAAGGCGGGGTCTATCCGCTGGCGATGAGCGGCCTGCTCGATGGCCATCGTTGCGCCGTGCACTGGCGGATGATCGATGACTTCCGTGAGCGCTTTCCCGCGGTGACCGCCGGCAGCGAACTCTTTGCCCAGGACCGGGGCAGGCTCAGTAGCAGCGGGGGGCAGGCGACCCTTGATCTGTTCCTTGGTCTGCTGGCCGAGGAGCGAGATGCGGACCTGGCGGCGATGGTAGCCGAGGAGCTGGTGGTGGAGCGCCTGCGCGATGGCGGCGAGGCCCAGCGGGTGCCGCTGCGTAACCGGCTCGGCAGCACCCATCCGAAGCTGACCCAGGCAGTGATTCTCATGGAGTCGAATATCGAGGAGCCGCTGACCACCGACGAAATAGCCCGGCATGTCTGTGTATCACGGCGCCAGCTGGAGCGTATATTCAAGCAGTATCTCAACAGCGTGCCGTCCCAGTACTATCTGGAGTTGCGGCTCAATCGGGCACGGCAGTTGCTTCTGCAGACCAGCAAGTCGATTATCCAGATCGGCTTGTCCTGCGGTTTTTCCTCGGGTCCGCACTTTTCCAGCGCCTACCGGAACTGTTTCGGCATAACGCCCCGGGAAGACCGCAACCAGCGCCGGGCACAACAGGCGATGGAGAATGTCGCGCGGGCCTGAGGCAGAAGGCAGGTGGCGGCAAGATGGATCGCAATAGACAGTTTTTTGAAGATCAGCAATGGCCCGAAGGGCAGAGGAGAGCAGGCGGATGTCAGATGCAATGCAGGTAGGCCGGGCAGATTTTGACCGGGTCATGGTTCCCAACTATGCACCAATCGACATGATCCCGGTGCGTGGCGAGGGTTCGCGCCTGTGGGATCAGCAGGGTCATGAGTACGTCGATCTGGCTGGCGGCATCGCGGTGAACGTACTGGGTCATGCGCATCCGGCGCTGGTCGAGGCGCTCACGGAGCAGGCCGGCAAGCTCTGGCACGTCTCCAATGTGCTGACCAACGAACCCGCCCTGCGTCTGGCCAGCAAGCTGGTGGCTGCGACCTTTGCCGACAAGGTGTTCTTTGCCAACTCCGGCGCCGAGGCCAACGAGGCCGCCTTCAAGCTGGCCCGGCGCTGGGCGCACGAGACCGTCGGGCCCGACAAGCATGAGATCATCGCCTGCACCAACAGCTTTCACGGCCGCACCCTGTTCACCGTCAGCGTGGGTGGCCAGCCCAAATACTCCCAGGGCTTCGGCCCGGCCCTGGGTGGCATAAGCCATGTGCCGTTCAATGATCTGGCAGCCCTCGAGCAGCAGATTTCCGCACGCACCTGCGCGGTGGTCATAGAGCCGGTGCAGGGGGAGGGCGGCGTGATACCCGCAGCGCCAGGCTATCTTCAGGCGGTTCGCGAGCTCTGTGACCGGCATGGTGCGCTGCTGATTTTCGACGAGGTGCAGAGCGGTATGGGCCGTACCGGCAAACTGTATGCGTACATGCACAGCGACGTGGTGCCGGATATTCTCACCAGCGCCAAGAGCCTGGGCGGCGGCTTTCCCATAGCCGCCATGCTGACCACCGATGCCATCGCTGCGCATTTTGCGGTGGGCACCCATGGCAGCACCTATGGCGGCAATCCCCTGGGCTGTGCGGTGGCCGAGCGGGTGCTGGACATCGTCAACTCCCCGCAGGTGCTTGCCGGTGTCGATGAACGGCATCGTCTGCTGGTGGACGGCATCATGACCCTGGCCGCGGAATACCCGGTATTTTCCCTGGTGCGCGGCAAGGGCCTGCTGCTTGGAGCCGTGCTCGCCGATGCCTGGAAGGGGCAGGCCCGGCAGATTCAGGAAGCAGCCCAGCGCGAAGGCCTGCTGGTATTGCAGGCGGGGCCTGATGTCATGCGTATTGCGCCCAGTCTGGTGATCAGCCCCGCTGATATTGCCGAAGCCATGCAGCGCCTGCGTCGTGCGCTGGCCCGGCTCGTCGGTTAACGGCGGGGCTTGCCATGCTGGTTCAACGTCTGAGCAGGCTGTCCGACCTGCCCGAGATACAGCGCCTCGCCGCGTCCACTCCCGCCGGGGTGAGCGCGCTGCCGGACGATGCGCTCAGGCTGGGGGAGATACTCGAATTGTCCGAGTCGTCCAAGGTCGAAGCGATCAGCTTCAGTGGCGAGGAGCGCTACTTCTTCGTCATCGAAGACACCGAGACCAGGCGCCTGGCCGGCTGCAGCAGCGTGATTGCCTCTGCCGGCTTCAGCGAACCCTTCTACACCTTTCGCAACGAGATGTTCGTGCATGCCTCCCGGCAACTGGGGCTGCATAACCGTATGCATGTCCTGTCGCTGTGTCATGACCTGACCGGCCACAGTCTGCTGTCGGGTTTTCACCTGGAGCCTGCGTATCAGCACAGCGAGGCGATGATGCTCAATGTTCGGGGGCGCCTGCTGTTCATGGCCTGTCATCCGCAGCGCTTTGCCGAGTCCACTTCGGTCGAGGTGGTGGGCGTCAGTGACGAGCAGGGCAATGCCCCGTTCTGGGATGCGGTGGGTCGCCATTTCTTTGCTGTCAGCTACAGCGAGGCCGAGCGCATTGGCAGCAGCCGGGGGCGCAGTTGCCTGGCCGAACTGATGCCCGGTTATCCCATCTATGTGCCAATGCTGTCGGACGAGGCCCAGGAGGTGATCGGCCAGGTGCACCCTTCGGCGCAGCCGGTGTTCGATCTGCTCATGGAGGAGGGGTTCGAGACGGACAATTATGTGGATATTTTCGATGGGGGTCCGGTGGTTCATGCCCGTACCCGGGAGTTGCGTACCGTACGGGGTTGCCACGTTGCCCAGGTGGAGATCGGCGTGATGCCCCCTGGCGGGCAGCATTGGCTGATTGCCAACGAGCGCATTGGCGATTTTCGTGCCAGCGTCATGCCGCTGGCCTGGACCCCGGGTGACGCGCTGGTGCTTGACGAGCCGACCGCTCAGCTGATGGGCGTCGGTGCAGGTGACCGGGTGCGTCTGATGAGGGAGGCCTGACATGCTGGTCCGTGCCGCCCGGGTGGCGGATATCCAGTCATTGCTCGAACTGGCGGCCCACGCGGGCGCCGGACTGACGACCCTGCCGGCGAGCGAAGATCGGCTGCAGCGACGCCTGCAGAATGTCGAGCACAGCTTTCGCGGCCAGGTTGACCGGGCCGACAGCGACTACCTGTTTGTGCTGGAAAACGATGCTGGCGAGGTCGTCGGCACCAGCGGCATGCTCGGCTCCGCGGGTCTGCGCGAGCCATGGTACAGCTACCGCATGGGGCTGACGGTAGCGGCGAGCCGTGAGCTGGATGTCTATCGCCAGCAGCCCACGCTGTTTCTGGTCAACGATCTGACCGGCTCCACTGCACTGTGCTCACTGTATCTGAGGCCCGAGTATCGGGAGAGCGATATTGCGCGGCTGATTTCCAAGGCACGTTTCCTGTTCATGGCCGAATACCTGTCGGCCTTCTCCTCCAGGGTTATCGTGGAAATGCGTGGACGGTCCGACAGCTCGGGCCGGTCGCCCTTCTGGGACAGTCTCGGCCAGCATTTTTTCCGTATGGACTTTGCCCGGGCCGACTACCTGACCGGCATGGGTAACAAGGCCTTCATTGCCGAGATGATGCCGAAGTTTCCCCTGTACGCCTGTTTCCTCAGTGAGGCTGCCCGTGACGCTATCGGCAAGGTGCACCCCGACTCGGAGGCCGGGCTGGCCATCGTGCAGGAAGAGGGCATGAGCTATCAGGGGTACATCGATATCTTTGATGGCGGCGCAACGCTGGAAGCGACGCTGGCTCAGGTGCGAGCGGTCAGCGACAGCAGAGTGCTGGTGCTGGCCATAGGTACGCCCGGTGAGGACGCCGAGCCGTTTCTGATCCACAACCGGGGTCGAGCGGACTGCCGCATGATCAGCGCACCAGCACGGATGGCTGCCGGCACTCTGGTGGTAGCGCGCGAAAGTGCCGAGCAGCTCGGTTTGCGTTCCGGAACGCCGGTCAGGGCCGTAGCCTTGCGCGGCGCACACTCGAATGGCGCATCGCCCTACGCCAGGTGACACACCGCCTTACATGAGCACGCTTGGCCGGCACCAGGGGTGTTCCTATACTCCATGACTATCTACGCTTTTTCGGGGAGTTGTGTCATGCGCCGCCTAGCCGCTGTCGTACTGTTGGTTGCCGGCACCGCTGCCGGTCGGGTCGCGCTGGCCGACTGTGCCGCCATTTTGCAGCACGAATTGCCCGCCCTGCGCTCCACCGAAACCGTCGATCTGTGTGAACGCTTTGCCGGCAAGCCTTTGCTGATCGTCAACACCGCCAGCTTTTGCGGCTTTACTCCCCAGTTCAAGGGCCTGGAGGCGGTCTATCAGCAATATCGCGCCCAGGGGCTGGAGATTCTCGGGGTGCCTTCCAACGACTTTCGTCAGGAAGCCGCGCAGACCGACAAGGTGGCTGAGGTCTGCTTCGTCGATTATGGCGTGACCTTCACGATGACCGCCCCGCAACGCATAACCGGGCCGAATGCCCACCCCTTGTATCAGGCCCTCAGTGACTCAGCCGGGCAACCACCAGGATGGAATTTTCACAAGTATCTGCTCGATCGCGAAGGCCGGGTCACGGGCAGTTTCGCCAGCCAGGTGGCGCCGGATGATCCTGCGTTGACAAAGGCCATTGAATTGGCGCTCTGAGGCGAACTCCCATTGTCACAATCGCTCCGGGGCATGATGCATGTGGGGCCCCTATGCTTATATAATGCGCGCCAGACCACGCCTGCGCGTCAAGCGCAGGCCGACCCGATTCTGGTAGGGGATTTATGAAAAGCGCAGAGATTCGAGAAGCCTTCCTCCAATATTTCGAGCAAAAGGGACACGCCCGCGTGGCCTCGAGCTCGCTGATTCCGGAGAATGACCCGACCCTGCTGTTCACCAATGCGGGCATGAACCAGTTCAAGGACTGCTTTCTGGGCCTGGAAAAGCGCGCCTATACCCGTGCCACCAGTAGCCAGAAGTGTGTGCGTGCCGGCGGCAAGCACAACGACCTGGAAAACGTCGGCTATACCGCGCGCCACCATACCTTTTTCGAAATGCTCGGCAACTTCAGCTTCGGCGACTACTTCAAGCGCGATGCGATTCTGTTTGCCTGGGAATTTCTGACTTCCGACCAGTGGCTGAACCTGCCCAAGGACAAGCTCTGGGTGACCGTCTACGCCACCGATGACGAAGCCTACGATATCTGGACACGGGAAGTCGGCGTGCCGGAGGCGCACATGGTGCGTATCGGCGACAACAAGGGCGCCCCCTATGCCTCGGACAATTTCTGGGCCATGGGCGATACCGGGCCCTGCGGTCCCTGCAGCGAGATCTTCTACGATCACGGCCCGGAGATCTGGGGCGGGCCTCCCGGCAGCCCGGAAGAGGACGGTGACCGCTATATCGAGATCTGGAACAACGTCTTCATGCAGTTCAACCGCACGGCAGACGGCCAGATGCAGCCGCTACCGGCGCCCAGCGTCGACACCGGCATGGGTCTGGAGCGCATCAGCGCGGTGATGCAGCACGTCCATTCCAACTACGAGATCGATCTGTTCCAGAATCTGCTGCGCGCCTCTGCTGACGCCATTGGCTGTGAGGCGGATGATGCCGCTTCGCTGAAGGTCGTGGCTGACCACATACGCTCCTGCAGCTTTCTGATCGCCGACGGCGTTGTACCGTCCAACGAAGGCCGTGGCTATGTACTGCGTCGCATCATTCGCCGCGCCTGCCGTCACGGCAACAAGCTCGGCGCGCAGGGCGTTTTCTTTCACCGGATCGTCGCGGCCCTGGTTGCCGAAATGGGTGAGGCCTTTCCGGAGCTCAAGGCGCGCCAGGCACATATAGAGCGCATCCTGAAAACCGAGGAAGAGCAGTTCGCCAAAACCCTGGAGCAGGGGCTGAAAATCCTCGAGCAGGACCTCTCCGGCTTGAAAGGCACGGAAATACCCGGCGACGTGGTGTTCAAGCTGTATGACACCTACGGCTTCCCGATGGATCTGACCGGCGACATCGCCCGTGAGCGCGGCCTGACGCTGGATGAAGCCGGTTTCGAAACGGCAATGCAGGCCCAGCGCGAGCGCGCGCGCTCGGCGAGCCAATTCGGTATGGACTACAACAGCCTGGTGAAGATCGATCTCGAGACCGAATTCCAGGGCTACGAGGGTACCCTCGGCGAAGGCCAGGTGGTCGCACTGTTCCGCGAGGGGCAGGAAGTGGAGTGGCTGCGCGATGGTGAAGCCGGCGTCGTGGTGCTGGACAAGACACCTTTTTATGCCGAGTCCGGCGGGCAGGTCGGTGACACCGGCTATTTCGAAATAGCCGATAGCGGTTTGCGCTTCGACGTCCGCGACACCACCAAGAGTGGCGCAGCGCATCTGCACCACGGTGTGGTTGCCAGCGGCGAACTGCGCAAGGGTGACCGCGTCCAGGCCCGCGTCGACGATCACATCCGTCAGGCGACCAAACTCAACCACTCGGCCACCCACCTGCTCCATGCAGCCTTGCGCCAGGTGCTGGGCGAGCACGTGCAACAGAAGGGCTCGCTGGTCGACAGCCAGCGTCTGCGCTTTGACTTCAGTCATTTCGAGGCGATCAGCGGTGAGCAGCTGCGTCAGCTGGAAGACATGGTCAACGAGCAGATCCGTCTGAACACGGCGGTCGCTATCGAAGTGACCGACATAGAAACGGCCAAGAACAAGGGCGCGATGGCCTTGTTCGGCGAAAAATACGGCGATCAGGTGCGTGTCCTGACCATGGGCGACGGATTCTCCGTCGAACTCTGTGGCGGCACGCACGTCAGCCGCACCGGTGATATCGGTCTGCTGAAGATTACCAGTGAGAGCGGTATCGCAGCTGGCGTACGACGCATCGAAGCGGTAACTGGTGCGGGCGCGCTAGCGCTTGTTCGGGAGGTCGACGACCAGTTGAAACACATTGGTCAGGCGGTCAAGAGCAGTCGCGAAACCCTGGTGGAAAAGGTCACCACGCTGGTCGAGCGTACCAGGCAACTGGAAAAGGATGTCGAACAACTGCGCGCCAAGCTGACCGCCGCGGCTGGCAGCGACATGGCCAGCGACGCCCAGCAGATTGCCGGTATGCAGGTGCTGGTCAAGCGCGTCGACCGACAGGACGGCAAGGCTCTGCTTGCCCTGGTCGACCAGCTCAAGAACAAGCTTGGTTCGGCCGTGGTACTGCTGGCCGGTGAGCACGATGGCAAGGTGGTTCTGGTGGCTGGGGTCACCAAGGATCTGGTCGCCCGTATCAAGGCGGGCGATCTGATCCGTAACGCCGCAGCCGCTGTAGGTGGCAAGGGCGGCGGCCGGCCGGACATGGCCCAGGGCGGTGGTACCGATGTGGCCGCCATCGACCAGGCGCTCGCCGAAGCGGTGAGCTGGCTCGGTCAGCAGTAAGAGGGACAGCCGCCGAAGGCGGCTGATCGAACCGTCGGGCAACCGATTATCCATAGGGGTCTGGTGCAAACATAATGGCACTTATCGTCCAGAAATTTGGTGGTACCTCGGTTGGCAGCGTCGAACGCATCTGCCAGGTAGCCGAGAAAATCAAGGGTTTCAGGGCCAGGGGAGTGGATCTGGTCGTTGTCGTGTCGGCAATGAGTGGCGAGACCAATCGCCTGATCGAGCTTGCCCGGCAGATTCACGCCGATCCCGATGCCCGGGAGATGGACGTCATCCTCTCTACCGGCGAACAGGTCACCATCGGGCTGCTGGCCATGGCGCTCAAGGCGATTGATGTGCCTGCCGTGTCCTATACTGGATCCCAGGTACGTATCGTGACCGATAGCGCCCACAACAAGGCGCGTATACAGCATATAGATGATGCCAATATCCGTGCCGAGCTGGCGGCGGGTAAGGTGGTCATCGTTGCGGGCTTCCAGGGCGTGGACGAGCAGGGCAACATCACCACCCTCGGCCGCGGCGGCTCGGACACCACCGGCGTTGCCCTCGCCGCGGCGCTGAAGGCCGATGAATGCCAGATCTATACCGACGTGGATGGTGTTTACACCACAGACCCGCGCGTTGTCGAAAGCGCTCGCCGGCTGGAACGCATCACCTTCGAGGAGATGCTGGAGATGGCCAGCCTGGGTTCGAAGGTACTGCAGATCCGTTCCGTGGAATTTGCCGGCAAGTACAACGTGCCCCTGCGGGTGCTGCACAGTTTCAAGGAGGGTCCCGGGACCCTGATCACGCTCGAGGATGATGCTTCAATGGAACAACCCGTCATATCCGGTATTGCCTTTAATCGCGATGAAGCCAAGCTGACCATTCGGGGTGTGCCGGATGTGCCGGGAGTTGCCTTCAAGATCCTGGGTCCGGTCAGCGCTGCCAATATCGAAGTGGACATGATCGTGCAGAACGTATCGCGCGATAACACCACGGACTTTACCTTCACCGTGCACCGCAATGACTTCCGCAAGGCCGAAGAGATCCTGCGGCAGGTCGCCGACACCCTGGGTGCCCGCGAAGTGGCCGGTGATAACCGGATTGCCAAGGTCTCCATCGTCGGCGTGGGCATGCGCTCCCACGCAGGTGTGGCCAGTCAGATGTTCGAGGCGCTGTCCAATGACGGTATCAATATCCAGATGATTTCTACCTCCGAGATCAAGATCTCGGTGGTGATTGACGAGAAGTATCTCGAGCTCGCTGTTCGCAGCCTGCACAGTGCCTTCGGCCTCGATGCCGATTCCGCTACCGAAGATCATCTCTGAGAGTTTGCGATCACGCATTGTGTGATCGCGGGGGCGCGGTTTCTGGCTGTCGCGCCCCATCTGTCTTCAGTCGCAGTGAAAGTCGTTACAACGACAGGGCGAACGACTTGTCCGATGCCGTTGTCATACGGATACCGCAGCGGCGGGCTGACAGGCAACATGCCGATTTTTGCAGACTGCTGTGTCCTGATCATGAGCAAGGAGAAATGGAATGCTTATTTTGACTCGAAGGGTCGGTGAGACCCTGATGGTAGGTGACGAAGTCACCGTGACCGTGCTGGGCGTTAAGGGGAATCAGGTGCGTATTGGGGTCAATGCCCCCAAGGAAGTGGCCGTTCACCGTGAAGAAATCTATCAGCGCATCCAGAAAGAAAAGGATGACGAACCAAATAGCTAATTTCATTGAGTTTTTGTTTGCATTAGTGGCTGCGCGCAGTTACTATTTTGCGCGTGTTACGGAGAGGTGGCCGAGTGGCTGAAGGCGCTCCCCTGCTAAGGGAGTATACCTGTTAAAGGGTATCGCGGGTTCGAATCCCGCCCTCTCCGCCACTTATGTGGTATAGGGTTGGTCATACGTTAGTTTCTGAATCAAAAGGAAAAAAGCGTTTGACAGCAAGAAAACAGTCCCTATAATACGCCCCACAATGCACTCGTAGCTCAGCTGGATAGAGTACTCGGCTACGAACCGAGCGGTCGGAGGTTCGAATCCTCCCGAGTGCACCATTTAAGAAACCCACTGGTTA
>JAESUC010000127.1 GCA_016763285.1 Pseudomonas sp.
CATTTCGTACAAAAAACATACACTGTCACGCGCGGGTCTGTATAATGCCCACCTCTTTTTTCAGTTAGCCGGGCGACAGCCTGGCCACCCAGGATGTCCATAGTGATCGAGAATCTCCGCAACATCGCCATCATCGCCCACGTCGACCACGGCAAGACCACGCTGGTCGACAAGCTTCTGCGCCAGTCTGGCACCCTCGAGCGGAATGAACTCGACACCGAGCGCTTGATGGACTCCAACGACCAGGAAAAAGAGCGCGGTATTACCATTCTGGCCAAGAACACGGCCATCAACTGGAACGACCACCACATCAACATCGTCGACACCCCCGGCCACGCCGACTTTGGCGGTGAGGTCGAGCGCGTGATGTCGATGGTGGACTCCGTGCTGCTGCTGGTTGATGCGGTTGACGGCCCGATGCCGCAGACCCGCTTCGTGACCCAGAAGGCCTTCCAGGCTGGCCTGCGTCCGATCGTGGTAGTCAACAAGGTCGACCGCCCCGGCGCGCGCCCTGACTGGGTAGTGGATCAGATGTTCGATCTGTTCGACAACCTGGGTGCCACCGAAGAGCAACTGGACTTCCCGATCGTGTTCGCCTCGGCGATCAACGGCATTGCCGGTCTGGCCCACGATGACCTGGCCGAAGACCTGACGCCCCTGTTCCAGGCGATCGTCGATAACGTCCCTGCGCCGAATGTTGACCGTGAAGGTCCGTTCCAGATGCAGATCTCCGCGCTGGACTACAACAGCTTCCTGGGTGTTATCGGCGTTGGCCGTATCGCCCGTGGTCGCGTCAAGGCGAACACCCCGGTTGTTGCCATTGATACCGAAGGCAAGCGCCGCAACGGTCGTATCCTCAAGCTGATGGGTCACCACGGTCTGCACCGCATCGACGTTGACGAGGCAGCTGCCGGTGACATCGTCTGCGTCAGCGGTTTCGACCAGCTGTTCATTTCCGACACCCTGTGTGACCCGACCAACGTCGAGGCGATGACTCCGCTGTCTGTCGACGAGCCGACCGTGAGCATGACCTTCCAGGTCAACGACTCCCCGTTCTGCGGCAAGGAAGGCAAGTACGTCACCAGCCGGAACATCAAGGAGCGTCTGGACAAGGAGCTGCTGTACAACGTGGCTCTGCGCGTGGAAGAAGGCGACAGCGCCGACAAGTTCAAGGTCTCCGGTCGTGGCGAGCTGCACCTGTCGGTGCTGATCGAAACCATGCGCCGTGAAGGTTTCGAGATGGCCGTAGGCCGTCCCGAGGTCATCATCAAGAACGTCGATGGCGAGAAGCACGAGCCCTTCGAGAACGTCACCATCGACCTGGAAGAACAGCACCAGGGCGCGATGATGGAACAGATGGGTCTGCGCAAGGGCGACCTGACCAACATGGTTCCGGATGGCAAGGGCCGTGTGCGCCTGGAATACACCATCCCGGCTCGCGGTCTGATCGGCTTCCGCAACCAGTTCCTGACCCTGACCTCCGGCTCGGGCATCATTACCAGCATCTTCAGCCACTACGGGCCGATGAAGTCGGGCGAGATGTTTGGTCGCCAGAACGGTGTGCTGGTATCGGTTGCTACCGGCAAGGCGCTGACCTACTCGCTGGAAACCCTGCAGGCACGTGGCAAGCTGTTCCTGGGCCACGGTGACGAGGTGTACGAAGGCATGCTGGTCGGCATCAACAGCCGTGACAACGACATGGGCGTGAACCCGACCAAGGGCAAGAAGCTCGACAACATGCGCGCGTCGGGCAAGGACGAGACCATCGCCCTGGTTCCGCCGGTACGCTTCACCCTGGAGCAGGCACTTGAGTTCATCGAGGACGACGAGCTGGCGGAAATCACGCCCAAGTCGATCCGTCTGCGCAAGAAGTTGCTCAGCGAGAACGAGCGCAAGCGCGCTAGCAAGTAATCCAGTGCCCTGGACGCTATTCGAAAGGGTAGCGTTCCAATGAAAACCCGCCCATCAGGCGGGTTTTTTTTCGCCTGCTGCCTGCGGCGCTGCCCCGCCGGTATAACCGCTGAAGTAGCGGTAGATCCACGCCTGCCCCAATCCTGCTCCATTTTATGCCAGCTGGGCCTATTTACCGGTCTGCGCGCACCCTTGTGGTACAGGCAGAGGGACTGCTGCGTCTGACCAGATTTTCTGAACCTTGCTGATAGCCCGAAAATCCGGCTATTGAGCATGATGGTGTGGTTATTGCTTGGATCAGGGGTTAGGAAAGCGTGATGACCTGCTTCATGCGTTTCTCTGCTCAACCGATGCTGACGAAACCGAGCTTCTCACGGGTGAAGGATGGACATCGTACAGGGCTATAACCATCACAAAAAGGGAATGAAAATGAGTGGAAATGAATCACGCCTGTCAGCCATTTCACGGATCAGCAACCCTCAGCGGATCGCGGTGAAGGCTACGCAGTCATTGGACGATATCTGGGCAACGGATGTCTTCAATCTGGCCAGAATGGAACAGATGCTCAGCAAGGCCGCTTTCAAGGCGGTCAAAACTACCGTTCAGACCGGTGCGCCATTGGCGCCAGCGGTCGCAGACGTTGTGGCTGCCGCCATGAAGAGCTGGGCCCTGTCCAAGGGCGTGAAGTTCTTCTCACATATTTTCTACCCGATGACCAACATCACGGCAGAGAAGCACGACGGTTTTATCCTGACCAATTCCGATGGTAACGCTATAACGGAGTTTTCCGGGAGCCTGCTGATCAAGGGTGAGCCCGATGGCTCATCGTTCCCGAACGGCAGCCTGCGCATGACCAATGCGGCTCGGGGTTACACGGCCTGGGACCCCACCAGTCCGGCTTTCATCATGCATACGGACAATGGTTCGACGCTGATGATACCCAGTGTTTTCATGTCCTGGACGGGTGAAGCGCTGGACAAGAAGATTCCGTTGCTGCGATCCAATGCAGCCATGGACAGCGCTGCTCGGAAAGTACTGACGTTGATGGGTGAGACCGATATCGCGACGTTGAATTCGAGTTGCGGCGCGGAGCAGGAATATTTCCTGGTCGATATCAACTTTGCCAATGCTCGTCCGGATCTGCTGCTGGCGGGCCGAACCCTGTTTGGCGCTTCACCGGTCAAGGGGCAGCAGTTTGATGACCATTACTTCGGGGCCATTCCCGAGCGTGTGCAGATTTTCATGCAGGACTTCGAGGACCAGCTCTACCGGCTCGGGATCCCGGCCAAGACTCATCATAACGAAGTTGCCCCAGGCCAGTTCGAAATCGCTCCCTATTTCGAGTCTGCCAATATCGCTGCCGATCACCAGCAGCTGATGATGACGCTGATGAAGAGCACGGCGAAACGACACGGATTCATGTGCCTGTTACATGAGAAACCCTTTGCCGGCATCAACGGTTCGGGCAAGCACGTCAACTGGTCGGTCGGGAATGCTACCCAGGGTAACCTGCTGGACCCCGGTAGCACGCCCCACGACAACCTAAACTTTCTGCTGTTCTGTGGAGCGGTGATCCGCGGTGTACACAAGTACGGAACGCTGTTGCGCGCGGTCATCGCCTCGGCGTCGAACGATCACCGCCTCGGTGCCAACGAGGCGCCGCCAGCCATCCTGTCCGTCTACCTGGGCGATCAGTTGGAAAACGTGTTCCAGGATATCAAGGACGGCAAGATCGCCTCGTCAATCCAGGGCGGCGAGATGGATTTGGGGCTGACGCAGATTCTCAAATTCGAGCGTGATCCGGGTGACCGTAACCGGACTTCGCCCTTTGCCTTCACCGGCAACCGGTTCGAGTTCCGTGCAGTAGGCTCTTCCCAGTCGGTGTCCGGGCCACTGGTGGCCATGAACACCATTCTGGCTGACTCGCTGGAATGGATCGCAGCAAAGCTCGAGGCCGAGCTGAATAATGGGACGGCGAAGGCCGCCGCTGTTCTGTCGGTGTTGAAAGGCCTGATGGAGGCGCATGGCAACGTCGTGTTCGGCGGCGACGGTTATTCGGCCGAGTGGCACAAAATGGCAGTTGAAGAACGTGGCTTGAAAAACCTGCCAACGACTGCCGACGCGCTACCCTACCTTCGTGATGAGGGTGTCCGCGAGCTGTTTTCGAGAACCAAGGTCCTGTCCCCGGTCGAGTTGGAAAGCCGTTTCGAGGTCTATGCCGAGCAGTACATTCTGTCCATCGAGGTGGAAGCAAAGCTGGTCATCGAAATGGCGAAAACGATGATCTATCCCTCTGCCAGTCAGTATCTGGGTGAGCTGTCGAGCACGCACTGTGGCTTGAAGGATCTGGGGATCGAAATGGACGGGTCTGTTGCTCAATCGGTTGCGGCCGAGACCAACGCAATGGTGGCGGCTGTTGCCGAACTGTCGACAGCCATCGCCAGGCACGATTTCGACTCCGTTGAAGCGCACATGAGCTATTGTGCAGAGCAGATCAGACCGCTGATGGACACCGTTCGTACCCATGTGGATGCCCTGGAAACGGAGGTTGCCGACAACCTGTGGCCGCTGCCGAAATACCGCGAAATGCTGTTTCTCAAATAGCGCTGTCGTAGCCTCTTCAGGCTGGCAGAGCCCCCGGGTGGGGGGGCTCTGCGTCAGCCGGAGGCTGCAAATGCGCACCACGCTGCGGCCCGTTCAGGGTGCACTCTCCACGTCCATGCTCTCGATGACGTTATCGATATCGTCTTCCATCAGCTGCCGCAAGCGCGTTTCGTACTGATCTGCGGCCTCGGCCAGGTCGACCACGATTTCAACCCGGCGATTGAGGGCGCGGGTTTCCGGCCATTCGTTGCTGGCGCGCGGCCGGGTGTCGGCATAGCCCTGTACCTTGAGCCGCTGGGCTTCTACCGCGCCGGTGGCGAGGAGGGCGTTGGCTACCGACGAGGCGCGGGCCGCCGACAGGTCCCAGTTGGAGTTGAAGCGGGGGGTGTTGATCGGAATGTCATCGGTATGGCCTTCCACGGTAATTTCCCCGGGTAACTGGCTCAGTACCTCGGAGATCTTGAACAGCATGTCCTCGAAATCCTCTGTCATGACGGCCGAGCCCGACTGGAAGGATCCGCGCTCCTCGATCCGGATGATCACCCGTTTCCGATCCTGTTCCAGCTGCAGGCGGCCCTCAGTCAGTTCCTGCTCAAGCACGTCCTTGATGGCCTGCATGTTGAACTGCACCTGCTTCTCCGTGGTGGAGGCCACTTTCTGCTCCAGCTCGGCCTCCAGCTCCGCGCGCAGGGTATCCAGTTGCGGCAGCTCCTCGGTGGTTTGCTGGCGCACCTGGTCGACGGGTGTGGGTTCGGGTTTGCCAGGGGAGAAGTTGTCGAAGATCGGACTGGTGCCCATGGGGATTTCCAGTGCCGGGACGTCGCGCTGCACGCCGAAGGCTTTGCTCAGCTCGCCGGCGATCTGCTTGAACTTCATCGCGTCTATTTCGGAGAAGGACAGCAGCAGCACGAAAAAACACATCAACAGCGACATCAGGTCGGCGAAGGTCACCACCCAGGCCGGGATGCCCGGTTTGTCCTCTTCCTCTGGCAGTTCCATTACGCCCCTTCCGCCTCGCCAGCGGCCTTGCCCCGCTTGTCGGGAGGCAGGTAGCTGGCGAGCAGTTGCTCGACCACGCGCGGGTTGGTGCCCTCCTGGATCGCCAGGATCGCGTCCATCCAGAGGCTTTGCATGCGTGCCTCCTCGGTCATGCGCAACGAGAGCTTGTCGGCGATGGGGATGCAGATCATGGTTGCCAGCATGGCGCCGTACAGGGTGGTCAGTAGCGCCACGGCCATGGCCGGACCGATGGATTTGGGGTCTTCCATGTTCGACAGCATCTGCACCAGGCCGATCAGGGTGCCGATCATGCCCATCGCCGGACCCACGTCACCCAATGCGGTAAAGACTTTCGCGCCCCAGCGGTTACGGTCCAGCGTCAGCAGCCGTTCCTTGTCCAGTATCGCGCGTACCGTTTCCTGGGGATGGCCATCGATCAGCAGTTGAATGCCGCTCTGCAGGAAGGGGTTGCTGATTTCCTGGTCTTCCAGCGCCAGCAAACCCTGCTTGCGGGCAACAGTCGACAGGGCGACAAGCTCGGCAATGCTTTCTTCGGTATCGGGCAGGCGAAACTTGAAGGCTCGGCCGGCTACCTTGATGGCGCCGAGAAACTGGCCGATGCTGAATTTGGCCAGTACCACCAGCAGACTGCCGCCAATCACGATCAGCAGGGAAGGAATGTTGACGAAAACCAGGGGCGAGGCGCCCAGTACGACAGCAGAACCAATGATACCCAAGGCACCTAGCAAGCCGATAAGAGTAGCTAAATCCAACTGGATTCTCCTTGAAGACAACCATTCGCGGCAGGCAGACGCAACTTCGGGGCGGGGTAAGCAAGGCCGCAATTTTATGCCAATCCGGCTTCCCTGACTACCTTGGCACGTCAGCAAAACAGCTATTTCCGCTACGCAACAGGCCTGCTGCCGATCTATTGGCAGTAAATGACATGACATTGCCGCGCCACAGCGCACTGTCGGTGCGCTGCCAGTCACAAACCAGGCTATCCGGCGTTGGCAGAGTCCGATGCCTGGGTCAGTATCGGATCCTAGCCCTGATTCCATTACAACAAGGATGTTGTTCCATGCGCCTGCACGGCCTCTGGTTCGTCTTATTCATTGCCTGGAGCGTCGCGACAGCGGCCTCCGAAGGGGCATTGCACCAGCCCATGCTGCCCAAGGTCTACCCCGGTTCGGTTGCCATCGGTGATTACTGGGTCAGCGAAAAGCTCGATGGGGTGCGCGGGCATTGGGACGGTGATCGGCTCTGGACCCGCAACGGCTATCCGATTCAGGCTCCGGACTGGTTCACCCGCGGCTGGCCGACCAGGGCGCTGGAGGGAGAGCTATGGATGGGCCGGGGACAATTCGATGCAGTGAGCGCGATAGTGCGCTCGACCCATGCTGATGACGCAGACTGGCTGCGCGTGAAGTTCATGGTCTTTGATCTGCCGGATCACGGCGGCAGTTTCGATCAGCGTGTGCAGGCCATGGGTGGGATTGCCGATGCAGCCGTGCCCTGGCTGGAGCCCATCCGCCAGTTTCGCGTGGCCACGCTCGAAGAGCTTGATCGCAAGCTGGAGGCAGTGGTGGGTGCCGGTGGAGAGGGGCTGATGCTCCACCATGGATCAGCCGTCTACCGCTCCGGGCGCAGCGACCATTTGCTCAAGTACAAGCTGCACTCCGATGCCGAGGCGCGGGTGGTGGGTTATACCGCAGGCCGGGGTAAATACGCCGGGATGACAGGTGCCCTCGAGGTCGAAAGCGCAGATGGCAGGCGATTTCGGCTGGGTAGCGGGCTGAGCGAGGCTGACCGGGCCGAGCCGCCACCTATTGGTAGCTGGGTCACCTACCGCTACAACGGCCTGACTTCCACGGGTCTGCCGCGGTTTGCGCGGTTCTTGCGTGTGCGGGTCGAGTTCGAGGGTCAGGCGGCGTCAGCCGGGCAGCGCTAGCGCTCGGCAGGCGACCCTTTGCTTGTTGCACGGTGGGAATAGTTGCGCTTTTGCGGCAGCAGATTGAACCGAAGCTCGCTGAGGTACTCCAAATGTCATCGGCACCGGGTTCTGCCGTGTTGTATTGGCGACAGAAGCGGGAACGAGGAGCAATGACGCCGGCGGACTGCTCTGAAGGCGCCGTTGGATACTGATCTTCACTTTGAAGCGTTGGATAAGGAGTGTGTTATGAGCCTGGAAATGAAATCGATTCTGCTGTGCCTGGCCCTGCTGTTCGGTGTGGCGGGTTGCAACACCCTGGAAGGCGCAGGCGAAGATATCGAGGAAGGTGGTGAAGCGATTCAGCGAAGCGCGGGTTAAAGCCTGACTTCCGCCGGTCAGGGTCCTGGGATCCTGACCGGTCCGCTTTCTTTCCCGTATTCTTTCCCGTATAGGTACTCAGTCTGCTTCGCCAGCCGCGTCCGCCAGCATGGCCAGGGCGACCGCTTCCGCCACCTTGATACCGTCTACGCCAGCGGACAATATCCCCCCCGCATAACCCGCGCCTTCTCCGGCCGGATATAAACCCCGTGTATTGATGCTCTGCAGCGACGCGTTATCGCGCTTGATCCGTATCGGTGAAGAGGTGCGGGTTTCGATGCCGGTGAGGATCGCATCGTGACGATCAAAGCCCCTGATCTGTTTGCCGAAGGCAGGCAAGGCTTCGCGCACGGCTTCGATGACGTAATCGGGCAAGGCTGAAGCAAGATCCCCCAGCAGTACACCGGGTTTGTAGGATGGCTCCACCTCGCCGAATGACGTCGACGGCTGGCCCTGGATAAAATCGCCCACCAGCTGACCGGGCGCACAATAATCATGGCCGCCCAGTTCGAAGGCGCGCGATTCCAGCTTTTCCTGTAGCTCGACACCGGCCAGCGGGCCACCGGGAAAGTCCTGCTCCGGCGTGATGCCGACCACGATGCCGGCATTGGCATTGCGCTCGTTGCGTGAGTACTGGCTCATGCCGTTGGTCACCACGCGATTGGGCTCGGAGGTGGCTGCGACCACGGTGCCGCCCGGGCACATGCAGAAGCTGTAGACAGCCCGGCCGTTCCTGGCGTGATGTACCAGCTTGTAATCGGCGGCCCCCAGCTCCGGGTGGCCGGCATATTTGCCCAGCCGGGCCTTGTCGACCATCGATTGCGGATGTTCGATCCGAAAACCCACAGCGAAGGGTTTGGCCTCGATATACACGTCACGGGCGTGCAGCATACGGAAGGTGTCCCGCGCGCTGTGCCCCAGGGCGAGGACAACATAGCGGCTGCGCAGGTGCTCGCCACTGCTCAGGGTAACCCCTACGATGCGTCCATCCTCGATCAGAAAGTCGCTGACCTTGCTCTCGAAACGCACCTCGCCGCCGAGGGCGCGAATCTCCTCGCGCATGGCCGAGACCACACCGGTCAGGCGGAAGGTACCGATATGCGGCTTGCTGACGTACATGATCTCGGCGGGCGCACCGGCGCGCACGAACTCGTGCATGACCTTGCGGCCGTAGAATTTCGGATCCTTGATCTGGCTGTAAAGCTTGCCATCGGAAAACAGGCCGGCACCGCCCTCACCGAACTGGACGTTGGACTCGGGGCTGAGCACCTTGTTGCGCCACAGCGCCCAGGTGTCCTTGGTGCGCGCACGCACATCCTTGCCCCGCTCCAGCACGATCGGACGGAAGCCCATCTGCGCCAGCGTCAGCGCGGCAAACAGGCCGCAGGGACCAAAGCCGATGACCAGGGGGCGTTCCTGCAGGGCCGCCGGCGCCTGGGCGACCGGGTAATAGCCGGTATCCGGGGCGGGACGAATGTTGCGATCATGGGCGAAGCGCTCAAGCACCCGTTTCTCATCGCGTAGCTGGGCATCGATGATGTAGACGAAGGTGATTTCACTGTTCTTCTTGCGCGCATCGTAGCTGCGCTTGAAGACGGTAAAGTCGGTCAGGTCGGCATCAGCGATCTTCAGCCTGGCGAGAATGGCTCGGCGCAGGGCTTCCGGCGGATGGTCGAGGGGTAACTGCAGTTCATTGATGCGAATCATGGTGGGTCCTGGCCGGTGTCTCCGGCAGAGGGCCTGGGCGTTCGATCCGTTGCCACGGAACGGCCGCTCGGGGGCGTCAGACAGGCGCGCATTGTAACGGCGCCAGAGCCAGCTGTCATGCGCCCTGGAGCCAGGGCACAGGACAGCGCAGCGGGAGCGCTAGCTATCGCGGCCGACGTCGAGCTTGTCCTGGGTACGGGTCTCGAAATCGCTGGCATCGTGGCGCTCGTGCAATTGCTCGCTGGGGTCGCCCCAGGCGCGATTGACCATGCGGCCGCGCTGCACGGCGCTGCGTTCTTCCAGTTGTCTGGTCCAGCGCACGACGTTGGTGTAGGTGTGGGTCTGCAGAAACTCGGCGGCCTCGTACACCTTGTTGTCCACCAGCGCGCCATACCAGGGCCAGATAGCCATGTCGGCAATCGTGTACTGATCACCGGCGATGTACTCGCGGCTGGCCAGTTGCCGATCGAGCACGTCGAGCTGGCGCTTGACCTCCATCGCATAGCGGTTGATCGGGTATTCATACTTTTCCGGTGCATAGGCATAGAAATGCCCAAAACCACCGCCAAGCATCGGCGCGCTGCCCATCTGCCAGAACAGCCAGGAAAGACATTCGGCGCGACCGGCCGGATCGGTGGGAACGAACGCACCGAACTTCTCCGCCAGGTACAACAGGATCGCCCCGGACTCGAACACACGAATGGCCGGATCGGCGCTGCGGTCCAGCAGGGCAGGGATCTTGGAATTGGGATTGACGCCGACAAAACCGCTACCGAACTGATCGCCCTCGGTGATCCGGATCAGATGAGCGTCGTATTCGGCGCCCTCGAAGCCCTGGGTCAGCAGCTCTTCCAGCATGATGGTGACTTTCACGCCGTTGGGCGTAGCCAGCGAATAGAGCTGCAGGGGGTGCTTGCCTACCGGCAGCTCCTTGTCATGGGTCGGCCCGGCGATGGGCCGGTTGATGCTGGCGAACCTGCCGCCGCTTTCGGCGTCCCAGGTCCAGACACGTGGCGGCGTGTAGGTGGGGTCGGTCATCTGTTTATACTCCGGTTGAATGCACGCCAGTCCGCCTGGCGTGCCATCGATCTTACGCTTCCTGAGTTCGAGATGGCACCTCCAGGCGACCCCGCCCGCGGATGGACAGACCGGTCAGGATTTTTTCTTGACCCACTTGCCATCGCTCTTCGTGTACTCGTCCTTGACCGCAGACCAGGCGACCTTGTGGGAGACACTCTCCCGGTCGTCATTGCCGCGTCGGTCTTCGGGATCGTCATATTGATCCCAGGCACTGTTGAATGCGGACTTGTAGATCTCCTGAGCGTGTTTGGGCAGGTTGTCCTTGACGCTGTCGGGCAGCTCCGAGGTTTTATCGTAGGGCATGGTGGGTCTCCTGTCAGATAGTGCCGCCCGGCCAGATAAGGGGCAGCATCATTTCTGTGACACGGGAGAAAGCCCCATGGTTCGCCTTTATCGATGCTCGGGTATGTGCTGGTGAAATCGGCGTACGGACCACGCCGCAGCCGATCACACGAGCGGTATGCCGTTGGTCCGGAGTGCACCGATCTAGCGCAAATGGGGGATTGGGCGGCTCCCTTTTTCGCTGGACAATCCGCTGCAGTGCGCCGCAGTTGGTGACCGACCATGCGCAAAGGAAGGCCGAGGGCCTCACGGTCCTCGCGCTGAATAATAATGACAGCGAAGACTTCACCATGAATCTGCCCCATTTTGCACCTCGCATGCTTGCTCTGGCCCTGCTGACGACAGGCGTTCCCGGTATCGCCCTGGCCTTCAATCCGGCTCCCGCTCCGACGCCCGCTCCGGCTCCCAGTCCCACACCTACCCCGGCTCCCCAGCCGACGCCAACACCGCCGGCCACTGCCTGCCTGGCAGCGCCTATTGGTTTTGCCGCGCAGGGTAATGGCACCACCGGTGGCGCCGGTGGGTCAGTGGTGACCGTGCGTACCGGTAACGATCTGGCCAATGCGCTGGCGGATCACCAGTCTGCCTGGCGCCGCAACAGCGCGCATCGCACCGTGATTCGCATCAACGGCACCATCAATGCCGGTAACTCGCCGGTCAACCGCTTCGATATCAAGGACACCGCCAATCTGTCGCTCATCGGGGTAGGTACCCGCGGTGTACTGGATGGACGCGGGATCATGATTCGTGGCGCCAGCAATATCATTATTCGCAATCTGACCATTCGCTATGTGCGTGACGGCAGCGGTGATGGCATCGACCTTGATGGCAGTCGGCCGGTACGCAATGTGTGGATTGACCACAATACGTTCTA
This sequence comes from Pseudomonas sp., assembly GCA_016763285.1. Lineage (GTDB taxonomy): Bacteria > Pseudomonadota > Gammaproteobacteria > Pseudomonadales > Pseudomonadaceae > Halopseudomonas. The sequence continues at coordinate 11,829 of JAESUC010000127.1, forward strand.
CAACCGACTGAATGTCGACAAGGACTATTACGACGGGCTGGTCGATGGCAAGAATGATGTGAGCCTGGTCACGCTGAGCTACAACGTGTTCCGCGACAGCTGGAAGACATCGCTCTGGGGCCACAGCGACAGCAGCAACTATGACCGGCGTGTGACCTTTGCCTACAACCAGTTCAGCAACGTCAATTCACGCACCCCGCTGCTGCGCTTTGGTCAGACGCATATCTACAACAACTACTTCAATCGCATTCTCGACAGCGGCATCAACACCCGCATGGGTAACCGTGTGCGTATCGAGAACAACGTGTTCGAGAACAGCAGAAATCCCATCGTTTCCTGTTACAGCCCGCAGAGAGGGTTCTGGGATGCGCGTAACAACCAGTTCAACAATGTGAACTGGCAGGGCGGAAGTGATTGTCTGTTGGCCGGCCCTGGCGCGGGTTCTGCGGTCAGCTACAACCCGCCCTACCGGTATTCGATGCTGTCTACCGGCGCCGTCAAGGCACATGTGACGGCCAACGCGGGTGTCGGCCGGTGTTCCCTCTGAGGTGATCACCTGGTCGGGTCGCTCCCTGCCGGGGCCTGTCATTGGTCCCGGTAGGGCAACCAGAATGGTTTTTCGGATCTTGCGAGGTAGCCGGACGGTTGCCGCCTGCGGCGTCCCGCTTAGCCGAACGCCTGAATCTCGCTGATCTGCACCTGGGCGTTGATATCAGTGTAGTTGGGGATGTCTTCGGCAAATTTCTTCGCGTTGGGTGCAAAGGCCTGCTGGAAGCTCTCCAGACTCTCGAAGTACAGGTTGGCGATGGCCACAAAGGGGGCCTCCGCTCCCGGCGTGCCGCCGGCGACGCCTTTTTCCACTTCAGCCTTCAGGCAGGCAGTGCCCAGGGCGCTGGTGACCATCGGCATATGCGAGTGCAGGTAGTACTGCATGTCGAACCGGGCATTGGGGCTATTGGGGTACATCACGCTGGCCTTGATCATCGATTTTCTCCTGGGTTGATAATGCTTAAGTTAGCCTCTCGGGCGTATTGGCGAAGTCCGTTTGTATCAGAAAAGCGAGTAGGAATGTGCGCAAAGTCACAATTTCAGGATTGATTTCGTGCGGACGTTGTAACGATGCAACATGGCGCTAAAATGCCGGCAGCTTGAGATCAAGAGCCCGTATTGGACGGTTCAAGGTGCCCGGTCAGGCGCACAGATTCCGCCGCATGCAGACGTAGATCGCAGCGCCACAGTATTCAGGAAGCACTACCGACATGACGTCACTGGCAGTAGGAAGTAGTCAGTTGTTGTTGAAGGTCTTTCGGAAAAGGAACGATTCCGGAACCTCTACAGGCTCCGGATCATAAGAAACGGAGCACAAACCATGACTTTCCCCAAGCCGACCCTACTCGCTACTCTTATCAGTACCGTTGTCGCAAGTACCACGCTGCATGCCGCATCATCGCTGGATATGGTTGTTGCGATCGATGAATCAGGCTCCATGTCAGGTGAGCACAATGCGTTCATCGGCACTTATGTAAAAAACCTCGATAGCCTGCTCAATGACCAGAACGTCACCCTCAATCAGTTCGGACTGGTGGGTTTTGGCGCCAGCAGCGGTCAATCAGCAACCGCCAATGAAGCCGGCCGCGAAACCGGCAGTGCATTGTACCGCCACTTCAATCTCAACAGTGGGACTAGTCCGCTTTGGGGTACCTCCGCCGAGTTCGATGCGATCACCCCTGAGCTACGGACCAGTGGTGGCACGGAGGATGGCTACCGGGCTATTGACTATCTGTATCGATATTTTCAGTTCCGTCCCACCGCAGGCTCATCGATCATGCTGATCACAGACGAGGATCGTGACAATGACTCCTTTGATCTGGATCTGAACAACCTGCCCACCGGCATGACGGAGATCGACAAGAGCTACATCCAGGGTCAGCTTGCGCAATACAAGACGGTGGTCCATGCGGTTGTAAGCCAGCGCTTCACCGACAAGGACGGCAATACGGCCATTGCCGTAGTAGGTAGCGATCCCGATACCGGTTTTGCCTATGTGAAGGACAGCTCAGGCATTATCACCAAGGTACAGGGCTACATACTGGCGTCGGCCGATGGCACAACGGAAACGGACTACACGGAACTGGCGCTGGCCAGCGGCGGCACCGCGATGGATATCGACGGCCTGCGCAGTGTCTATACCGACGCAGCTGCCCTGGCAGCGCTCAGTGGCGAGTTGGCCAAGCTGGTTGCGGATATTGCGGTAGGTCAGGTTCCGGTAGTGGGTATCGATTGCGGCTCTGCCAGTGGAGTCGCGGCCCAGATCTGTGCGGCGATCGCCGGGTCCACCAACACGGAGTTGCAGCAGATCGGTTCCCAGATCAGTAGCCCACAGCAATATGGCCAACTGACGCAATACCAGGTCAATCAGATGCTGCAAACTGCGGCTTCCAATGCCCGAAACGTGCGCCGGGTCGTACTCGGTCGTCTGGCAGATTTGCGCCGCAGCGGTATGGCCACTACCGATATCGATGTGATGGACTACTCCAATGGCAACATCGCCCTGTCTGCCGATATGACCGAGCAGTTGCAGTATGCCAGGGGTGGCGCTGCCTCGGCGGATCGCGGCGACGTGGGCTATTTCATCCGTGGTATCTATACCCGCGGTGATTTTGAGGATACCGCAGAGGCCAGCGGTTTTGATTCCACCACCTACACTTTTGTGGCTGGTGTCGACAAATTCATCAGCGATGCCACCCAGATCGGTGCGGCCATCGTCTATGCTACTTCTGATTCCGATTTTTCCGGTGTTCGCGGCGGTACCGAGGCTGATACCTACGGCATAACCGCCTATGCTTCCCATGAACTGGGTCAGGATTTTTATCTGGAAGGTAATCTGGGCTTCAGCCGGGCGAATTTCGATACCGACCGTGATACCGGTTTCGGTATGGTCGAAGGCAAAACCAAGGGGGATATCTGGAATCTGTCGGCCGGTGTAATCAAGTCCTATCCGATGAGTGCCCTGATTCTGGAACCCTTTGCTTATCTGCATTACACGGATGTCTCGGTGGATGGGTTTACCGAACAAGGGGGCGGGGCCGCATTGCGAGTCGGGCACAGTAGTTACGACTCGCTGGTTTCCGAGCTGGGTTTCACGGCGGCCTATCAAGTGACAGACAGCCTGACAGGCGAATTGCGTCTGGCCTGGGAGCATGAATTCGAGAACTCCGGCACCTCGGTGTCTTCATCGTTCGTCAGTGCGCCGGGCAATGTCTTTAACAGCCCAACTCCGTCCCAGACCTCCAATTATGGGCGAGTTGGGCTGGGTCTGACCAAGGCCATGGATTACGATCGCAGCATCGCGTTGCGCGGAGAAACCCTGGTGGGTCATGATCGTTACGATGAATACTCTATCGAAGTACGCTTCCGTCAGAATTTCTGACGCTGCCTGCAGTGCAACATATCTGCCGTGCGTGTGAGTAAGCGCGCGGTCAAAGGACTGGTCGTTTTGCGACCAGCCCTTTTTGCACTTATCTCAAGCATCGCGCTGCTGACCAGTTGTGCCTCGACATCTGAACGTCCTGACGCCCAGGCGCGTGAATCGGGTCTGGATAATCTCGCAATCGCTGGCGGTCCGTTCATCTTGCAGGCTTATGAGCGCGTAATGCCGGGATCACACGCTCATGTCTTCATTGAGGGCGATGGCCGGCCCTGGCGATCAGGCGGCAGGGTTATTTCCGAAGATCCAACCCCCAAGCGTCTTTTGGCGTTGGGATGGATGGATAAGGTTCCGGGGCCGACGCTCTACCTGGGTCGCCCCTGTTATTTAACATCGGTAGCAGATCAATCCTGCGACTCCCTACTGTGGACCTACGGTCGCTACTCGGAGCTTGTGGTGCAAAGCATGGCTACAGGGCTTGAAAGCTGGTTGCGCCTGCGGCCGCAGATTACTTCGCTGACAGTGGTAGGGCATTCAGGGGGAGGGGTATTGGCTCTATTGCTGGCTGAGCGAGTGGTTTCAGTTGATCAGGTTATTGCCGTCTCGACGCCCGTGGATATTGACCTGTGGGCTGCGATGCATCGTTATACACCGTTATTTGCCTCCCTCAACCCGGCACGCCAACACACTTGGAGAAAAAATGTGCAGCGTCGTTTGTATTTTGGTGAGCATGATCGTGAAGTCCCTCCGGAGGCTTTTCTGCCTGCCGCCCGGGTTTTGCCGGGCGTTTCGGTCCGGATTGTGGAGGGCGTTGATCACGATTGCTGTGGACCAGATACCTGGTTTGTAGATCCGGACCGATAGTCAATTACATCTCAGATTAAAAAATGAATCTCACCCAAACAAAGTGAAATAAAGTCATTATTGTGAGCCACTTAACGGTTATGGCTTTTTCTCCTAGGTCTCCTGCTCTTCTGACCCAACAATGCTGCGCAGTTGATGTCCGACTGGAAAAAAGGGGACAGATTTATTTTTCAAGTGACGAAGCGATGCATCGCTACCAGATGGACAACGCCCAGACCAGCCAGACAACCCTTGATCTGACTCTGGGGAGATGACTGACGAGCAGATTGCCGCGCTGACATATTAATTCGTCTGATTCCTACCTAAATGGTGTGGCATGCGGGTAAAAAAATACATGATCATGGAGGATTAGATTGATGGAGAACTCGTTACCTGTTGCAGGTCACAAGAAACGTTTCAGCGCCTACTTGATTGATGTGCTGATCTGTTGGGTTTTGGTCTCTTTGCTGCCTAAGGTCATTGGATTGGCAATTGAATCCCAGATGATTATGCCCTCCAGCGTTCCAGTTGGATTGGCGCTCGCCTATTATTTGTTCAAGGACTCTTTGCCAAATGGACAGAGCATCGGAAAGCGCCTGCTTGGTTTGGCTGTTATTGATGCGGTGACTTATCAGGACTGCAGAATGTGGCAGTCGGTGCTACGTAATCTAGTATTGATGGTTTTATTGCCGCTAGAGATTATTTTTGCGCTTTTCTGCAGGCGACGCTTGGGTGATGCGCTGGCTTCTACGATGGTTATCGATGCCAAGGTGGGTCCCAGTAAAGAGCATGGACTAAGCTAGCTCATTTATAAGCACTCTTTAAAATGGCTTGCTGCCGATACACATCGCTCATCCCAGCCAGATGGTAATCGGGTTCAGTTAAAACTGACCTCGATTTATTGCAAGGAGGGATTTTATGGTCACCAATTCTATGCTGGCATACCAAAAAGTGTTGCAAATTAAGCTTGCGCAGATAATGAGTTTCTTTCTGTTATGTCTGATTTCCTTGGTGTCACAAGCCAGTGATGGCAAAAATAAATTTGATGTTGAGACGCAACTACAACGATTGGAGCAAGGCTGCGCTGACTACCAAAGTCTGGCTGTCTATGGATATTTGAGTGATCTGAAGCTGAATCCAGAGTATACCGATTATGCGCTTTATAATTCAGTTGACCAATTGACATGGACAAAGTCTTTAGTTGAAAATTCATGCAAGGCTGCATTTGTGACTAATACCATTGAAGGAATGGAGTACTATCGCAAGGCAATGACCAATGGTCGTTTCTTTCATACAGCAATATTGAAAGAAGGGGTTGCGCGAATAATGGACGGTCAGCTAAACGCTACTGCTAATCCTGTTGGGGATTCGCTAATAAATGCATATATTAGTCAGGAGATGAGCGAGGACGATGAATCAGAAGGGTTAAAATATATTCGTGCTGCTTACGGATATATAGCGGCTGCTCAGATTGTTGAAACCCAGTACTCAACCGATTTGCTGCGCAAGGCAGCGCGTATTGCCCAAGAGGGATTCCTTAAAGCTGAGCTCAAATATAATGTGTCAATACCCTATGATGTAGCGCTTCTTGCCTTGTCTAAAAGAATAGAAGCTGGTTCAAAAGAATATGATCAGCTACTGGAGCAACGGATTATTGCACTGACTGTGGGGTCGAGTAAAGACTCAAGCACGCAAGATGAAATCGCAATCATTCATGCCGAGTTGGGCCGGCATGCTCTTTCGATGGAGTTAATATCGGAAATTTCGCCAGAATCGGATATTGTAGCCACAATGATGTGCCATCGCCTGATTTTAGATCCCCGTCTTAACGGACTAAGAGGCGCAGAGCCAAAAAAGTTTGCTGCGCTAATGAGCGAAAAATGCTACGACATTACTAAATCTTTGAACCGCTATAATTGTGATACCTTTCATGTGTTCATTCGTGTTTCTGGTAAGACCCCTGATTGGCTGGATTATTTTATTCTTCGGGAGTGTAACGATCGCGCCTTGTAAAATATAGGAAATTGCAGAGAATTGAAAAAGGGGGACAGGTTGATTTTAAGGAGGTTGTAGATGCCCAGGATGGGTCGAGTGGTATTGCCGAACTAACCACACCACATTGTGCAGCGAGGGCATAGCCGGCAGGTGTGTTTGCTTGAGAGGACGTCTTTCACCGCGATCTGACCGAAAAATCAACATGTCCCCATTTTCAAGTGCGACGCCTGGGTGGTGCGTTAGCTTAAACTTTGGCCATTGATGCAATTCGGGCGGGTGATGGGGTCAGATGAGTACTAGTTTTAACTTTACCGCTTTTTATCTATAACTACGGAGGGTTAGTATGAAATTTATATTTTTTATGCATGGCTCAGCTAAAAGACTATTCTCGGTGAGCTTTATTTTTGCCCTGTTGGCAGGCTGTGCTACTGGAGGTTATCAAGATCCTGTTGGCTCTGATGTGGCGAAAATACGTTTGATTTCGGACTTGAGTAACTCGACATTTAATTATTTTGATGCTCAGAATTGCAGTGGAAAAACAACCGGATTACTCAATAACTGGATGGCAGTGGACACTAAACGGCGTGTCGATATGGCTGTGCCTCCGCCGAAAAATGCAAAAAATTATATTGAGATTGGTTTGAGAGCTGGGCATGAAGTCATGCTGCAAGCGAATACCATGTCCAATTCGGGTGGTTCAGTATGTGGGATAGGTTTTGCGTTGGTACCGCAGGCGCATGCTGAGTACGAAGCTGTGTTCACCATGATCGAAAATTACTGCGCGCTAACCGTTTCCCAGCTGCAGAGCTTCAACGGGAAGGTTGAGCGTGTGCGACTGCCAGTCAATAGATCTGGGTTGGCTGAATGTGCTGGTAAGAGCATCTTCTTTCCGGAAAAACCCGCGAATGACTGAAGGGTGGCAGGCGAGAGATAATTCGGAAAGATGACAGTTTTATCTCCAACGCGATGGCAGACGCTCAGGATGGACCGCATGGTGCTGCCGAACTTTCCGCACCATTTGACCTTCCCCCAGAAATTAGCACCACTTATTCGAAATGCGGGGCCGAGTAATCTTTCCCGTTTTTCCCTTATGCGGCCACGCTGCAAGGCGCTGCGCTCCTCCAGTTGCAGAGTCCAGCGCACCGTAGGACAGTGCTCCAGAGGCATGGCCTACCCACGAGTCCAGTGAATGAGTTCAGCTGGCATCCTTGTCGCCTTCGTCATGATCTGCCTGGTCCGTGCGCTCCAGTCGACGCATCCACACCCGTTGCGAGGCGCCGCCCAGCACCAATAGCACGCCTACCACCAGCAAGGGGGCCACGGCGTCCAGGGCGAGCGCCTCCTCTGCCCGGGAAGCGGACACCATGCCGTGTACCGCATGGGAGTAGGCCGTCCACTTGATGCTCAGGCCAACCGCTGCGGCGCTGATGAATGCCAGTAGCGGCAGGTGCAATACGCCGGCGGCCAGGTTGACCAGAGCATGGGGCACGCCAGGCATGATGCGTAACGCGCACTGGGTCAGCACATCGCTGCGCCTGGCCAACAAGCGCAGGACCTGGCGGGATACCTTGCCCGCCCGCCAGTTGTTGCCCAGCCCCCGTCCCAGCCGATAGGCGCCTACGGCGCCGGCCAGGCTGCCCGCCAGGAGCATGCATACGCTCAACCAGGGTGGATGAAACGGCGCGATGACCCAGAAGCACAGGCTGCCGGCCAGACCGAAGCTCATCAGCGTGGCCATGAGCAGCACGATGCCCAGCATTGCCAGCGGATGACCGGACACCTGCGCGCCCCATTCCCAGAGATCAGCGATGGTCACCGGCAATAGCCAGCCCATAATAATCAGCAATGCTAAGCTGCAGGCGATGGTCAGGGTCTTGTGACGACGGAAAAATCTGGGCACGGCATTGGGCCTGGGGGCTAGGGAGAAACCAATCATGGCATATGACGACATCATTACATTCTGGTTCGATGAACTCGAGCCTTCCCAGTGGTGGAAAGTCGACACCGAGCTCGATCGCCGCATCGCTCGGCGGTTTGGCGCAGTGCACGGACAGGCAACGCGGGGGGAGCTGGCCCATTGGCGTGATTCCCCGGCCGGCAGGTTGGCCGAGGTGCTGGTGCTTGACCAGTTCTCGCGCAACATCTGGCGCAATACGCCCAAAGCCTTTGCCCAGGATGCAATGGCGCTGGTGCTGGCCCAGGAGGCCTTACGCACTCAGGTAGACAGGGCTGTGGATATTCATCAGCGCCGCTTTTTCTACATGCCGCATATGCATAGCGAGTCGGCGGAGATCCACCGTCAGGCCATTGAGCTGTTCGACCAGCCGGGGCTGGAAGACAATCTGCGCTTCGAATTGCTGCACCGCGATATCATCGAGCGCTTTGGTCGTTACCCGCACCGCAACGCGATCCTGGGGCGCCCCTCAACCCAGGCAGAGCTCGAGTTTCTGCAACAGCCGGGCTCGAGCTTCTGAGGAAACAGTTGATCTGATGCGCAGAACGACGCGGCCCGTTATAGTGATTGCCGGGTCGAAACGTGGCCGTCCAACGATAAAAAGGATATTGCGATGCTGGTTCTGTTGATAGGTCTGGTGCTGTTTCTCGGGGTCCACTCCACTCGAATGTTCGCGCCCCAGTGGCGATCGGCGAAAATCGACACGCTCGGATTGGGTAAATGGAAAGGCCTGTATTCACTGGTGGCACTGGCCGGACTGATCATGATCGTCTGGGGCTACGGCCAGGCACGTCTGGATCCGACCTGGCTGTGGGTTCCTCCGGTCTGGACCCGTCACCTGGCGGCTCTGCTGACCATACCCGCGTTCGTCCTGCTGGTAGCGACCTATGTGCCGCATACCCATATCAAGGCCCGGGTCGGGCACCCGATGTTACTGGGGGTAAAGTTCTGGGCCATAGCCCATCTGCTGGCCAATGGCACACTTGCCGACCTGCTGCTGTTCGGTGGCTTCCTGGCCTGGGCGGTGCCGCTGTATATCGTCTCGCGCCGGCGTGACCGCATGGCCGCCGTGGTTTATCCGGTCGGCCGCGTCAGCCGGGATGCGATAGCCGTGGTACTCGGTCTCGTATTCTGGATGGCATTCGCCCTCTGGCTGCACGGTGTGTTGATCGGCGTGAAGCCCTTTGGCGTCTGAACCGGGTGACAGATCGATAGGCGGTCAGTAATGTTGGGGGGCAGAGCCACTGCAGTGGCTCTGCCATGCTTTACCGAGGAACCAGCCCGCAGGGGCTGCCATCAAGGCCAGGAGCCGTCATCATGCAGCTGTTGTACCCCGAGATAAAACCGTACGCTCGTCATGAAGTACCGGTGCAAGCCCCCCACGTGCTCTATGCCGACGAGAGCGGGCAGCAGAGCGAGGGATTGCCCGTGGTGTTTATCCACGGCGGCCCCGGTGCCGGTTGCGACAGTCTGAGCAGGCGGTTTTTCGATCCCTCGGTCTATCGCATTATCACCTTCGACCAGCGTGGCTCGGGACGCTCCACCCCCCATGCCAGCCTGGAAAACAACACCACCCAGCATCTGATCGCTGACCTGGAGGTGCTGCGCGAGCACCTGGGTATCGAGCGCTGGGTCCTGTTCGGCGGCTCCTGGGGGTCCACGCTGGCGCTTGCCTATGCCCAGGCCCATCCGGAGCGGGTCATGGGCATGATCCTGCGCGGCATCTTCCTGTGTCGGGATCAGGATATCCAATGGTTCTACCAGAAGGGCGCCAGCCACATCTTCCCGGATTATTGGGAAGATTACGTTTCTATGATTCCGGAGGCCGAGCGTGGCGACATGGTCGGCGCCTATTATCGCAGGCTGACTGGCGACGATGAGATCTGTCGCATGCACGCGGCCAAGGCCTGGTCACTCTGGGAGGGCCGGTGCGCGACGCTGAGGCCCAGCCCCCAGGTCGTGGACCGCTTCAGTGACGCCCGACGGGCCTACGCGATTGCGCGTATCGAATGCCATTACTTCGTCAACCACAGCTTCCTGGCGCCGGACCAGCTTTTGCAGAACATGCACCGTATCGAGCATATCCCCGGCATTATCGTGCACGGCCGCTACGATATGGTTTGCCCGCTGGACAACGCTTACAGCCTCCATCACAAGTGGCCTGGCAGTGAGTTGCAGATTATCCGTGACGCCGGCCATGCCGCCTCCGAAACCGGCATTGCCGATGCATTGGTCAGAGCCAGCGAGACGATGTCACGGCAATTGCTGGGGCTGGCGCCACGGGTCGAATAACCGGTGAGAGCTTTGCTGCAGAGAGTACGGTCAGCGCATGTCGAGGTGGCCGGTGAGACCGTCGGTGCGATCGACCAGGGCCTGCTGGTGCTGGTCGGTGTCGAGCCGGGTGATGACGAGGCCAAGGCGGACAAGCTGTTGAAGCGGTTGCTTGATTACCGGGTATTCAATGATCCTGCCGGCCGCATGAATCTGTCGCTGCGCGATATCGACGGTGGTCTGCTGCTGGTCTCGCAGTTCACCCTGGCAGCCGATACGCGCAAGGGTCTGCGGCCGGGGTTTTCTACCGCGGCCGCTCCCGAACAGGCAGCGGCGCTTTACGACCACTTGCTCCAGCGTGCCGGCGCGCTTCACTCCCGGGTGGCAAGTGGGCGCTTCGGTGCTGACATGCAGGTGCACCTGGTCAACGACGGCCCGGTGACCTTTCTGCTCGAGATCTAGTGGCAAGCGGCGAGTTTTTCTTCCACGAACTGCAGTCGATCCTGACCAAAAAACATCTCCCCATCGACAAACATCGTCGGCGCCCCGAATACGCCACGGCGCACTGCTTCTTCGGTGGTCTCTTTCAGCCGCTGCTTGACCTCGGGGTCGCCCAGTTGCTCCATCAGGGCCGCGGGGTCGAGGCCAGCGGCGGCAAGCACCCGTCCAACCACGTCTGGCTGGTTCATGTCCTGCTCATCGACCCATATCGCCTGGAAAACGGCGCCGAGATAGACATCAAACTGGTCTGTTCCATGCAACGCCTCGGCCCCGCGCATCAGCTGCAGGGTGTTGATCGGGAAATACGGATTGTGATTCAGGGTCACGCCGTAGCGCCGTGCGAAGCGCTGAAAGTCGTCACGGGTGTAGGCACCCTTGGCGGCAATGGTCGCAGGGGACTGGTTGCCGGTGGCCTGAAATACGCCGCCCAGTAGCATGGGACGGTACACCAGGTCGGCAGCGTGGCGCGCTGCCAGCGCCGGAAGCTGGGTCCAGGCCAGATAGGTGGCCGGGCTGCCGACGTCGAAGAAGAACTCGATCTGTTTGCTCATGGTGTGGGTTGCTCCAGGCTGTTGGTCAAAAGGTTTCCATCCAGGGCCGCAGATCCAGTTCGTGGGTCCAGGCGTCGCGCGGTTGGCAGTGCAGTTGCCAATACTGCTCGGCAATATGTTCCGGATTCAAGATGCCGTCTTCGTCCTTGAGTGCATAGCGTTCGGGAAAGGTGTCGCGGATGAACGCCGTATCGATAGCGCCGTCAATGATCGGATGGGCGACATGAATGCCCTGCGGGCCCAGTTCCCGCGCCATGCTCTGGGCCAGGGCCCGCAGCGCGAACTTGGCGCTGGCGAAGGCGGCAAATCCGCTGCTGCCACGCAAGGAAGCGGTTGCCCCGGTAAGGATGATGGTGCCGCGATTGCGCGGCAGCATCACCCTGGCCGCCTCGCGCCCGGCAAGAAAGCCGGCCAGCGCGGCCATCTCCCAGACCTTGCGGTAGACGCGCCCGGTGGTTTCGGTAATCGAGAAGCGCACATTGGCGCCGATATTGAACACCACCACCTCGATCTCGCCAATAGTGCTCTCGATGTGATTGAACAGCTCGATCACCCGCTCTTCGTCGCGCGCATCGCAACCGAACGGATAAGCCTCTGCGCCCTCGGCGCGGATCGCATCCACCAGCGGGGAGAGCGAGTCGGCATTGCGGCGGGTCACGCACAGGGTGAAACCTTCGCGGGCGAAGCGCCGTGCAACCGCACCGCCGGTGGCATCGCCGGCGCCAATGACAACGGCAACAGGGGGTCTGGACATGGTGGTTCCTCTCTTGAAACGCCTCTAAGGTTCTTTTTTGGAACTTTGGCTATGGTCAGTTTCATTTTGGAACCTGTCAAGCTATTCTGTGCCCTTATTGTCCTGGAGGAATACCCATGCGATGGGAAGAACTGGACCAGCAGCCCTGTTCCATGGCGCGTACGTTGGCCGTGATTGGCGACAAGTGGACCTTGCTGATCCTGCGCGACTGCTTTCTGGGTGTCCGGCGTTTCGACGAGTTCGAGCGGCGTCTGGGCGTGACCCGGCATCTGCTCGCGGCCCGGCTGAAAAAGCTCGTGGAGTACGGCGTGCTGACCAGGGTGGCCTACCAGCAAAGGCCCCTGCGTGAGGAGTATCGATTGACGGAAAAGGGTCTGGAGCTGCACCCGGCCATTCTTGCCCTGGTCGCCTGGGGTGACCGTCATATGGCGGACCAGCGCGGCGCCCCGGTGGTGCATGTGCACAAGGGCTGCGGCAAGGTCATGGAGCCGGTCACCGTCTGCTCCGAGTGCGGCGAGCGGGTGGGTGCCCGGGATGTGGAAGTCCGGCTCGGGGCGGGCTGGGCAGATGCAGGGGTGTTGCCGGCGCGGTCAGTGGAGCGCTAGCCCCGGGAGCCGATTCAGAACAGACGCCCGATCAACGCTGTGACCGCCGTCTCCACGCGCAGTATCCGATCGCCCATCTGCACCGGCTGCAGCCCGGCCTCTGCCAGTTTCTCCAGCTCGTAGGGAATCCAGCCGCCCTCCGGTCCGATGGCCAGCGTGACGTTCTGGCTGACCTGTCTCGGACAGGCAGGGTAATCGCCGGGATGCGCAACCAGTCCAAGCGAGCCGGCCGCGATGGTTGGCAGATCATCTTCTACGAAGGGCTTGAAGCGTTTCTCGATCCGCACCCTCGGCATCACGGTATCGCGCGCCTGCTCAAGTCCGAGCAGCAGATTGTCCTCAACCTGCGCGGGCTGCAGAAAGGGCGTCTGCCAGAAGCTCTTCTCCACGCGGTAGCTGTTGAGCAGGATGATCTCGGGTACGCCGAGGGTGGCGCAGTGCTGGAGGATCCGGCGGAACATCTTGGGCCGGGGCATGGCCAGTATCAGGGTCAACGGCAGCTTGGCCGGTGGCGGCTGACTGAAGCTCACCTGGAGCTCGGCCAGCTCCTCGTTGATCGCGAGGATGGTGCCCTCGCCCATCAGGCCATTGAGCAGACCTACCTTGAGGGTGTCGCCCACCTGAGCGTTGAGCACCTGGCGCAGCTGCTGCAGACGTCGACCGCGCAGGGTAATACGGTCACCGGTCGGGTCCAGCGCGGGAAAGTCGTCGTCGCGTAGCAGAACCAGGTTCATGCTTCGGGCTGATCTTCCGGTGGCTGCTCGGCCAGTTTGCGCTTCTTGATCAGCATGCTGAACAGGATGCCCAGTTCGTAGAGCAGCCACATGGGAATGGCCAGCAGCGCCTGGGAAATGACGTCCGGCGGGGTCAGGACCATGCCGATAACGAAGCAGCCCACGACCACGTATGGCCTGATCTCCTTCAGCTTGGCCACGTCGACCACGCCGGCCAGCACCAGCAGGATGGTGGCAATCGGAATCTCGAAGGACAGACCGAATGCCATGAATAGCGTCAGCACGAAATCCAGGTACTTGTTGATGTCGGTCATTACCGCCACGCCCGCCGGTGCGGTACTGGTGAAAAAGCCGAACACCAGGGGGAAGACCACGAAATAGGCGAACGCCATGCCGGAGTAGAACAGCACGATACTCGAGGCGAGCAGCGGAATGGCCAGGCGTTTTTCGTGCTTGTACAGGCCCGGGGCAATGAAGCTCCAGAGCTGGTGCAGAATAAAGGGCATGGCCAGGAACAGCGCGCTGACCAGGGCCAGCTTGAAGGGCGTCAGGAAGGGCGAGGCCACATCCGTGGCGATCATGCTGGTGCCTTCGGGCAGGAAGACGCGCAGGGGCTCGGAAATGAAGGTGTACAGGTCGTTGGCAAAATAGAACAGGCCGGCAAAGATCAGCAGCCAGATCACCACGATACGCAGCAGCCGCGAGCGCAGCTCGGTCAGGTGGGCGACCAGGGGCATGTCTTCTGCGAGCTGGCTCGGGGAGCGTTTATCCGTCATTGCGGGGAGCTTGCTGGGTGGCGGCACTGGGGTCTGCATCTTGAGAGTCGGTGGTCTGGCTGGACGCCGTTACTGGAGATGCAGTCTGATCGGTTTCCGTGACAGCTGGATGACGGTTGCTCTTGACGTTGGACGCCGGCGGCTCGGCCTGCTTGGCCTGCTTTTCCAGATTGCTCATGACCCGCTCGTTGTGCAATTGCTGACGAATCTCGTCCGCACCTATTTCGCGCTCCACCTGCGACTTCACATCGGCAAAGCCGCGCTTGATCCGGCCGATGGTCAGCCCGACCATGCGCACGGCGCCGGGCAAGCGTTCAGGGCCGAGTACCAGCAGGGCGATGATGCCGATGAGCAACAGCTCGAAGAATCCGACGTCGAACATGGACGATCAGTCTCCGGACCGTGTTTCCTGCTTCTTGCGCTCGGGCTCGACGTCGTGGGTCTCGCCACTGGTCCTGTCCTGCACCGAGGGCTTCTCGTCTTCGGTGTTGACCGACTTGCGAAAGCCCTTGATCGCTTCACCCAGATCGCTGCCAACGCCCTTCAGGCGTTTGGTGCCGAAAAGCAGAATCACGATCACCAGGACGATCGCCAGTTGCCATATGCTGATGCCACCAAAACCCATTGCAAACCTCCAGGGCGGAGCCCTATTTCAGTTGGCGAGATGCCTTTTCGGTCAGGCCCGACAGATTGAAGCGTCGTTCCAGTTCATTGAGTATGTCGTCGGGGCCAAGACCCAGATGACTGAGCATGACCATGCTGTGAAACCACAGGTCAGCGGTTTCCCCGATCAGTTCGGATTTGTCCTCGCGGTGCTCGCAATCCTTGGCGGCGAGCAGCGTTTCGGTACATTCCTCGCCGACCTTCTCGAGAATCTTGTTCAGCCCCTTGGCATGCAGGCTGGCGACGTAGGATTCGCCGGCACTGGCCTGTTTGCGCTGCTCCAGGACCGCAGCCAGGCGGCTCAGGGTGTCATTCATGCTTGTGCTCATAAATCTGTTCGGGATCCTTGAGGACCGGGTCAACGGCCTGCCACTCACCGTCACGCAGGACACGGTAAAAGCAGCTCTCTCTGCCCGTGTGACAGGCCATGCCGCCGATCTGTTCGACCATCAGGATAACCACGTCGGCATCGCAATCCAGGCGCAGCTCGTGCAGCACTTGGACGTGGCCGGACTCCTCGCCCTTGCGCCAGAGCTTCTGGCGCGAGCGCGACCAGTAGATGCCCCGGCCTTCGGTGGCAGTGAGTTGCAGCGCTTCGCGGTTCATCCAGGCCACCATCAATACGCGCTGGGTGTGAATATCCTGCGCGATTGCCGGGATCAGGCCATCGGCACCCCATTTCACGCAATCGAGCCAGTCAGTGCTTTGTTTCATCTCAGTCATGCCTGGAAGTGTGCCAGTTATCGGGCGGGTTCCGCCAGTGGAATGTATCTCAGGCGCGACGCAGGATCAGCCATCCGCCCAGGGCCAGCAACAGCCAGCTGGTCGGTTCCGCCTCGGTCCACACGCCCGGATCGCCGCCCAGTTGGCTCGCTCCGAGCAGGACCAGCAGGAGGCCGACCACGCGCAGCCCGGTATTGCCCGAGCGGATAACCAGCGGGGGCTGGCGCTCGGGCAGGTTGTTCAGCGCGTGGCGGGCGCTGTGCAGCAGGGCCGGTACCTGCTCCAGCTGGTGCTGCCAGTGGCGCAACTGATGGGCCGGCATGGCGCGCTCGCGCATCCAGCGTTCCAGGTATGGCTGGCCGGTGGTCCAGAGGTCCAGCTCGGGATACAGCTGGCGTCCTAGCCCCTCGATGTTCAGCAGGGTCTTTTGCAGTAGAACGAGTTGCGGCTGTACTTCCATGTTGAACCGCCGCGCCGTCTGGAACAGGCGCAGTAGCAGCTGGCCAAAGGAGATGTCCTTGAGCGGGCGTTCGAAGATCGGCTCACAGACGCTACGGATGGCTGCTTCGAATTCGTTTACCCGGGTATGGGCCGGGACCCACCCGGAGTCGATGTGCAATTGTGCCACCTGACGGTAATCACGCTTGAAGAACGCCATCAGGTTGCGCGCCAGGTAGTTCTGGTCCTCGGGGGTCAGGCTGCCCACGATGCCGAAATCCACGGCCAGATATTGCGGCTCCCAGGGATGGCTGCGCGAGACGAAGATATTGCCGGGATGCATGTCGGCGTGGAAAAAGCTGTCGCGGAACACCTGGGTAAAAAAGATCTCGACGCCGCGCTCGGCCAGCTTTTTCATGTCGGTGCGTTGCTCCAGCAGGCCGGCCATGTCGGTGACCGGCAAGCCGTTGATACGCTCCATGACCAGAACCTTGTGCCGGCTCCAGTCCCAGTAGATTTTGGGGATATACAGCAGCGGAGAGTCTTCGAAATTGCGGCGTAGCTGGGAGGCGTTGGCCGCCTCCCGGTACAGGTCCAGCTCGTCGAAGATGGTGTTCTGATAGTCGCTGACGACCTCGACCGGACGAAGACGGCGGCCCTCCACCCAGACCCGTTGCAACAGCCTGGCGGCCAGGAACAGCCATTGCATGTCCTGGTGGATGATCTGGCCAATACCGGGGCGGATCACCTTGACGACCACCTCGCTGCCGTCATGCAGCCGTGCGGCATGCACCTGTGCTACCGACGCCGACGCCAGGGGTTCGTCGCTGAAGCTGCTGAACACCGAGTCGATCGACTGCCCGAGTTGTTCTTCAATGCGTTGACGGGCGCGCTCAGCCGGGAAGGGCGGGACCTTGTCCTGCAGCCGGGCGAGCTCCAGGGCGATGTCATCGGCCAGCAGATCCCGGCGCGTGGACAGTATCTGCCCGAACTTGACGAACACCGGCCCCAGATCCTCGCAGGCCAGGCGCAGGCGCGCCCCGCGGCTCAGGTCACGGGGCGCCGAGCGCAGGCGCCATGGGCCCAGTCGCAGCAGCAGGCGGGCGAACCAGGGCAGGGGAAAGGCCAGCAGCAACTGGTCCAGTCGGTAGCGGGTAAAAATACGCAGAATGCGAAACAGGCGCAGCAGGGCAATGGAGTTCATTCTTCAGGGGGTTCCGCTTCCAGGTCGTGGGTGCTCAGCTGCTGTACCCGGGCTTCCAGGCGATCCAGATCCAGGCGCATGTGGTAGAGCTGGTCGGCAAGGACCCGGGCCTCGGCATTGCCCACCAACTGGCCACTCTCTTCGGTCAGGTATTCGCCCAGGCTACGCTCCAGACTCTGCCGGGCCTCGCCACCCCATTGCCAGCCACTGCGTGCCAGCGTGCCGATAGTGTGGGCGGCCACCGGGCCGATCCAGCGCGCCAGTTCGGCTTCGCCGTCCAGCCGCAGGTCGCCCATGGCGTTCTGCAGACTCACCAGCACCTGCGTGTCACCGCTGAGCTGCAACTGCGGGTCCTGCAACAACCGCTGGCGCTGGTTGCTGACCAGCAACTTCGCGAGCAGCGCGCTGGGTGCGCTCAGGGTGCAGTCGGGTTCGACCGTGCTCTCGGCGGCAAGGCGGATGCCCTCGGCGCCCGGTTGCAGGAAGAGCTGCCATGCCGGATCCCGACCCTGTACCAGAATCGTCCTGCCTTCCAGCGCAGCGAGCCGCCTGGCGGTGAGTGGATCGCGATCGAGGGCCAGCTTCAGGCTGCGCTCGGCGGCGGCGAGCATGGCGCCCGTCAACATCAGGGTTTGATACCCCGGTGCAGCGCCACCACACCACCGGTCATGTTGTGATAGGTGACACGGGCAAAGCCTGCTTCCTCCATCATGGCCTTGAGGGTTTCCTGGTCCGGATGCATGCGGATCGACTCCGCCAGGTAGCGGTAGCTTTCCGAATCATTGGTCACCAGCTTGCCCATCAACGGCAGCAGGGTGAAGGAATACTGGTCATAGGCCTTGGACAGCAGCTTGTTGCCGGGCTTGGAGAACTCGAGAACGAGCAGACGCCCGCCGGGCTTGAGTACCCGTAACATGGAGGCGATCGCCCGGTCCTTGTGGGTCACGTTACGCAGGCCGAAAGCGATGGTGATGCAATCGAAATGGTTGTCCGGGAAGGGGAGCGCCTCGGCATCAGCTTGTACGAAGCGCACGTTGCCGGCCACACCCTGGTCCAGCAGGCGATCACGGCCCACCTTGAGCATGGACTCGT
Source organism: Pseudomonas sp. (assembly GCA_016763285.1). GTDB lineage: Bacteria > Pseudomonadota > Gammaproteobacteria > Pseudomonadales > Pseudomonadaceae > Halopseudomonas. The sequence goes on from JAESUC010000127.1 coordinate 30,360, forward strand.
TGATATCGGCCAGGACCACTTCACCCTGTGGGCCCACGAGCTTGGAGAATTTCCGCGCCAGATCGCCCGTGCCGCCGGCAATGTCCAGTACCCGATTTCCCGGCCGCACGCCGGAGAGTTCTATGGTGAAACGCTTCCACAGCCGGTGGATGCCGCCCGACATGAGATCGTTCATCAGGTCATAGCGCGCCGCCACGGAATGAAATACGTCGGCGACCCGCGCGGCCTTTTCCGATTCATCGACCGTCTGATAGCCGAAGTGCGTGGTGCGGTCTGTCTTGTGCTCGTCTGTCATGGGCTCGTCTGCCTGGCAAATCAGCCCTCATTCTAACCACTTTTTCGGTCTGAGCGGGGCTTTTCAGGCGGACAGCCTGTCGCACGTCCGGGATGACGCTGGCCGGGCTTTGGGGCATGCTATGTGCACTCAAACCAACAAGAGAGATCTGCCATGGCTACTGTCGATGTCACCCGCGAGCACAATCTGGGCAAGGAAGAAGCGCGCGTACGTGCGCAGAAGCTGGCAGACAAGCTGGCACAGAAGCTGGACGCCAAATGCAGCTGGGAAGGTGACGATCTGAACTTCAAGCGCAGCGGCGCAGACGGTTGCATCGAGGTCAGGGAGGATACGATCCGGGTGACCGTCAAACTGGGATTGATGCTCACGCCCATGGCGGGCATGGTCAAGGGCGAGATCGACAAGGCGCTGGATAAATATCTTGCCTGATTGTGCTTTTAGTATGTGTTTTCTAATTCCGATCGGTAACGTGGCTTTCAAGGATCGACAACCGGTCCACTTTTGATCCATTTGAGGAGCTACTACCATGGCCAAATCTACCGCCAAGAAAGTCGAAGAAAACACCGCTTCAGTTACCGCTGACATGAAGACCTACGCACACCAGATCTGGTTGGCAGGCCTGGGTGCCTATGCCAAGGCCGGCAAGGAAGGTGCTGACTACTTCAAGAAACTGGTAAGCGAAGGCGAAGCAGTCGAGAAGCAGGGCAAGGAGCTGGTCTCCAGCCAGGTCGAGTCGGCTACCAGCCGAGTCAACAGCAAGGTCGAAAGCATCCGTGAGCGCTTCCAGACCCGCACTGGCAGCAGCCTGAACAAGGTCGAGGAAGTATTCGACGAACGCGTTGCTTCTGCTCTGAGCCGCATGGGTATTCCCAGCAAGAAGGACGTTGACCAGCTGTCTGCTAAGCTGGATGATCTGAAGGCTGCAATCAAGTCGATGGAAAGCAAGTAAGTCACAGAGGAGTCACTCCATGGCGGGCAAGAAAAAGCAGGACAAGGACACGGGCTGGGTCAGCGACATAGAAAACTATTCGCGCCAGATCTGGCTGGCTGGACTGGGCGCTTATGCCAAGGTTGGCAAGGAGGGCGCCAAGCTCTTCGATACGCTGATCAAGGACGGTGAACAGGCCGAGAAGGCAGCCAAGGCCGAGATCGACAAGCAGGTCGAGTCCGTCAAGGGCAAGGCGAGCAAGGGCAAGAAGGACTCAGTCGATGCAACCAAGTCCAAGGTCGACAAGGCCCGGGGCAAGGTGACAGGTCGCTGGGAAGAGCTTGAAGCGGCCTTTGACAAGCGCTTGAACAGTGCTGTTTCCCGCCTGGGAGTGCCTTCTCGTGATGAGGTCAAGGCGCTCAATGCCAAGGTCGACGAGCTGGCCAAGTTGATCAGTCAGATGAACAGCGCCAAGGCGCCAGCCAAGGTTGCGCCGAAAGCCGCGCCCAAGCCTGCGGCCCGTGCAGCAGCCAAGCCGAAGGCGGCCGCCAAACCTGCAGCGAAACCTGCAGCAGCCAGCGCGCCGGCCAAGGCTCCCGTTGCCAGCAAGGCAGCAGCCAAGCCCAAGGCGCCAGCCAAGCCGAAAGCGGCACCACGCTCGCGTACGGCGGCCAAGCCCCAGGCTGCTCCCGGCAAGACTGCAGCAACCGCTCCGGCGGCTCCGGCAGCCACTAGCCCGGCAGCCCCTGCGGACAAGCCAGCCAACAGCTGATCGTTGGTGGTATAGCGAACCCGATCGACGCGAGTCGATCGGGTTTTTTATTGCGCATAAAACCGCTTTTAGTATGTTTTTTCTAAAATGACCAAGTAGTCTGTTTTTGAGGATGCAGTTTCACAGCACCTGAATATTTCTTTCAAGCAGGGAGTAACGATCATGGCTAATGCAAAAACAGACACAGTATTGGAATCGGGCGTGCAGCTTTTCAACGAGGTCACGGAAACCATGAAGACGCAGACACGTCAGTTCTGGCTGGCCGGTCTGGGTGTCTATGCCAAGGCGGGCAAGGACAGCATGGACTACTTCAAGACGCTGGTCGCCGAAGGTGAAGTGCTGGAGAAACAGGGCAAGGAGCTGTTCTCCGAGCAGGCAGAGAACGCCAACGAGAAACTGGCCGAGCTGAAATCACGCTTTGAGGACCTGACCGGCGGACGTTTTCAGCAGGTGTCAAAAAACCTTGAAGAACGCCGCGCCGATTTTCTCAGTCGTTTTGGCATTCCCAAGGGCAACGAGATCGAAGCGCTGAACGCCAAGCTTGATGAGGTTTCGAAGTCACTGAAAAAGGCGTAGTCATCGATCCGTGCGCCCAGACAAAGCCCGGCCATTGGCCGGGCTTTTTGCATGCAGGGACGGCAGCTCCAGCCGTATCAGTCGTAGCGCTCGATCAGGTTGCTCATCCAGTCGCGGGTATCCGGATCCAGGTAGGGGAGCAGCAGGCCCAGCACCTGTTGTACCGCTTCGGTGGGCTGGTCGCCCTCGCCTTGGCTGATACGCTGGTAATCAAGCCAGAACAGTACGGTCTGGCAGAGCGCGTCGAGCAAGCGTTCCAGGGCGCGATCATCACAGCACAGCCGCTCCTGTTCGCGAAGTGCCAGCAGCAGGGTGCGCAGGATCTTGCGCAGAGCCTCGATCCACTGGCGCATGCTTTTGGCGATAAAGGGGTAGCGGCCCATGAGATTGGACAGATCCTGAAACAGGAAGCGGTCAGCCACAATGGCCTCGAACAGCAGATGCAGAAACAGCCAGTAGTCTTCTGCCTCAAGTGTTTCAATCTGCGCCTCAAGGTGCAGCAGATCGTAGGTCTTGGCCATGAAGTCGGCCAGCAGGTCCTCCAGCAAGGCCTCCTTGCCGCGAAAGTGGTAGTAGAGATTGCCGGGACTGATATCCAGTTCGTTGGCAATATCCAGGGTGGTGACGTTGGGCTCGCCATGTTCGTTGAACAGCTCCAGGGCGCATAGCAGAATCCGGTCACGCGTTTTCATCGATACTCCTCATGACTGCAATACATAACGCCCCGGGGCGGCCTCCAGGGGCGGGTAGTTGGCATTGCCGAGTTCGCTGGGTGCGGCGGACAGGGCGCCGGCATGGGGCTTGAGCCAGGCGCTCCAGTCGGTTCGCCAGCTGCCCGGGCTGACGGGATGGTGGTCAAGCCAGTCGGACAGCCGATCATGGGTCAGCGGGCCGGCGCGGAACCACGCGTCGGGATGATCTGCTGGATTGACCAGGCTCTGGATATGGCCACTGTGGCTCTGCACGAAGGTTACCTCGCCGCCCATGCGCCGCGCCGGGAAGCTGTTGGCGCAGGGCACGATATGGTCGTGGCGGGCGCCCAGGTGCCAGCTTGGCGTGGTGATCGCGCTCAGATCAATGGGTTGGCCCTGGACGATCAGGCTACCCGGTCTGGCAAAGGGATCGCGTTCGAAAAAATCCAGCAGATCTTCCACTAGTCGCGCGGGCAGGCGGGTGCAGTCCTGGCTCCAGGCCAGCACGTTGCGCGGCTGCGGATCGCGTCCCAGGGCATAGCGATCAAGCGCCTGGGGCCAGACGAATTCAGCCGGCCGTTGCCAGGAAAACGCCCGGGCGAGATCCGCAGCGGGCAGGTATCCGTGACGCCATAACTTGCTGCGCAACTGCTGCCTCGCCGCAGGGCCGAGCAGCCGCACCAGCCCGGTATCCAGGCGCCCATCGATCGGGGTGACCAGATAGCTGGCGCTGCAGATCCGGCCTGCCTGGCCCCGGCGCTGCAATACCCCCTGCAGCAGCAGCGCCAGTACTCCGCCGGCGCAGACGCCGAGCAGGTTCACCGGAGCCCCGCCGGTCAGTTGGCTGACGCTGTCCAGCGCCTGGTCGCAGGCGCCCACGTAGCGGTTGAAGCCCCACTCCTGGTGCTCGGCCTGGGGGTTGCGCCAACTGATCATGAACACCTGAAAACCCGCATCCAGGGCATGTCTGACCAGGCTGGTAGGTTCGGTCAGATCCAGCAGATAGAAGCGGTTGAGCGGGGGCGGAACCATCAGCAGCGGCCGCGCGTGCACCTGGGGGGTGGTCGGTCGGTACTGGATAAGCTCGTATAAGGGTTCGCGCAGCACCACCTGCCCGGGCGTGGCGGCGAGGTCCCGGCCGACCAGAAAAGCCGTGTCGGCGCACAGGGGTGCAAGGGGGCGGTCGAGAACCAGGTCGGTGGTCAGATTGCGGGTGCCCTGGCACAGGCTGGCGCCCCGGGTCTGACGCACGCGGTCGAGAAAGTCGGGATTGATCGGCAGGTTGCTCGGAGCGAATGTGGCATGGAGCATCTCGCCCCACTGCAGCAGTCGGGCGCGGTCCGATTCGGCGATCGCCAGTTCCCCTAGCCACTGCTGGTAGTGCAGGCCGCACGCGAGCCAGGCTTGCAGGGCCCGGCGCATAAGGGGATGGGCCTGCCAGTCCGGATGCTCGAAGCGCCGGTCGCGCGGCGCCACGGCGAATTCGCGGGCCCCCAGAGCGGCGCCCTTGAGGGAACAGGCCAGTGCTGCCAGATGCCGCAGGTGGTACGAACCCTGGTCCGGCAGCGTCCGCAGCAGGGCCTGCAGACTATCGGCCAGATCGCCGGCCGCGTCTGTGGGTCCGTTGTGGGCACTGCGATCGGGCATCCAGCGGTCCTTGTCCAGATACAGAAGGGGTGTTTGGCAGTGTACTCCAACTATCGCGTCGGATGTGTTCCCGGCAAGCCCGGTGTTTTCAGTGCTTGGCTGCCGGCTCCGAGCGCGGGCGAATGACCGCAGGCTGCCGCTCTTCAGCGAGAAAACGCATGATGATGGGCGCCACTGCGCCAGCCCGGGTAATCAGAAACAGATGACCGTCATCGATCACATGCAGTTCGGCGTTGGGGATGCGCCAGGCAATCATGCGCATGTTGACCAGGGGAATGATCGGGTCGTCGTCACCGGCCATGACCAGGGTGGGCTGCCGGATCTTGTGCAGCCAGTGAATGCTGGTCCAGCCAAGCCCCGCGGCGAGCTGCCAGTAGTAGCCTACCTTGCCCGAGGAGCGCACCTTGGAGGCATGGCCCCGGGCCAGTTCCGGATCGCGTCTGAAGGCACCGCCATAGATATCGGGCGCAATCTTGACCACGTGGGATGGCTGGATATATCGGCGTGGACTGGCCATCTTCAACAGCACATTGGGTCTGCCCGGCACCATGAAAAACCCTGGGGAAGTGGCCGCCAGGATCAGCTTCTTGCAGCGCTCGGGGTAGTCGTGGGCAAATTGCTGAGCCAGGGCGCCGCCCCAGGAGACGCCAATGACATTGACCTGGCCATAATCCAGGTAGTCGAGCATGCGGGCGGCCAGTTTGGCCAGGCCAGGGAAGCGGAATGGCGTGCCCGGCGTGGATGAGCCTCCGACCCCGGGGGCATCGAAGACGATGACTTCCAGGTCGGGGTCCAGCGCCTTGACGAACGGGAATACCAGCTCGAGATTCGCACCAATGCCGTTGAACACCAACAGGGGTGGCAGGTTACTGGTGCCCGGGCGAACGGCCGTTCGCAGGAACTGGCCGTTAAGCTCGATGGTACGAAATACAAAGGTCTGTGGCATGTAGCGATCTCGTTCTCACGCTCCTAGCGTTCGTGGACATAGGTCCCGGGCGCCGCTTCCATCGGCGCATAATCTTCATTGCCCAGCTTCGCGGGGGCCGGTTTGATCTTGCCACCACGGGCGTGCAACCAGTCGCGCCAGTATGTCCACCAGGAGTCTGCCTGCTTGGTCGCTGTTTCCAGCCACTGCTTGGGATCATCAGGCATGTGCGTATTGGTGAAGAATCGCGACTTGGGGTTGCCCGGCGGATTCAGGATGCTCTGGATATGGCCACTGGACGACAGCACGAACTCGCACTTGCCCCCCAGCAACTGAGCCGATTTGTAGCAGGCATCCCAGGGCGTGATGTGGTCATTTAGCCCGGCAATACAGAAAAAGTCTGCCTTGACCTGCTTGAGATCGATGGGCGTGCCGCAGACTTCCAGCGCCTTGGGCCGGGTCAGCGGATTGGTTTTGAACATCTCCAGGAACTCGCCGTGCAAGGCTGCGGGCAGGCGGGTAGTGTCGTTGTTCCAGAACAGGATGTCGAATACCGGCGGCTCGTTGCCCAGCAGATAGTTATTGACCCAGTAGTTCCAGATCAGGTCGTTGGGCCGCATCCAGGCAAATACCTTGGCCATGTCTCGGCCTTCCAGAACGCCGTTCTGATAGGACATGCGCCGGGCGGCCTCGATCGAACGCTCGTCGGCAAACAGCGCGACCTGTGTCTTGATGCCGGTGTCCAGCACGCTGACCAGCAGGGTGAAGGCGTGTACCTTCTTTTCCTTCAGCGCAGCGTAGTGGCCCAGCAGGGACGCTGTGGTAATGCCGCCGGAGCAGGCGCCGAGCATGCTCAGATCCTTGCTGCCGGTGATTTCCAGGACGATGTCGATGGCTTCCTTCAGCGCTTCGATATAGGTCGACAGGCCCCATTCACGCTGGGCCTTGGTCGGGTTGCGCCAGCTCACCACAAAGGTCTGCATGTGATTGGCAACCAGATAGCGGGCCAGACTCTTTTCCGGCGAAAGATCGAATACGTAGAACTTGTTGATCTGCGGCGGCACGACAAGAACCGGCCGTTCGTAGACCTCTTCGGTCAGGGGCTTGTACTGGATCAGTTCCAGCACTTCGTTGCGGAACACCACCGAGCCCTTGGTCACCGCCAGGTTCTTGCCCACTTCGAAGGCATTCATGTTGACCTGGCTGGGCATGCCGCCGTTGTTGGCGATGTCCTGCGCCATATGGGTCAGACCGTCGAGAATGCTCTTGCCACCGGTTTCGAAGAAGCGCTTGACCGCCGCCGGATTGAGCGCAGTGTTGGTCGGCGCCATCGCTTCGGTCAGCAGCGATATCACGAACTGGGCGCGGGACACGTCCTGAGCCGGCAGATTGGAGGAGGTGATCCACTCATTCAGTTCCGTACGCCAGGCCAGGTAGCTCTGCATGTAACGGCGATATAAGGGGTTCTGGCTCCAGGTCGGATCGAGAAAGCGTTTGTCTTCCGGTGCGGGGGCTATCTCGGAGCGGCCGATCATGACCTTGGTCACCGCCATGGACAGGCGGCCTACGTGTCTGAGGCTGTGCACCGGCTGCTTGATGGTCTGGCGCATGACCTGTCTGGCCGTGCTGATGATGTCACGCGTGGGTGCGCCGATCACCGGGTTGGGTCCGAGAATACTCTCGCTGGCTCTCTTGCCGAGTTCTTCGTTCTTGTTCTGGGCCATCGGGTAAAGCTCCGTAATAGCAGTTTCAGCCAGGGCTGAAGGGTCGGGAATACGGCATGGCGAGCTGTGCAGAGACCGGCAGTCCGCCAGGAAGTGTGTCCATATGAGACAACTTAGCATGGCCTGATGCCGCTGTTAAAAGGATTTTCTCGGGCAATCGCGTGTTGGCGGGTAATGACGGCTATATGCAGGAAAGGAACACTGCGTTTGCTTCAGGGAACGAAGCGCACCGCACTGGTGTGCGGGTCACGGCTGGCGCCGGCCTGATGCAGTTGATCGAGATAGGCCTGCCAGTAGCGGGGCTGCTCGACGGCGAGCTCGTAGAGGTAGTCCCAGGTGTACAGACCGCTGTCGTGGCCATCGTCAAAAATCAGCTTGAGCGCATAGCGGCCGGCCGGTTCGGCACCCACCAGGCCGACGTGCTGCTTGCCGGTTTGCAGCACCGGCTTGCCATGGCCGCGCACCTCGGCGGAGGGAGAGTGCACCCGCAGGTACTCCGCCGGCAGCACATACTCGCTGCCATCGGCATAGGCCAGACGCAGGCTGCGCGAGGCTTTCTGGAGCTTGATCGAGGTAGGGATGGGGGCGGGCATGGTCGGTCCTGTGAGCCACAATCGGAGCTAGAAGCTAGAAGCTAGAAGCTAGAAGCTAGAAGCCGATAGTGCAATGCGCACGGCCTGCTTCCAGCTTCCAGCTCAAGGCTTCCGGCTAGTTCTAGAGAATATACCGCGACAGATCTTCGTTCACCGCCAGCTCGCCGAGGTGTTCGTCGACATAGGCGGCATCGATCACCATGGCTGCACCGTCCTGCTTGGATGCCAGATCGCCGGCACTGAAGGAAATCTCCTCCAGCAGGCGTTCGAGCACCGTGTGCAGGCGACGGGCACCGATATTCTCGGTCTTCTCATTCACCTGCCAGGCAATTTCAGCCAGCCGGCTGATCGCGTCATCGGCAAACTCGATGGTCAGGCCCTCGGTCTGCATCAGGGCGCGATACTGCTCGGTCAGTGACGCATCGGGTTCGGTCAGGATCCGCTCGAAGTCACCCGGCGTCAGGGACTTGAGCTCGACCCGGATGGGCAGACGCCCCTGCAGCTCGGGAATCAGGTCCGAGGGCTTGGTCAGGTGGAATGCGCCGGAGGCAATGAACAGGATATGGTCGGTCTTGACCATGCCGAACTTGGTATTCACGGTGCAGCCTTCGATCAGCGGCAGCAGGTCGCGCTGCACGCCTTCGCGGGAGACGTCGGCCCCGCTGCCGCTGTCGGCGCGCTTGCTGACCTTGTCGATCTCGTCGAGAAAGACAATGCCGTTCTGTTCTACCGCTTCGATGGCCTTGGCCTTGAGCTCTTCTTCATTGACCAGTTGCGCGGCTTCTTCATCACGGATCAGCTTGAAGGCTTCCTTGACGGTCAGCTTGCGGGTCTTGCGCTTGTCCTTGCCGAAGCTGGAGAACATGTTCTGCAACTGACTGGTCATTTCCTCCATGCCGGGCGGGGACATGATTTCGACACCCATGGGGCTGTCAGCCACATCGATCTCGATTTCCTTGTCGTCCAGCTGGCCCTCACGCAAGCGTTTGCGAAACAGCTGGCGGGTGCTGTTATCGTCCCGCGCGGGCTGGTCACTGGCGCCCTGGCGTGCCGGCGGGAGCAGGGCATCGAGGATGCGGTCTTCGGCTGCGTCCTCGGCGCGGTGGCCGACCTTGGCGATCTCCTGTACGCGGAGCATCTTCAGTGCGGCATCCACCAGGTCGCGGATGATCGATTCCACATCGCGGCCGACATAGCCGACCTCGGTGAACTTGGTCGCTTCCACCTTGATGAACGGGGCCTGTGCCAGTTTGGCCAGGCGGCGCGCGATCTCGGTTTTGCCGACACCGGTCGGGCCGATCATCAGGATATTCTTGGGGGTGACTTCGCCGCGTAACGTATCGGGCAACTGCTGGCGCCGCCAGCGGTTGCGCAGGGCAATGGCTACGGCGCGCTTGGCGTCCTGCTGGCCAATGATGTGGCGGTCCAGTTCATGGACAATCTCGCGTGGGGTCATGGACATGCTTGTGTTTCCGGCCGCCTCAGGTATTGGCGTCCAGCTCCTCGATTGTCATGTTGTGATTGGTATAGATGCAGATCTC
>JAESUC010000128.1 GCA_016763285.1 Pseudomonas sp.
CTGGCGCAGCGCCGGGGTCCAGGGCAGCAGCGCCAGGCCCTGCTGCCGAACGACCTGGCACAACGCGCGGCTGCGCTGCGCAGGATCGATCTGCGTCAGCGGTTGGCGGCTGAACACCAGCGCGCCCAATAGCTGCTGGCGCTCGGCAACCAGCGTTTCGCTACGGGAATCCCACTCCAGGGTCTCGCGACTGGCCAGCAAGTCGGGTAAACAGCTGGCGATGAGTTCCCTGTCCAGCGCTGCGGCCAGAAAGATCCGCGCACTGCTCTGCCCCGCATGACCCCCAAGGGTCGCGACAGCCAGCCACTGACTTTTCTGCAGGTTGTCGACGGAGACGAAACTGGCGGAGCGTCCGTTGGCCAGCCGGTACTCGCTGCCCGCCGCGCCCCGGCGCTGGGCGATGCGGTCGGGATAGGCCATGGCCAAGAGCACGCCGGCCCAGGCCTCGGAATTCGGTTCAGCCAGCGGAACCCGGTCCGCTTGGCGGCCCACCGGGTAGCGCTCTACCGGGTAGCGCCCTACCAGTCGCTGCCACTGTCGCGCGAGGGTTTTGGCGCGCTGCAACGCACCACGATCAACCGACGCTTCAGCCCGGGGATCATTGAACAGCGTCAGACGCCGGGTCAGATCGGCGTCATCAACCCCGCGCAGCAGGTCCCGCTCACCGACAATGGCGGCCACGCGGCAGGCCATTTCACCCAGGCCGAGGCTCTGGCCACGCAACAGCATGTGGGCCAGGCGCGGATGCATCGGCAACTGCGCCATCGCAGTGCCATGTGGGGTAGGTATCCAGGCGTTGTCGTTGCGAATCAGGGCGCCAAGGCGTTCGAGCAATTCTCGCCCCTGCTCCAGGGCCGCAGAGGGCGGGGGATCAAGCCAGGCAAGCTCCCCGGGATCCTGGATGCCCCAGCCCGCCAGCTGCAGTGCCAGCGGTGCAAGATCGGCCTGGAGTATTTCCGGTTCGCTGCGGGCCGCCAGCTGATCCTGCTGGCCTGCCGACCATAGCCGATAGGCCACTCCCGGTTCCAGACGGCCGGCCCGGCCGGCACGCTGTTCCGCTGCAGCACGGGACACCCGCACGGTATGCAGGCGCGTCATGCCCGATACCGGGTCGAATGCCGGCTGACGCGACAGGCCGGAATCGATCACCACTCGCACCCCTTCAATGGTCAGACTGGTTTCCGCTATCGAGGTGGCCAGTACGACCTTGCGCTCGCCAGCGGATGCGGGCGCGATAGCCTGGCGCTGACGGGCAAAATCCAGCTCCCCGTGCAGCGGCACCACATGCACGTCGGCTCGTTCGCTTAACGCGTCCTCAAGCTGGCGCTGCACTCGGCGAATCTCGCCGACACCGGGCAGGAAAACCAGCAGGCTGCCGCTTTCCTCGGCCAGTGCCTGGAGGATGGCTTGCACAACCACCGCGTCAAGTGCCTGCCCGGGGCGCTGCGGATGGCCGTAGCGCACATCCACCGGGTATTGACGACCCTGGCTGCTGATCAGGGGCGCCCCATCGAGCAGATCACAGACAGCCGACGTCTCCAGTGTTGCCGACATGACCAGCAGCCTGAGGGGCAAATCCTCACGCAGGTATTGCTGGGTCTGCAGGCACAGGGCAAGCCCCAGGTCGGCATCCAGACTGCGTTCGTGGAATTCATCGAAGATCACCAGGCCCACGCCTGGCAGCTCGGGGTCGGCCTGCAGCATGCGCTGCAGGATCCCCTCGGTGACAACTTCGATACGGGTGGCGGCGCTCGTTCTGCTTTCCAGACGAATACGGTAGCCGACAGTCTCGCCCACCGGCTCGCCGAGCAATTGCGCCATACGCTCCGCGGCCGCCCGTGCCGCCAGGCGGCGGGGTTCGAGCATGACGATTTTCTGGCCTGCCAACCATTGGCTGTCGAGCAGCGCCAGGGGCACCAGGGTGGTCTTGCCTGCGCCCGGCGGCGCCTGCAACACAACCGCCGGGTTCTGATCCAGTGCCTGGATCAGCTGCGGCAAAATGCGTTCAACGGGCAATTCACTCATGCAAACAAAGCGCTCTGACGGAAAACCGCTATCATACCCGGTAAGGCCGGTGAGCCTTACCCTGCATGGAATGCCAGGCATGCACCATCTACAATGGGCACATGCAGCAGCCTGCCTGTGGGACACTGTTCCAGAACCTCAACACCACCTTAGCGAGAGAAATAACCATGCGAATGAAACCCCTTGCCTGCGTCCTGTTGACCGCCGCCCTGACCAGCCAGCTGGCTGCCTGCGGTACGGTTTTCTACCCTGAGCGTCGGGGTCAGATCAGTGGCGAGATAGACCCGGGCGTTGCCATTCTCAACGGCATCGGCCTGCTGTTCTATCTGGTACCCGGGGTGATCGCCTTTGCAGTGGACTTCGCGACCGGCGCCATCTATCTGCCCGATGCACGCTATAGCATTGCCCCAGCACAACTGGACAAGGCAGTGGGGGCCGACGGTCAGGTAGACAGAATGAAACTCAAGGCGATCATCGAGCAGGAAACCGGCGTTGAGCTACCGCTCGAGCATGCACAGCAGATGGATCGTCCGGATGCGAACCAACTGGCAGCCCTTGGCCTGCAGCCACGCGCCTGATGCAACACACCGACCTGGGGATGGCCGAACGCGAACGGCTGCTCAAGCTGGCAACCTATGCTTCGGTGGGAGTGGCTTTCGGGCTTATCGCGCTCAAGAGCGGCGTGTGGATGCTATCCGGATCGGTCAGCATACTGGCCTCGCTGATAGACTCGCTGATGGACAGCGCTGCGTCGATCATCAACCTCTTTGCCGTGCGCTATGCACTCAAACCCGCAGACCGCGAGCATCGCTTCGGCCATGGCAAGGCCGAAGCGCTGGCCGGCCTGGCCCAGGCGGCGTTCATCAGTGGCTCAGCAGTGCTGGTGTTGCTGCAGGGTATAGAGCGGCTGCTGGATCCGCAGCCCCTTGGCGCCACGGGACTGGGCATAGCTGTAATGCTGCTGTCGATCATCGCCACGCTCGGTCTGCTGGCAGTGCAGCGGCATGTCATCGCACGCACCGGTTCGACGGCCATCAATGCCGATGCACTGCACTACCGCTCCGATCTGCTGCTCAATGCCAGCGTCATTCTGGCCCTGCTGCTGGCGGCCTATGGCATTCAGCGCGCGGATGCGTTGATGGGGTTGGGTATCGCGCTGTACATCGGCTACAGCGCAGTGCGCATAGGGCTGGATGCGATCCAGATCCTGATGGACCACGAGCTACCCGACGATGTCCGTGCCGAGGCCCTGGCACTGGCGCGGAGCGTCCCCGGGGTGGTTGATGTACACGATTTTCGCAGCCGGCAGTCGGGGCAGCACTGGTTCATGCAGATGCATGTGGAATTGCCCGCACAGATGGCCCTGGCCGACGCCCACGAACTCGGCGAAGCGGTACGCAGCGCGTTGGAGGAACGGTTTCCGCAGGTGGATGTGCTGATTCATACCGACCCCGTCTAGCGACGGCATCTGAAAACAAGAACGGCCGACATCCCGGGGATGTCGGCCGTTCTCATTGCGTCCTTGTCGCGTCCGGGTAGGAGGCTGCCTGTGTCCCATGCCTTGTGGGCCGGGAGGTCGGATGGCTGCAATCCTGTAGGATCCTTGCCTCCCCCTCCCCGGATAAGGGAGCGGGCTGGACGAACCGACCTTGGCTTCGAACTTGGGACCATGATACCCGGCGACCCGCAGCATTTCTTACCTAATATTGCCCATTTTAATTGCTAACCAGCAATAAAATATCTATTTTGTCTAAAATTCAGCAACAACGGGTCTCAAAGCCATGAACGAACACAATCTTGATCGATATGATCTCAAGATCCTTGCCGCCTTGCAGCATGATGCCCGCATCAGCAATCAGGAACTGGCCGAGCACATCGGCCTGTCACCCTCGCCCTGCTCCAGGCGCGTCAAGCAGCTGGAGGACAGCGGCTACATCCGCCGCCAGGTGGCCCTGCTGGAACCCAGACGGCTGGGCCTGACGCTCACCGCCTTCGTCATGATCGGCATGGACCGTCACACACCGGAACGTTTTGCCGGATTCGAAAGCGCCATCCGCGAGTGTCCGGAAGTGCTCGACTGCTGCCTGGTCACCGGTATGGATGCGGACTATCAGCTGAGGGTAGTGGTACCGGACATGGAGCATTATCAGCAGTTTCTGCTTGGCAGACTGACCCGCATCGACGGTGTTTCCAGTGTGCGTTCGAGCTTTGTGCTCAATCAGATCGTGGGCAGTACCGAACTGCCTCTGGGGCATCTGCACAAATCCGGTACCAGCTGAACTGCGACAAGGAACCGCAGGTCACAAACATTGAAACCTTTATAATGTTGACCTGGATCAACGACATTTCTTACGGGAGAGCCATTTGAATTATCAAGAGTTCGAAGCACTCGCCATGCCCCTTCTGATCTTCGCCCTGGTGGCCTTCATGGGCTACATCGTCTGGGACCTGGCCAAGAAGTCAAAGGCTGGACGGTACGGCACTGCGGTACTCTTTCTCGCTCTGGGTCTGGGCGTCGTCGGTTTTGTGATCAAGGCAATCATCATCGAACAGGTAGGCGGCTGAAAAGACGCCGCCTTTGGCATGTATATCCCCTGCACCAACATCTGAATCCTGATTCACTGTCAATAAATGAATCGGGGTTCAGACCATGGCCTACCGTACCACCCAAGCACGCCTGGAGCGCGATCAGGCATTGCGCGAACATATCCTGGAATGCGCTCTGCAGCAGGTCGCCGAGGGCGGCTTTGCCGCATTGGCCATGGGCACGCTGGCGGCCAGTGCCGGCATCGCCACTGGCAGCCTGTATCGCTACTTTCCCGGCAAGGCGGCACTGGCCAGCGAAGTCTTCACCCGCGCCACGCGGGTAGAAATCGACAATCTCAAGACCGCCTTTTTCAGCCAGGGCGATGCGGACCAGCGACTGCGCCGGGGCATCGCGCAATTTGCTGCCCGTGCCTGGCACAGCCGTCAGCTGGCCTATGCGCTGATTGCCGAACCGGTTGAAGCCGAGGTGGATGCCCAACGCCTGCGTTACCGGGAGGCCTATGCCGAGCTGTTTACCCGCCTGATTCGTCAGGGCAACGAAGATGGCAGCTTCCGGGTAAGCAATATCCCGGTCACGGCCGCCTGTATGGTCGGCACCGTCGCCGAATCGCTCATAGGGCCGCTGTCGCCGCAGGCACGCGCCCTGCGCGCCAGCGGTCTGCCAAGCGAAAGCCTGGAAAGCGTCACCCGCGCCCTCACTCTTTTCTGTCTGCGCGCCCTGGGCGCCAAGGAGCCTGAAAATGCACCCTGCTAGCCATGCCGAGCAATATGCCGAAACCCACGAAGTGACCAATCAGGTCCCACCACTGGAGGGCACCAATCTCTACCGCGCCGACCTGCCCCTGCAGGAATGGGTGCGTCGATTCGGGGGTGGCTGGGCCGATTCCGAGCTGGCGGCCTACGGCAGGCTGGTCGGCGATCCGCTGATGCAGGCCGGATTCCTGGCCAATGAGAACAAGCCGGTGTTCAAGAGCCACGACCGTTACGGACACCGGATCGATGTAGTCGATTTCCACCCTGCCTACCACGAGTTGATGGCAGCGGGGATCGCCCAGGGGATCACATCGGCGCCCTGGACCGACCCGCGCCCGGGTGCACACGTCGCACGGGCCGCCAGCATGTATCTGCACAACCAGATCGAGTCGGGCACCTGTTGCCCGATGACCATGACCTACGCGTGCATTCCCAGTCTGCGCATGCAGCCGGATCTGGCCGAGGTCTGGCTGCCGAAGATCCTGTCGCGTGAGTACGACCCGCGCAATCTGTCGATCCAGCAAAAGACCGGCGCCACCATTGGCATGGCCATGACCGAGAAACAGGGTGGCACCGACCTGCGCACCAATACCACGCGGGCTCACCCGATGGGCTCTGGTGGGCCCGGGCAAGCCTACGAACTGATCGGCCACAAGTGGTTCTGCTCGGCGCCGATGTGCGACGCCTTTCTGACCCTGGCCCAGACAGAGAAGGGTCTGAGCTGCTTTCTGTTGCCGCGCCACAGGCCCGATGGCAGCCGGAACCAGTTCTATATCCAGCGCCTGAAGAACAAGCTGGGTAATTGGGCCAATGCTTCCAGCGAGATCGAATATCGCGGCGCCCTGGCATGGATGGTCGGTGAGGAAGGGCGCGGCATTCCGACGATCATCGAGATGGTGTCGCTGACACGCTTCGACTGCATGATCGGCTCCAGCTCGCTGATGCGCCAGGGCCTGACCCAGGCCACGCACCACTGCGCCCATCGCGCGGTAGGCGGTCGCCCGCTTGCCGACCAGCCGCTGATGCAGAACGTGCTGGCCGACCTGGCACTGGAAAGCGAGGCCGCACTGGCGCTGACCATGCGCATGGGCAAGGCGATTGACAGCAGCAGTGATGAACACGAGAAAAAGTTCGCCCGCCTGGTGACCGCCATCGGCAAATACTGGATATGCAAACGCGCCCCGGGAATGATAAACGAGGCGCAGGAATGCCTCGGCGGCGCAGGTTACGTGGAAGAGAACATCATGCCGCGGCTGTACCGCGAAGCGCCGGTCAATTCGATCTGGGAGGGCTCCGGTAACGTGCAGTGTCTCGACGTTCTGCGGGCTCTGTCCAAGGAGCCGGGGGTGCTGGAGGTCCTGTTCAGCGAGCTGGGCGACGGCCACGGCGACGCTCACCTGACCCGGCATATCGAGCAGATAAAGTCGGATTTCAGCGACACCGACGATATCCAGTACCGCGCCCGCCAGTTGACCGAAGACGTGGCGGTTGCGCTGCAGGCCAAGTTGCTGCTGGAAGCAGGCAACGACGTGGTCTCCAGCGCCTTCATCGCCAGCCGCCTGGCCGGGCACGGCAGGGCCTATGGCACCCTGCCCCTTGGCACCGACGTCGCTGCACTGGTTGCCAGGGCCACGCCGGGTAGCTGACTATCCTGAGCGAAGGCCTGGTTTACGGGGGATCGAGTCCCCTGTCGACCAGCGCAATAATAGCCAGCGCCTTCGGCCGAGGTGGAACTCGGCCATTCCCGGGGTGCGACGTGGAAGAATCGGACGCCGCAGCCCGACCCAACCCGAGCCCGGGAAGGTCGAGTTCCATCTCGACCAGCGGAGTATCGTTCAACTCCTTCGGTCGGGACTCGGCCACTCCGGAGAGGGCACCCGCTTTTTGAGTCCGTGCTGCTCGACACATGCACCGGCTCCCACTAGCATCTGCTGTCTACCCATTGTCAGGTCTGCTAATGACTTCCGAAAGCCGCCGGCGCCCTGCCCGTACCACTCCCCCGAAGCCCGCAAAACTCCGGCGCAAGGCGCAGCCCCGACCGGCCGTCAGTGTGCTGGTAGCGCTGAACAAACCCTTCGATGTGCTCACCCAGTTTACCGATGACCAGGGCCGACAGACGCTCAAGGACTTTGTCGATATGCCCGGCATCTATCCCGCCGGCCGCCTGGACCGCGACAGCGAAGGGCTGTTGCTGCTGACCAACGATGGGCAATTGCAGGCGCGCATTGCCGATCCGAAACACAAGCTGGCGAAAACCTACTGGGTGCAGGTCGAGGGGCTACCCTCGGAAGGTCAGTTGCAGCAGCTTCGCAGCGGCGTCCGGCTCAAGGACGGCCTCACACTGCCGGCCGACATCGAGCAGATAGCCGAACCCGCACTATGGCCGCGTCACCCACCGGTGCGCTACCGCGCCAGCATACCGACACGATGGCTGAGCATTACCATTCGCGAGGGGCGCAACCGCCAGGTACGGCGGATGACGGCGGCCGTAGGCTTGCCGACGTTGCGACTGGTTCGGGTTCGGATAGGCGACTGGACGCTGGGCGATCTACAACCCGGCCAGTGGCAGACGCTGACACCTCCGGCATAAAACACCCCCGGGAGGGCCGAGTTCCACCTCGGCCAGCGGCGCTCGTGGCCGGTATCAGTAACGCAAGCCCAGGGTGCGGAACAGCGCTCCGATCAGCCAGATGGGGCCGATCAACAGAAACTGCAGATCCTTGAAGAAGGAGGGCTTCTTCCCCTCCACATGGTGACCGATAAAC
>JAESUC010000129.1 GCA_016763285.1 Pseudomonas sp.
GAAGCGAGAGCTGATCTGTTTGAATACATCGAGCGGTTCCATAATCCCAGGATGCGACGTAGAGTTGCTGCTCAGGATCGGAAACTTACAGTCGTTTTATAACCGTCCGTGGAAACGGGGTAGAACCCGGATGAATGGGTCAGCGCGGACACGTTGGACGGTTTGTATGCCGCGATGAGCGAGCGATTCGAAAGCTTCCCTGGTGCCAAGTTTAACTTCACCCAGCCTATCGCTGCGGCCGTAGATGAGTTGCTCACAGGCACGAAGGCCGAGCTCGCCGCCAAGCTATTTGGTGATGATCTCGATCTGCTGGTTGAAAAGGCCCAAGAAATCGAACAGGTGATGCGTACTGTAAACGGAGCCCAGGATGTTCAGCGTGATCAGATCGGTGGCACCCCGCAATTGCGCATTACGCTGGATCGAGCCGCCATTGCCCGCTATGGACTGAATGTTAGCGATGTTCACGACACGCTTAGTGTAGCCGTGGGAGGAAGTGAAGCGGGGCAGGTGTTCGAGGGTATTCGTCGTTTTGATATCTATGTCCGGCTAAAAAAGGAGGCGCGCAATGAGACGGAGGTCATTCGGCAATTGATTTTGGAGAACACCGCTGGGCAGCGAATCCCGCTGGAGGAGCTAGCAGCAATTGAAGAGGTGGTTGGGCCGAGGCAAATCACCCGGGAGAACAATCAACGCTTCATTACCATTCAGACCAACGTACGCGATCGGGACATAGGCTCCTTTGTAGCCGAAGCCGACGCGGCTATTGCCAAGCAGGTCGAATTGCCGCCCGGGTATTTTCTCAAATGGGGCGGCCAGTTTGAGCTTCAGCAACAGGCCAACAAACGGCTGATGATTGTGGTGCCGATTACCCTGGCGCTAGTTTTCGTGATGCTTTACGCAAACTTCGGCTCACTTCGTAATGCGTTGCTGATCATGCTTAATATTCCGTTGGCTTTGGTAGGGGGTATTGTAGGCTTGTGGATGACAGGGCAGAGCTTGTCGGTGCCCGCGTCGATTGGTTTCATCGCGCTGTTTGGTATCGCATTGGAGAATGGTTTGGTGCTGGTCAGTTATCTCAATGAGTTGGTCAGGGACGGCGTTTCCGTTGCTGAAGCCAGTGTTCGCGCGGCTTGCGCACGGCTACGTGCGGTAATCATGACTGCGGTAACAACGGCGCTCGGTCTATTTCCACTCCTATTTGCCAGTGGTACAGGCAGCGAAGTGCAACGGCCTCTGGCGACCGTCGTGGTCGGGGGGCTGGTGACGGCTACGATTCTCACCCTGTTGGTTATTCCAGCCCTGTATCAATGGTTCGCTGATAAACCAGATGATATCGGCGAAACGCGTTGAAAAGGAGATTACGTCATGCAAGAGATCAAAGCTTACATCAAGAACCACAAGCTTGAAGCGGTGACCCTCGCGCTGCATCGGGTAGAGGGTATCAGTGGTATGAGTGTGTCCGAGGTACGTGGTTTTGGACGAAGTAAAGCCCATACCAGCGCATCTAATCCAATTGACGGTACGGCAGATTTCGTCAAGCACGTTAAGATCGAAATCGTGTGCCACGACCAGTACGTGGACGAGGCGCTTGAGGTGCTGAAAGGTTTAGCCCATACAGGGCTTCGCGGCGACGGTCGTATCTTCGTCAGCGATGTCAGTCGGGCGATCCGGATTGAAGATGGTGTGGAAGACAACACAGTGGTGTGACTTCAATACCGTCGAGATTTTGTGGGTGGTAATCGAAAATACCCGCCCGGCAAATTGTCGGGCGATTTTCAAATAGCAATGAGCCTAGAATCCAGGTTTTGGAACACAAAAACGCTATCATCCTAAACCCATGTGGAGGTGGACCCTATGAGTCATGACCATACCCATATGTCTGGTGGGTCCAAAGACAAACGCGTTGCTATTGCCATCTGGGCTAACGGAATACTGACCATCGCTCAGATAGGGGGCGGGATCTTCGCCGGCAGTCTTGCGTTAATTGCGGACGCCCTACATAACTTTTCGGACATGGCTTCGTTAGTAATTGCTTATGCGGCTCGAAAGATAGCGCGCCGTCCCGCAGATGCAAAAATGACCTTCGGTTATGGTCGAATTGAGGTCGTTGCAGCGCTGATAAATTACACTTCATTGATTATTATCGGGTTTTACCTCGTTTACGAAGGCGGCATGCGCATTATTGATCCACCGGAAATAAAGGGCTGGTGGGTAGTCTGGCTGGGCGTTGTTGCGTTGACAGTCGATACATTGACCGCCGTGCTCACCTATTCTATGCAGAAAGATAGTGTCAACATTCGCGCTTTGTTTCTGCACAATCTTTCCGATGCACTTGCTTCTGTCGCCGTCATTATTGGCGGTGCCCTTATTCTGCTTTACGACCTACGTTGGGTTGATCCTGCAATCACGATAGGTATCGCCGGGTATGTGCTTTATCTAGGTTTTACCGAAATTGGTGGCACAGTCCGGACGCTGATGCTGGGAGTCCCGGTTGATCTGGATGTTGAGGTTGTCATTACCGCGCTCTCAAGGGTCGATGGTGTTATTGATCTACACCATGTGCATTTTTGGCAAATGGAGGAGCACAAGGCATCGCTGGAAGCTCATGTGGTCATCGAACAAAATGCATGGAATCACTTTGAAGAGATAAAGCGCGAGATAAAACAGCTTTTGAAGCAGGATTTCGATATAAAACACTCTACGCTGGAGTTCGAACATTCCGGCCATGTCGATATTGATTCGGAATTTTGTGAGCACGGTTAATCCGGCAGACTAATTGAAATCCGGAGCGCTGGTCGCCAAATAGCCATGTAAACTGCGCCCTGGCAGCAAACGCTCAGGCGCTGTAGTTCCCGTTACAGGCTGTTCAAGGCACTGTCCTGCGATACGGTCCCGCACTTCACTTCGCTAGCGAGCTTTCTCAGCGAAAATGCCGGAGCTATCGAAGCCGTATTTGAGCAGGTGCTACTGGTTTGTCATCAGCGGGTTTGCTGGGTAACGAGCTGTTTGCCATCGACAGTTACAAGACCTCATCCAATGCCGCCAAGGAGTGGTCAGGCACCTTCAAGGTATTGAAGGCCAAGCGCGACAAGTTACGCAAGCTGATACGCCACAATTTGGATGAACATCGTCAGCATGACTCCGCCGAGACGGAGGCCGAGATGGAACGGGCCTGACCTTTCCCCCAAAATCCGCGCCATGAACTCGATGAGATTTCCAGCTAACCTAGCAAGATGGAGATCTCGATATGAAGAAGACGCGATACACCGAAGAGCAAATCATTGGCGCTATCAAGGAGCATGAGGCCGGCGCCAAGGTCGACGACATCTGCCGCAAGCTCAGCATATCCAGTGGCACGTTCTACAACTGGCGGAGCAAATACGCCGGTTTGGAAGTGAACGAAGCGAAACGGTTGCGCGAGCTGGATTCAGAGAACAACAAGCTCAAAAAGCTCTTGGCAGACAAGCTGCTTGAAGTTGAGGCGATGAAGGACGTGCTCTCAAAAAAGTGGTAACGGCTGCAGGCCGAAAGGTAGCCGCCCGGCACTTGATTGAGCAGCACCGAGTCAGTGACCGGAGCGCCTGCCAGCTTGTAGGCATTTCCCGTAGCGCGTTTCGGTATCAAGCCAGGGCCAGGAATGACCATGCCTTGAGAGCGCAGCTCAGAGAGCTTGCTGCGCAGCAGTCAGCCTATGGCTATCTGTTTCTGCACAGCATGTTGAAGACCGAGGGCTTGGTGATCAACCGCAAGCGAACGTACCGGATATATACCGAGGAAAACTGCAGGTCCGCACCAGGCGACGTAAGAAGCTGCAGCGTCTTCGGCAACCACTTGAAGTCCCTAGGGCCGTCAACGAGCCTTGGTCTATGGATTTTGTCTCTGATCAGTTGGCTAATGGCCGCCGCTTCCGAGTGTTGAACGTGGTGGATGATTTCCTCCGCGAAATGATCGGACAGCTGGTAGCAGTATCAATCAGTGGGCGCCACGTGGCGCGTTTCCTGAGGTGTAGCCGCCAAAATCCGCAGCTATTTTTTCAAACCAATCGGCGTTGTCTCGGTTGAAACGCGCTTTATCTTCTGCCGTCATTGACGCCAGCAGCGCAATTTTTCGAGCTCGGTTTTCAGCCTTAATGCGGCAGCCCGCTTCAAAGCCAGCGGGAATCTTTTCAAATTTCACCGGTGCCGTCCCCCAACTCCTAACGTCCATCTCGGAATGTATTGCTGTTGTGGTTTTCGTATGCCGCTATGAGTTCTTGCGTTTGATGTCGAGCAGCCCGCTCAGCATAACCCTCATTGAGAGTAGCCGCGTGATCAAAGTGCAGGATGCTGCACTTTTCTTGATGAAGTGAATGGAAAGTGCAGCATCGTTCACATTCCGGTTCGTATGGGGTGTGAAAGCGGTTGCTGATGCGTTCTGGCAGCTTTCAACTGATCTTAGGCTCTGACAATACGACTTCCCGGCCTCCGACCATGATGGTGCGAGGCGTATTGGGCTCGATCTCAGCGGGTTTCGCTTTGCTTTTATTAACCTGAGGCGCTTCTTGGCCGTAAACCTTGATCCAATTCTTGTGGCCAAAGGCCTCTTTGAACAGATCGAGCAAGTATGCGTGCCAGTCGTTCAAGGCAGTCGCTTTTTCGTCGAAGTAGGCATACCTGTCGTAAATCGCGTCCACGCTCAAATCGGCGTGGTTCAGAATCCTGCCCCTTATATCTTTGCCTAGGCCCCGGCCGGACATATGGGTTGTAGCGGTTCTGCGTAAATCGTGAGCAGTGGGCCTTGGGTATCCTTCAGCAATGCGCAGCAAGCCTTCCGATTTTACTAGGTCGGAGTTGGCGACATAGGTGTCATAAAGCCTGCGCATTGCTCGGTTTAAAGAAGGCTGGGTCTGGTGGGATGTCCGGTCTCTTCCAGGTAAAACCCAGGGGCTCGGTTCTTCGATATTGCCGTTCTTTTCAAGTTTTACCGCTTGAAGATGATGGAGGTGCTGCAGGATCTTGCTCACAGGGAAGGATAGGGGAGTCGCGATTGGGTTGTTGTTTTTCTCGAAACTGCCGGATCTGTCCCAAATCCCTTGGTCAAAATCCAGGTCTACCCAGCGCATGGCCGCGATAGTCCCCGAACGCTGCGCAAGCATCAATGAAAGCAATAGCGCGAAACGAGTGGCGACGGTGATCGTGGGGCTCGCTAAACGTTTTAAAAACCACACAATTTCATGCCGGTTGAGAGCTCGCTCTCTGGGCGTTTCTTTCGCGATGCTTTTCATCTTTACCAGTGGTGTGGCTTCGATAATGTCGCGCTCTACGCAGAAATTGAACAGCTTCCGAACTACTGCTTGCAGGCGGTTCGCTGCGACTGGAGCGGTTTTGGCCTTGTCATCCAGTAGAGCCAGAATCTGTTTGCGTTTAACGTCTTGGAGTTTCATGTCCCCAATCGACTTTACAAAATCGTTTTTGAGCATTCGCTCGTCTTCTTTCCAAGATTTTTTGTTGGCTTTGGCCCATACGAGGTAAGTATCCACCGCATCAGCTACGGAAGGGCTTGTGCGGTACTCGAACAGTTCGAGAGTTTTTTTCTTACCCGGATCGATACCTTGCTCTACCAACTGGGCAGCATGCGTTGACTTCGCTCGGGCATCCGCCAATGACATTTTTGGATAGGAGCCTAAAGTCAGCCTCCTTGGCTTGCCATGAAAGCTGTATAGCAGAATGTACGCAATTGACCTCTTGTTAACCCGTACGCCAAAAGTCCCCTGGCCATAAACAGGAGGGTCGAGGAATTCTTGGCGGGGGTTCTTCGGGTCATATTTCAGCCGCTTCAGAAAATGTTCTTTCAATGCAGAGCGATTGCTGCTCATGGCCGATCCTTTTTGGGGTAGGTTTCGGGTAGGAGTTTAGCGTTTCGGGTAGGATTGGGGTAGGAGTTTGACCATTTTTCTTTCGTGGTTATATATTGCCTGTTTTGGGCGTTACGGCGAATAAATCGTTTAGGAACATGAGGTTGGGATGGATTGATTTTGGGATATGGTCTCTAAGAGCCTCTGATTCCGTAGCAATAACACTGACTTGTAATCAGTAGGTCCCGAGTTCGACTCTTGGTGCCGGCACCAGCCAGTAAAAAACCCGCCTTTCCCAAGGCGGGTTTTTTTTGTCCGCATTTTCTGCGTCGGCCGTTGCCGGCGATCAATTGAACCTGACCGGTCGCTCCCATATTCCCAGGGCCAGACAGCCCGAGGCTGAGGTGATCCAGTGGTGGCTGCCAGGTCGATGGATGACCAGGGTGCCGCTTGAATACAGGCGGTCGCCGTCCTGCTGGCTACCTTCCAGAATGAGAATGTGCTCGAAACCGGCATGCAGGTGGGTTGGTATGGAGGAGCCGGGCAGATAGTGGAGAAAGGCGGCGCGGGGGCTGTTGTCGTCCGATTGGTAAATGGGTGATATGAAAACGCCTTCGTTGAGAACCTCCCAGGTGCGAGATGCAATCAGTGATTGGCTGTCGAAGATGTTGTCGATGATCAAGGCCGAGTCTGCAAAGTCCATTGTGGCTCCCATTCAGAGGCCCGCACGGGGCCTCCCGGATTATTGTGAAAGGTGTATGACGCAGGGCCGCTCAGTTTTCCAGGGCCGAGAGTAACGCCGGCGAAAGCGCTGTAGCGCCAAAAACGCCGCCCTGCATGTGCACCATGTTGACGGCGGCCTGGTGGTTGGCCGGGTCGGTGGCGGCGCAGCAGTCCTCCAGTAACAGGCATTCAAATCCCCGATCGTTGGCCTCGCGCATGGTGGTATGCACGCACACATCCGTGGTGATGCCAGTGAGGATCAGATTCTGGATATGCCGTGAGTGGAGTATCAGCTCCAGGTCCGTGGCGCAGAACGAGCCTTTGCCGGGCTTGTCTATGACGGGCTCTCCGGGCAAAGGGGCGAGCTCGGGGATGATCTCCCAGCCGGGTTCGCCGCGTACCAGTACGCGTCCACAGGGGCCCGGGTCGCCGATGCCGGCCCCGATTTGCTGGGAGCGCCAGCGCTTGTTGGCGGGCAGATCGGACAGGTCCGGGCGATGCCCCTCGCGGGTGTGGATGATCATGAAACCCTGGCGGCGCAGTGCCGCCAGCAGCGTCTGCAAAGGCGCTATGGGGGCCCGGGTCAGGGTTATGTCGTACCCCATGCTGTCCACGTAGCCGCCTGCACCGCAAAAGTCCGTCTGCATGTCGATCACGATCAGGGCGGTATTGTCCGGGCGCAAGTCGCCATTCCAGGGCCACGGATAAGGGGTGCTTTCCATATGCCGGGTCTGGCTCATGGTTGGCTCTCCATGGCAATGGCGGGCGCAGGCTCTTCCACGCGGCCGGTCGTGCTCACGGCCAGGTAGTGGCAACCAGCCAGAAAGCCCGATACCAGCAGGTAGGCCAGAGCGACTTCAGGCGTCACGCCGAAGCCGTCGCCTATGCCCACGGCTGCCCCGTGCATGAAGCCGAAGTAGGTCAGCACCGAGCCGGCCAGGGCAAATGCCGCCGCCGAAATAAAGCGTCTCTCGATGGTAAATACGGTGATGGCGGCCAGCACCAGGCCACTCAGAATGGCGCCGTTGCCGAGCAAGGCCAGGCCGTCATAGAGCACTCCCTGGGTGGCCATGGCCGAGGCGCCGACGGTTGCGGCATTGGTACCGGCCGCCCCCAGGGCACCATCTATGAGCACCTTGGCCCAGGCAGCCAGGTGCGGCACCAGCCCGATCATGATCGCCGGGGCGTGGCTCGAGGGTGTGGACTGGAAAGCCTGGGCCCCGATCAGCATGCCGACGTAGAGCAGAATGGGTGCGATGGCGACCACCGGAATGGTGTCCATCAGCAGGGATATGATGCCCAGCCAGGAGAACAGCAGGACGGCCACGCCGGTGGCCGCCGAGTAACCAATGCGCCCGCCGATCTCTTTCCAGCCGGGATGGCCTATGTACACGGCGTTGGCGAAGCAACTACCGAACAGGGTGCCGACCAGGCTGATCACACCTTCGGCAGCGATGGCTTCCCGGGTGCTGTAGGAGTCGCCAGCGGCCTCGGCACTCTCCACGTTGTCGAGGGCCTCTACCAGGTCGTAGACGCCGAAGGGGATTGCCGTTACCAGAATGAATCCGAGGAACTCGAAACCGGAGAACACATGGTCGAAGCTGGGTATGGGTATTGAAAACCCGATATTGCCCAGGGATGTGCTCAGCTTGTCTACGCTCATGCCGGTATCCAGCCCCAGCGCGGCGCCGCCCCAGGCCAGCGCGGCACCCACGCCGATAGCGACCAGGCCGGCGGGCAGGCCGCGTGGGTAGCGCACCCCACCAAACCAGCTGACCATGATGATCGCAAAACACACCAGGCCGATGACCGGGGAGAGATAGATTTCCATGGCCGGGCGCATGGCGATAAAGGCAATGGATACCCCTGCCAGGGTACCCAGCAGTGCCGCTCGCGGCGTGATCCGGCGGATCAGCGGGGCAACGAAACTGCCACCGATCAGGATGAATCCCTGGATGAAAACCCACGCCAGACCGGCCTCCCAGGCTTTGACCGGATCCCCGGTCATGCCAAGCACCGGCAGCATGATGACAAAGACCACGATAAACATGTGCGGCACGCTGGGTCCCGAGGGCAGGGCGCACACATCCGTACGTCCGGTTTTCCGAGCCAGCTTCCAGGCCATCCAGGCGTAGTACATGTTGCCGAGAAACAGCATGCCGCCCACAGCGGGAAGGATCCGACCAAAGGTGATTTCGTCCGGCATGCCGAGAACGAACTTGAGCAAGCCGGTAAGTACCAGCAGGTTGACCAGCACATTGGTACCCAGGCCGAAAAGCCCGTTCCAGTCGCCGGTTGTCCAGAGTTTGACGTGTGTGTTCATGCTGTTTGCCTCATGTTCCACCCCTGACAGGGGGTGCCAAAGGTGAGCCTGCTATCGGGAAGCGAGCAGTGCGGTGACCGCATCCGCGTCGCTTACCCAGCCGAAAATGCCGTTCTGAGCGCAGATCATCTGTAAACCGATACTGTGAAATTCGGGAAAATAGGATGCGCAGCAGTCTGCAAGTGCCACGCAACGGTAGCCGCGGTCGTTGCCCTCACGGACAGTGGTATGCACGCAGACCTCCGTGGTAACGCCGCACACCAGCAGCGTGTCGATGCGCCGCGTGGTGAGCACCATTTCCAGATCGGTCTGGTAGAACGCGCCCTTGCCGGGTTTGTCGATGACAACTTCCCCGGGCAGGGGCGCCAGTTCGGGAATGATGTCGTGCCCCGGTTCGCCGCGAATCAGGATTCGCCCCATGGGGCCCGCCGCGCCGATACGGGTGGCGGGACCACCACGCATGACCTTGTGCGGATGGGCGTCGGCCATATCGGCGCGGTGCCCCTCGCGGGTATGGATGACGACAACTCCGGCACTGCGTGCTGCGGCCAGTACCCGCTGGCAGGGTTCCACCGCGTTGCGCAGTAGCGAGACATCGTTGCCGAGACTGCTGCCGAAGCCGCCGGGCTCGAGAAAGTCCCGCTGCATATCGATGATCAGCAAGGCGCTGCGCTCCAGTTCCAGCGGGAGCGGTGCCGGTTGCGCGGCGAGCAGCATATTGTGGTCGGTCATGGTCATAGGGTCCTTTCGCCTGGTTGCTACCAGATCCACTTCAGCATGGCCTGGGGGACATCCTCATCAATGCCGTCGAGGCCGAACTTGTTGCGCCAGATCTGGTATTCCACGCCCGCCTGCAGGGTGCCCGGCGAGCCCCAGAACTTGCCCACATCAAGCAACAGGCGGGGCGCAGTGAGCAGGTTGTCCTCTGCGTGATTCATGCCATAGGCATAATCGAGGAAGCCTTCGAAGGCGAACGACAGATCACCGACAGCAAAGGGGCGCAACCACACCAGGGTGAGCTGCTCACCGCGATCCTTGCCCGGCCCGATTTCGTTGCGAATGTAGTAGTTGATCTGGAAAACCGGGGTCCCCGGCAGGTCCAGGTCAACCGCCAGGCCATAGAGATAGTTGTGGAAGCCATCGCCGATTTCAGCGGTGGTGGTGATCAGTACATCCTTGACGACCCCCAGGCTCAGCTCCCTGCCACTGATCTTGCCCAGGCTCAGCCGAGGCGACAGCTCGCCGTAAAAGCTGGTTTTGGTCTCGTCGTCGGAGCGGTCGGGGTTGGTTATATCGACAAAGAAGAAGTTGTCTCCGTACTTCCAGCCATTGACGTGCTCAAGGGTAATGATGGAGCGGGTGTCGTCCCGGGAATCCAGCCTGCCGGCGCCAGCATCGAAGAAGATCGACTGATGGCTGGTGCCGTAAAGGTACTGAACATTGGTGGAGCTCCACTCGGCGGCCCCGGCGCTGACGTCAGTGGCCAGGGCCAGCGCGCCGCACAGGCCGAGTATCCGGTAGGCGATGTTGCGGCTGTTTTTTTTCGCCGCTGTGCTCAGATCGGTCTGGTCCATATTTCAATCCCTCCTGATGATAAACACATTGTTGTATACAACGCGAAGCAGAAAACATGCCAGAGTCGCCAGGCATCCATTTCCTGGAGCAATAACAGGGATTTAGGTTGAGCAGCCCAGTGGCGGCAGGCTGCGGAGAGCGGGGCGGAGCGTACGATAACGGTGCGTTTATGCTTTTTTGCCTTGTTATGGCGCAGCTGGCCGGGGGAGGATCTGCCAGTTGGCAGGAGACGCGCGTCTGGGCGGAGGCTAGAATGGTTTGCGGTACGGGCGGGACCAGGACGCCCGAGTAAAGTCGGTGCTTTTCTTGCAGTCGATTGTTACTGTCGATACACAATCATGCGGCGCTGGGGGTGAATGGCAGTGATCAATAATGAGCAGCTTGTGACCGGGAGGCGACGCTGAGATGGCGTTGAAAACGTCGCCGCTGGACATCTACCAGTCGCTGAAAAACATGATTACCGCCCTGGAGATAGCCCCCGGGTCGCGCGTAACCGAGTCTCAGCTCGCGAATTACTTCCATGTCAGCCGTACACCCATTCGCGCCGCGCTTCAGCGTCTGGAGAGCGAGGGCCTGCTGCAGGTAATGCCGAAGCAGGGCTGCTTCATCCGCAATATCGATATTCTTCAGATCAGCCATTATTACGATGTCAGGGTGGCGCTGGAAAACCTCGTGCTGGAAGAGGTGTCCCGGTTGCAGGACCAGAGCGCCCTGCGGGCGCTTGCCGAGCTCTGGCGTCCGGACCTTCAGACCTTCGGAGTCGAACTGACAGATGATCTGAAAGAGGCCGAGGAGCGCTTCCACACCGATCTGGCCAGGCTCTCGGGTAACAAGGCCCTGCTCGGCTACATCGAAGACATCAATGCGCATATCCACGTCGTGCGCCGCCTGGGCTGGCCGGATTCGAAAAGCATCATCGATACCTACGTCGAGCACCACCTGATCTGCGAATTACTGTTGGCTCGCGACCTTGCCGGCGCCCAGTCGGAGATGACCAACCATATTCGCAAGAGCCAGGATGGCGCCAATCGGGTCACCCTGAAACAGCTCTACGCCAACCCCCGGACCATCAAGTTCGAGTAGGGACGCAGGCGAGTCTGGCTGCGCGGCGGCCGCCCCATCAGACAGCTTTTGTGTAACAAGCCGAGCGCCATCGGTCCGCAGGGTTGATACTGGGGCCTGAGCGGTGTCAGGCGCTGAGCAGCCAACGTATCCCCTTCGAGCAAATGGTGGCAAGATGGTGGCGTGCGTCTGGTCCTGACGAGCCTGATCCGTGCAGCGTCATGCACATTAATCGCATTGAACCGCGAGGCTGCCCAGGCGAAGCTTCGGAACAAGAACAACAACTATCGGAGCCACGTTGCTCCGCCAGGTCTCACCCGGGGCAGCCGATGAGCACGCCAGATCCTTTCCTTGTCGATGATTTTCCCGTGGGCTGCCTGGTTTCGCATTCCAAGCGAACAATTGTCTTCAGCAATCGCTTTTTCGAATCCCGCTTTGGATACTCCCGGCAGGCTCTTGTTGGTACCGATCTGTTCGCATTGTTGAGCAAGGCATCGCAGATCATGTTCGACAGCTATCTGATGCCCCTGCTGATCCGCGAGGGATGCTGCGAGGAGGTGCGAGTGAGCCTGGTTGCGGCCTCCGGACAGGAAATGCCCGTGGTGGTCAGTGCGGTTCGTGACCCGCTGGATGCCGAGCGGATCTTCTGGACCTTCGGCAGTGCCGTGCGTTCAGAGCAGCTGTTTACGGAACTGACCGAAGCCAGAAAGCTGCTGCAGCAGAAGGTGACCCAGCTCAACACCCTGTCCGATACCGACCAGTTGACTGGCCTGCCGAATCGCGCAGCCCTGTCGCGTCATCTCGGCGACAAACTGGCCCGTGACACCGGCGATGATCTGGCTTTTACCCTGGCTTTCCTCGATCTTGATGGCTTCAAGCAGGTCAACGACCACTATGGCCATCATATGGGTGACCGCTTGCTTGGCATGGTGGCCAGACGGATGACGAATAACCTGCGAAGTGATGATCTGGTGGCACGCTTTGGGGGCGATGAATTCGTGATTCTCCTGAGCGGCAACGCCGACCCCTGCCGGGCGGAGGATTCGCTCAACCGGCTGCTGCGAGAGATCTCGGAGCCCTATGAAGTGGACGCGGTGACTCTGCAGATTTCCGCCAGTGTCGGCGTGACGCTGTATCCGCAGGCCGAGGCGGTGGAACCCGACCAGCTTATCCGGCAGGCCGATCAGGCGATGTATCAGGCCAAGCTCGCGGGGCGCAACCAGCTGTGCATGTTTTGCGTGGATAACGAAAAATATCAGAAAGACAGGCATTCGGAGCTGTCGGCGATCCGGGCAGCGATGGCTGCTGGGCAGTTCGAGCTCTACTATCAGCCCAAGGTGAACATGCGCACCGGCGCAGTTCAGGGCGTCGAAGCCCTGCTGCGCTGGAACCATCCTGAGAAGGGTCTGTTGGCACCGGCAGCCTTCCTGCCCGTGCTGAACAGGACAGCAGCTGGCCTCGACATGGGCCGCTGGGTGATCGAAACGGCCCTGGGCCAGTTGCAGGGCTGGCTTCTGCAGGGCCTGGATCTGCATGTCAGCGTCAATATCGCCGGAGAGCATTTGCAGCACCCGGATTTTCTGAATGATTTGAAGCAGATTCTCGCTGGTTATCCGGGTCTGCCGATACAGCGGCTGGAATTCGAGGTGCTCGAGACCAGTACCATCGAGGACATACAGCACGTCGCCTCGGTGCTCACCACCTGCAGGATGATGGGGATCCGGGTCTCCCTCGACGACTTTGGAACCGGCTATTCGACCCTCGGTCACCTGCGTGATCTGGCCGTGGATGTGCTCAAGATTGATCGCAGCTTCGTCAAGGACATGCTCACCAGCGCGGGCGATCTGGCGATCCTCAGGGGCGTCATCGGCTTTGCCCAGGCCTTTGAATGTGACGTAATCGCCGAGGGGGTCGAAACCCTGCAGCAAGGTCAGCTGCTGCTTGAGCTCGGCTGTGAATGGGGACAGGGCTTTTTTATCGCCCGGCCGATGCCGGCTGCGGAACTGCCTGGCTGGGTCGCCCGCTGGATAGCGCAAGAATATAACGACACCTTCGGCGCGCCGGTTGCCGACCTGATAGTGACACAGGGGTAGTACCGATGCTCGACAGAGAAAGAATACGCATCCGCAATAACGTCAACATGATCGGCTCGGGCCCGCAGACCCTGATGCTCGCCCACGGTTTTGGCTGCGACCAGAATATGTGGAAGTACCTGACGCCTGCTCTGCGGCAAAAGTACACACTGGTGCTGTTTGACTACGTCGGTTCCGGTCGCTCGCAACTGGCCGATTTCAGCGAGCGGCGGTACTGCACCCTTGAGGGCTATGCGCTGGATGTCATGGAGATCTGCGAGGCTTTCGACCTGCGGGAGGTGCATCTGATCGGTCATTCCGTAAGTTGCACCATCGGCTTGCTGGCGGCCATCGCCCGGCCTGAATACTTCGCCAGTCTGGTGATGATCTGCCCCTCACCCTGTTTCCTGAATGTTCCCCCGGACTATCATGGCGGCTTCGAGCAGGCCGATCTGGAGGAACTGATCGACCTGATGGACCGCAACTACATGGGCTGGGCCAGTTACCTCGCGCCCCTGGCCATGGGCACCGAAAGTTCCGAGCTGCTGGTCGGAGAGCTGTCGGACAGCTTCTGTTCCACCGATCCGGTGGTGGCCAAGAGTTTCGCCCGGGCCACCTTCTTCTCGGACTATCGCCATCTGCTCCCCGAGGCCACGCATCCGACGCTGATCCTGCAGAGCCAGGTCGACAGCCTGGCCAATGAGGACGTTGGTCGCTACATCCACGCGCACATGCCCGACAGCACCCTGCGGATCCTGCCCAGCGAAGGGCATTGCATCCATATGACGCACCCCGACATGGTGCGCGAGCAGTTGACCTCCTGGCTTGAGGGCTAGAGCGGGCAGCTCAGCTTGAAGGGCCCTCCAGCACCGCAAACAGGGTGTACTTTTCCCGGTCGATCTCGCCGCGAGTGCGGATGCCGAGCTGGCGCAATATGGGCAAGGGTGGGCACCAGCCCTGGATCGCATGTTGCAGCAGGAAGGGCAGTACCACGCCGGGCAGGATGAACCACTTCGCGCTCCTCGTCAGACCCAGGGCCAGGCCGGTCAAGGCCAGGGTCGAGGCGTTCGCCTCCAGCACCCGTTCCACGTCCCACTCCCTGTCCAGCGCCTCGATCCGGCGCTGGATGACCTCCGGACTCATCTTGCTGTAACGGGCTATGTTGGCATCGGTCAGTTGATCGATCTTGCGGTTGAGGCGGTCACTGCTGGCTCGGCGGACCCGGTTCATGTTCGATACGCTGGTCATCGTCTTCTGCTCCTGAGTCGTAGGGGTGTGCAAGGCGCTTCCGGTGGGCGCGCCCTTCCTTGCTCGGAGGCTCCCGGCGCAAAAAAGTTGCACCAAATCGCCTGGCAAACGTCCCTGTGATGATGCTCGCTCCGCTGGCGCTGGTGTACGGTGCCCCCGGCACACTGCTGTTGCGCAACATGCCCGTTGTTGGTGCACGCAGGCTGATGGGGCTTGCCGGATGGCGCTCTGTGCGCGTTCTGATTCACCCGGTGACTGCGGCGTTTCTGAATGTCGGGGCCATGTATGTTCTCTATCTGACGCCCGCCTTCGCCTATACCCAGGAGAGCCCCGCGGCACATCTGTTTGTGCATGTGCATTTCCTGGTGGCGGGCTACCTGTTTGTCTGGTCCATCGCTGGCCCTGATCCGGCACCCCAGCGGCCATCCTTGCGTTTGCGCCTGCTGGTGTTATTGCTGGCGGGGGCAGCGCATGGCGTTCTGGGCAAGCTGATGTATGGCTATGGTTACCCCCGGGGTGTTGCGGCCAGCCCTGCAGAAATCCGCGACGCTGCTCAGTGGATGTATTACGGTGGTGATCTGGCAGGTTTGTTGCTTGCCGTTATGTTCTTCGCCATCTGGTTCGCGCGGCCACATCAGCTCTTCACCAGGGGCAGACCCGGGTACCCGGGCGTGGCTCGCTAACCCGTCTGACGCCCCGGCTCACGCAGGGGCCGCTGGTACATCACACGGAGGTTCCATTGATCCTACGCAACGCAGTGCAACTCATCTGTTACCCCAACCGCATCGGCAACAATCTGCAGGACCTGCACACCGCGATTGATCGGCATCTGTCGGATGCGATCGGCGGCATTCATATCCTGCCGTTCTTTCCTTCCAATGCCGATGGCGGGTTCTCGCCACTGACCCACAAGGAGGTCGATCCGGCGTTCGGCACCTGGGAGGACATCGAGCGACTGGCCAGCGAATACGATATCTGTTCGGACCTGACCGTAAATCATATTTCCGATGAGTCGGAGCAGTTCAAGGATTTTGTACAGCGGGGGTTCGACTCACCGTTCGCCGAGCTCTTTGTCCATGTCGACCGTTTTGGTGAGATCACGCCGGATGATCTGGCCAAGATTCATATTCGCAAGGAAAAGGAGCCCTTCCGGGAGGTGACCTTTGCCGATGGCACCACCAGTCGCGTCTGGTGCACCTTTACCGAACGCCAGATCGATCTCAATTACGAGGCGGACATTACCTACCGGTTGATGGAAGAGTACATCCAGTTTCTCACCAGCAAGGGCGTCAAGCTGCTGCGCCTGGATGCCTTCGGTTACACCACCAAGCAGATCGGCACCAGCTGCTTCCTGGTCGAGCCGAATGTGTACCGGATACTCGAATGGGTCAACGAGACAGCCGCGCGTAATGGTGCCGAGTGCCTGCCGGAGGTGCACGACCACACCAGCTTCCAGTACGCGATCAGCCGCCGCAACATGCATCCCTATGCCTTCGCCTTGCCGCCGCTGATGCTTTACACGCTGCTTGATAACAACAGCGTGTATCTGAAGAACTGGTTGCGCATGTGCCCGCGCAACAGCATCACGGTGCTGGATACCCATGACGGCATCTGTATTCCGGATGTAGAAGGGGTGTTACCCGATGACAGGATCAAGGAGCTGATCGACAACATCAATGCCCGCAGCGCGGACCCGATCCTGCGCCGCTCCGCGGCCCGGGTGAACAGCGTGGGCGCCATCTATCAGCTCACCTGTACCTTCTACGATGCGTTGATGAACAACGACGACAGCTATATCGCCGCACGTGCCATCCAGTTCTTCACGCCGGGCATTCCCCAGGTCTACTACGTGGGTCTGCTCGCCGGGTGTAATGACGAAGAGCTGATGAACGCGACCGGCGAGCTGCGCGACATCAACCGGCACTACTACAGCCTGGATGAAATGGATGAGGCGATCGAGCAGCCGGTGGTGCAACGGCTGCTGAAGCTCATGCGTTTTCGCAGCAACTATCCGGCGTTCGACGGTCGCTTCGAGCTCAACTATTCTAACGACTCCAGCGTGGCGATGGCCTGGCGGCATGGCGATCACTACTGCCACCTGCTGGTGGATCTGAATTTCAAGACGGCGCGCATTACCTACCTGGATGAGGACGATCTCAGCGAGAAGCTGTTTACCTGTTGATCACCCTGCCGGGCCGCTCGCGCGGCCATCAGTAAAGCAGGCCTCTGCGCCTCGATGCTCAGCCTTCGGCTGCAGAAACAGGCGGACGGGCATCTGTCTCGGCCAGTTCGCGGCGAGCGTTCTCGACCAGCTCATCCGTAGCTCGATTTAGGTCGTGCACGTCTTCGTTGGGCACCGGTAGCTGCTCCTTGAGCATATCGTCGATATGCAGCACCTTGCGGTACACGGGGTGGTCGGTCCCGAAATAGGCAAGTTGGCCCTTGAGGGTATGAATGCTGCGCTGCAGGCTTTGAATGTCATCTTCGGCCATCGACTGCCGGACACTCTCCCACAGGCTGTCGTTATGCTCGACCAGCAGTTCGAGGAAGTGTCTGATCAGGCTCATGTTGCCGTCCATTTTTTCCTGAAGGGAGGCATTGATGACTGATTCGGATGGGCGCGACAGGAAAGGCGCCGCGTGGAGCGACAGTTCCTCCCGACGACGCTGCAGCAGTTCAACCAGCTCAGCCAGCGTTACCGGTTTGGCGATGTATCCGTCAAATCCCCGGGCCATGATGGCCTGGCGCTCAGCTCCGCCGTCGAGGGCGGTGCAGGCAATCATTGCCGGTTGCGTCGGACTGTTTCGAGTCAGGTCGCGGAAACGTTCGAGAAATTCGAAACCGTCCATTCCCGGCATACGGATATCGACAAAGGCGATTGCAATGTCCTGGCTGTCCTGACGTTCCAGCGCCTGCTGTGCCGAGCTGGCCAGCCGCACGTCCGTGGCACCCAGGCTTGCCAGCAGACTTTGCATCACGCGCAGGTTGGTCTCGTTATCGTCTATCACCAGTATCGGACCGGTATCGGTAAAGTCAGCTTCCTCGATCAGCCTGGCACTCTGCGCCCTTGCATTGGCCAGCGGCTCCGTCGGCGCCATGGCAATCTCGAAAGCGAAGCAGCTGCCTTCCCCTACCGTGCTCTCAAGCATCAGTCGGCTATTCATCCGCCGCAAAATTTGACGCGAAATCGAAAGGCCGAGACCGGCGCCCGCCTCCGGAGCGTCCAGGTGACTGAAGCGGCGGAATATACGCTGTTTATCTTCCTGCCTGATGCCTGGGCCGGTGTCGCTGATGCTGAACTTCAGGCTAACCAGCTGATCGTCCGCCGGAGCGGAGACACAGCTCAACTGGACATAGCCCTCGAGGGTGAATTTGATCGCGTTGCCGACCAGATTCATCAGCACCTGACGCAACCGCTTGGCGTCGCCATTGAACCAGCGCCCGGCCAGAGCCTCATCTACGTGCAGACGGAGCTGGAGTCCTTTTGTCGCAGCGCTGGTTTCGAACAGGGTGAAAACCTCCTGCAAGACCTCGTCGGGACTGAAGGGGTCAGGATGTATGTCGAGAATGCCTGCCTCGAGGGCTGACAGATCTATCATCTCATTGAGCAGGTTGAGCAGATGCTCTCCTGACCGATGCAGTATGTTGATGTCCTGACGAAATGCCTCCGGCACGCTGCGACCCAGATATTGGGCGATACCCAGAATGCCATTGAGTGGTGTACGTATCTCGTGGCTCACGTTGGCAAGAAAGCGGGTTTTCATCTGGCTTATACGCTCGGCTTCAGCGTGGGCGTTGCGCATTGCCTGCTCCTGCGCCTTGCGCAGGGTAATGTCGGTTTGCACCGCGATGAAGTGGGTCAGTTTTCCGTTCTGGTCATGGGCCGGCTGAATATCCAGCTCCTGCCAGTACTTCCTGCCATCCTTGGCGTAGTTGAGTATTTCCTGGCGCAAGCCGCGCCCGTTACGCAAATGCTCGCCGATTCGCACCACCGCTTCAGGGTCCGTTTCTTCGCCTTGGAGAAAACTGCCTGGGCGCCGGCCCAGCACTTCACCTAGCGCGTAGCCGGTAATGCTTTCAAAGCTGGGGTTGACCCATTCTATTTGCCCTGCCGCATCGGTGATGATGACCGGATTCTGGGTAATGGAGGCCACCTTTTCCAGCAGACTGGCTCTGAATGAGGCCTCGCTGGCCTCCTGGCGTGCCCGATGTATGTCTGCCTGATCGTCGATCACGACCAACAGCTTGCGCCGCGAGCCCGGCGGCGCTTCAGCCGAGTCCGGAATCAGCTGCACATTCGCAATGGATACATCGCCCTGGGGGAAAACCACCCGGGTGTTGCTCCAGCGTCTGGGCTGGTCCGAGCCATCCTGTACGAGGTCTAGCAGGTCGGCGTTGTCCACGTCCGGCAATAGGTGGCGCAGCATCTCGAGGGCATCTGCGTCACCGCCGATATAGTGCTGATCCCATGCTGCGTTGGTAAAGACGTTAATGCCGCTGTCCAGATCCAGCAGGCTGACCATCAGGTCGCAGCGTGCAAACAGCTGCGCCAGCCAGGCATTTATCTGTTGTCTGTGACGCTGCTCGATCAGTTTGACCGTTTGCCGCCCGAGCATAGTCAGCATCTCCCGCTGATAGGCGGTAATTTCTGCTGGCTTCTGACCCAATGCGCACAGCGCGCCGACTCTTGCCCCGGAACTCAGGCGAAGCGGTACGCCGGCGTAGAAACGTATCCGCGTCTCACCTGCCACCAGAGGGATGTTTGCAGCGCGAGGATCTGTCAGGGTGTCGGGGATTACCAGTATGTCGTCGCTGGCGATGGTGTACGTGCAGATCGATTCGTCCCGACGGGTCTCGCATACGTCGAGTTTGCCCTCCAACGCCTTGAACCACTGTCGTGAGTGATCGATCAGCGTAATCGCAGCGAAAGGCGTATCGAACACCAGCGCCAGCATTCTCGCTATATCATCAAATTCCTGCTCGGGAGGCGTATCCAGTATGCCGATACGATAGAGCTGGATAAGACGCTCTGATTCGTCGAGATGGGGGGCTGAAACAATCATGTAGGGGCTTTCGCTGATCGATTTTTATGGGTAGACACATCTTTTTACCATGTTTGCTATCGCTGTTCATCGATCAGGCGCCAACGCCTGCTTTCGCGGATACCTTCTCGGGCTCAGGAAAGGGAGCGCCCTGAGCCCAGCAATGGCGGCTTGTCTTCCAGCATCTGCAAACGCATCGCCTGCGCGGCGGGTGACAGCGAGTGTCCGGCGCGGCTGACCAGACCGTAGGCCGAATGCTGGTCGAAGCTGCCATCTTTCATCGGCAGCACGACCAGGCGGCCCGCGCTGACGTCTTCGGCCACCACATCCCGGAAAGCCATGCTGATCACGTTGCTCTGGGCCACCATTGTCTTGAGTACCATGAAGTTGTCGCACTGGATGCTGACCGGGTGTTCCATGCCGGTGAGCTGACTGAGCTCCTGTGCGATCTCCCCGGGCATCTGGGTCGTGGCGAGCGGAAAGTCCACCAAGTCCTTCATGGTGAGGTCATTGCGCCTTGCCAGGGGGTGCTCCGGCCGGCAGAAGATGACGCCGCT
This sequence comes from Pseudomonas sp., assembly GCA_016763285.1. Lineage (GTDB taxonomy): Bacteria > Pseudomonadota > Gammaproteobacteria > Pseudomonadales > Pseudomonadaceae > Halopseudomonas. Next base: position 20,436 of record JAESUC010000129.1, read on the forward strand.
GTAGTTTCCCAGCGCCTCGATGTGCAGCGCCGGATCCGCTTCCAGATCCCGCACGTCGGCGACAAACAGCTCCAGTTCGTCACGCAACAGGCGCTCGCGCAATCCCAGCCAGTTGTCGATGATCAGGTTCACCCGCACCCGTGGCCATTTGCTGACCATGCGTCCGAGGGCCTGGGGCACCAGGCGTGCGGCAGGATAGGGGCCGCTACCAAGCAGCAGCTCCCCGCTTTCCAGGTTGGCCAGTTGGCTGACCGCATTTTTCAGCGCCTGGCTGCCGGCCAGCAGGCGCTGGGCATGCTCCAGCACCAGTTGCCCGTGTACAGTCAGGCTGATGCCGCGACTGTGGCGGTCCAGTAACCGGCAGTCCAGACTGGCCTCCAGCGCCTGGATACTGCGGCTTAGCGCTGGCTGACTCAGATGCACGGCATCGGCAGCGCGGGCAAAGTTGCCATGCTCCACCAGGGCGGTGAAATGGCGTAGCTGCTGCAGGTTTGTCATGCGTCCTCCGCATCGGTTCTGGCTGAAAATTGCATTGGAATTATGCGGCGACTTTTGTCAGCCTGCCAGGGTCTTCTCCAAAACAACAATCCGCGCTCAAGGCGCAAGGGGTAACAGATGAAACGACGGGACCTGCTGAAGTGGGCTGGCGCATTGTCCGCCGGCAGCCTGGCACCTTCTATTGCCGCGCGGGCGGCGATGGGCGCGGAGCAGTCATCAGCCAAGGGTGCCAAGCCCGCGCGCGCCGGGAAGCTGAACATTCTGCTGATCGTGACGGATCAGGAGCGGGCCTTCATTGATCTGCCCAGCGTGGTGCACCTGCCAGGCCATGAGCGTCTGCTCGCCTCCGGCGTCAGTCTGAACAACTTTCACGTCAATACCACCCCCTGCTCGCCCTCGCGCTCGGTGATGTTCACCGGCCAACATACCCAGCAGACCGGCGTGATCGCCAATCTGGGCCTGCCGCCGTTCAACGAATTGGCCAGCAGTGTGCCGACCCTGGGCCACATGTTGCGCGAGCAGGGGTATCACACCGCTTACAAGGGCAAGTGGCACCTGTCGCATATTGCCGAGTCTAGCGATCTGACCTACGGCCAGGTCGAGACCACCACCGATGCGTTGCTGCCTTACGGCTTCGCGGATTTCAATCTCAACGGCGACCCCCACGGCTCGCACCTGAGCGGTTTCATCTTCGACAAGGTGACCGCCAGTGACACGGTTGGCTGGCTGCACGATCACCGGGATGATCAGCAGCCCTGGTTCCTGGCGGTCAATTTCGTCAACCCGCACGACATCATGTTCTACAGCTCGGGGCCGGAGCAGAAGAACACCCGGCTGCGGGAAAACTACCTGGGGCCGATTTCGGCGGGCCCGAAAACCGGTGTCTATGCCAAGCAGTGGGACGTCCCTTTACCGAAAAGCTTCTATGCCGATGACCTCAGCACCAAGCCCTGGGCGCATCGCACCGATGTGGAAATATGCAATCAGGTCTACGGTCACATCGCCCCGGATGACGAGCAGGCCTGGCAGGGATTGCAGAGCTATTATCTGAACTGCATCCGCGACGTGGATCAGTCGATTGACCAGGTCCTCGGTGCGCTCAAGGCCAGTGGTCGCGACCAGGACACTATCGTCATCCTCACCGCCGACCACGGTGAAATGGCCGGCGCGCACAAGCTGCGGCAGAAAGGCCCGCACATGTACAAGGAGAACACGCGGGTCAACTTCATTGTGCGGCATCCGGACGTGGCGCAGGCGCGCAGCACTCCGGCACTGGGATCGACGGTGGATATCGTGCCTACCGTTCTCGAGCTGGCCGGTGTAACGCCGCAGGAGCAGGCCGAGCGTTATCCGCAACTGGCCGGGGTGAGTCTGGCGCCGAGTCTGGGCAGCACGGCTATGCGCTCGCAACGTGACGAGCGAGGTCATCTGTTCAACTACGGTGTGGTGATGTATCTGGACCCCGAATTCAGCGAAGCGGTCATGACCAACGCCGACAAGGTCACGCCCTGGGCGATCATCCGCGAGTCCCTGCGGCAGGGGCAGCTGGGCCCGTCGCGCGACAACCGGGCGCTGTTCCGCGGGATTCACGATGGCCGCTACAAGTTTGCCCGCTACTTCGCCCCCAGCGATCACCACACTCCCGAGGGGCTGGATGAGCTGATGCGGCGCAATGATCTGGAGCTGTATGACACCCAGGCCGACCCGGATGAGCTGAACAATCTGGCCACCGATGCAACGGCGCACCGGGATCTGATCATCGGCCTCAACCAGCGTCTCAATGGACTGGTCAAGACCGAGGTGGGCGTGGATGACGGACGTGAACATCCGGGGCCCACGTTCATGTACAGCTAGCGGGCGGCGGCGATCAGATCTTCAGCGTGTTCAGCTGCTCGCGCAGAACGTCCGGTATCGGCGCGGGGCGACTGCTGGCCTGGTCAATGACCACCATGACACTGTTGGCTACCGCCTGCAGGCCGTGCTCACTGGTAGCGCACCCGGTGAAAACGAAGGAGCTGTTGCCGATACGGTTGATGCCGGCGCGCAGATCGACCGGCTTCCAGCCGGCACGAAAGTGCAGGTAACTGACGTCCATCGAGGCAATCAGAATGCCCAGTCCGCCGAGATCCAGGTGCCGGATAGCGCCGAAACGGGCCTGCTCCATATAGCGGGCCAGTGCTGCTTCGCTGCGCTGGCTGTCGGCATCCAGGTCGGCGTAGCGCGTGGTCAGCTGCTGGGTAACCGGGAAGTTGATGACGCTGCTGACCCTGTCCACGTAGTCCGCCGCCGGCAAGGCCTCGGCATCGCCCTCGGCCACTGATTGCAGGCGCTCGCGTGTGGCTGCTGGAAGCTCGACGCGCTGACCATTCTGGTAAGCGCCCATCAGTGCCTGCTGCGTACCGACATGTTCGCCGTTCTGGAACAGATCACTGCGTACGCGGTAGCTGTCAGTGTCACAGGCCTGCACCCGGATCTCGGCCTTGACGTCGCTGCCATACCAGGTCACCCGCCGGAAATCCGTGATGCAGCGCAGGGGGCGCAGACGCACGTCATCCGAGAACCAGGCGTCGGCTCCAAAGAGCTCAAGGTGGGCCAGCACCCTGGCTTCCTGATGCAGCTGATAGATACGCGAGTTGTTCACATGGCGCCAGGTGTCCAGATCGGTGAAGCGCGGGGTGAGGCTGCAGTGAAAAAAAGCTGATGTGTCGGTCATGGCGCCGCTGTGTTCCTCTGGGTTGTCGAACAGCCATCAAGGATCGGCATTTGCCCGGCTAATCGCAAGGTGGCACAGCCATGATAGGCAGCGTAAATGAATGATCATCGGGCCGATGCCAATGCGCCATGGCTGACAGGTCCCTTGCAATGGCCTACAGTTCTGCTGATTCCCGTCACTGGTCAAGGAAACAACGCATGAAAAAAGCAGGGATAGCGGTTGCGGTCGTGGTTGCACTCGGTCTGGCAGGTACGGCCGGTGCCTGGTACACCGGCACGCAGATGGAAGGTGTCCTGCGCGATGCGGTCGCGCGGAGCAATGCGCAGATCGAGGAAGCCATGCCGGGCGGCGCGGTACGCCTGGAAATGACCGACTTCCAGCGCGGCTTCTTCTCCAGTGCCGCGCGCTATGAGCTGACCTATCCGGGCGGCGAAGACGAAGGCCCGGCCACCCTGACGATGCTTGACAGTCTCGAGCACGGCCCCTTCCCGGTGTCCCGTCTTGCCAGCCTGCAGCTGGCGCCGGTGATGGCCACCAGCGAGGCCGTGTTCGAGCGCAGTGAAGCTCTCGAGCCCCTTTTTGCGGCCAGCGGCGATCAGCAACCGGTCGTGGTGCGCAGCACGCTGGGTTATACCAACAGTATCAATGGCAGCATCAGTACCGCAGCGATGACATTCGAAGACGAGAAAGTCACTGCACAGCTGGCGCCGATCATGCTGGAATTCGACACCGACGTGGAGGGCAACGCGGTGGTGCTCGATGGCCGCTGGCAGGGTGTGCAGATGGCCTCCCAGCCGGGCCTTGAGGAGTCCTTCACGCTGCAGGTGGCGGATGTGACCCTGTTCACTGATCAGCGTCGTGGATCAGCGGGGATCTATCTGGGGGAGGGACAGTTGGCCGTGGCCAGCATTCGCCTGGAGAGTGAAGCGGACGGAGCGATGGTGATAGAGGGCCTGACGCAGGATACAGTGCTGAACGAGGACGCGGGCAACCTGGACGGTGGCGTCGATTTTGCCGTGGCCAAGGTCAGCTATCAGGAGCAGGAGCTGGGTTCGGCCGAGATGAAATGGAGTTTTTCCTCCCTCGATCAGGATGCCACGGCCGAAATCAATCAGCTGTACAACGAGCTGACCATGAGCGCGTATCAGGGTGAAGAGCCGCCGGACCAGGGTGACCGCTGGCGCGAGGCCTTTATCGCCCTGCTCGACGCCCAGCCTCAACTGGCCCTGGATCTGCTGGTGATCCGCACCCCGAATGGCGAAAGCCGGGCCCGTGCCGAGGTGCAGCTGGCCAGGCCGGAATCCTTTGATCTGCCCGCACCGGAACTGGTACCCCAATTGCTCGGCCGCATCAGCGCGCACGTGCAGCTCTCCCAGCCGATGCTGCGCGATATGGTCATGTACAAGACACTGTTCGAGCCAGGGACCGATCCCGAGGTGGTGGCGGTAGAAGCCGAGGTTCTGGTCGATATGCTGGGCACTATGGCAGCAAGCACCGGTCTGGCGAAGCAGGAGGACGACAACCTGGTGACCAATCTGACCTATGCTGACGGCGAGATCGAGCTGAACGGCGAAGTGATCCCGCCAGAGGCCCTTGCCGGTATGCTGGCGCTGCTCAGCCCAGCCAGCCCAGAAGCAGCAGCAGAATAAGCAACCAGGCGCTGAGCGTAACGGCGTTACCCCGCCAGAGTCGATTCCAGTACCGCTCGGCAGTCCGCCAGCGGTGCTCGTCGACCTGGGCCGCTACTGCCGGCACGGGTGGGCGCTGCAACAGCCGTTTCAGTCGCAGGGAGCCTGCCCGCGCTGGCTGGGGCAGGCGTCGCAAACGCGCAGGTATCTGCCAACCGCTCGCCTGCACCGCCCAGGCAATGGCGCCGGCCAGCAGCAGCGGCCAGAGTCCCGCCCAGAGGGTTCCTGGCGGCAGGCTGGCAAGCAGGGCGGTGCGTAATTCCGGCCAGAGCCACGGCAACGCGGCCGGCATCATGCACAGCGCCAGCCATGGCCATAGCTGGGTGGCCGGGGGGCGGCAGGCATCGGCCCCGGGCTGTTGCTGCCACATCAACCACAGGGCTCGCATCAGCAGTATCGCGGTGGCAGCCGCTCCGGCAGTGAGCAGCATCGACCACTGGCTGACGTCACTGGCGTAAACCGTGTCCTTGAGCAGTATCTTGACCGCTGCGCCGCTGGTCAGGGGCAGCCCCGCCAATGCCATGGCGGGCAGGGCCATGGCCAGCCAGTGCCAGGGCCGCAGGCGATAATGCGCCGCCAGCCCTGCGCCCATGAACAGAGCGCCCTTGGCCAGGCCATGGTGCACGCCATAGAGGGCGAGCAGAATACCTGCGCCAGAGCGCGACTCCGGGTGCAGCCATGCCAGCGCCAGCACCACCAGCAGATAGCCAATCTGACTGACCGATGAATAGGCCAGTGCAGCCTTGGCCCTGCTTTGCAGCAAACCAAGCGCCACGCCGTAGAACGCGCTGATGGAGCCGATGGCCAGCAGCGTGAGCGCCCAGCTCTGCAACACCGGATCCTGTTCCGGCAAAAAGCGCCAGAGCCCGAGGATGCCCGCCTTGATCATGGCGCCGGAAAGCACGGCGCTGGCGGCTGCGGGGGCGGCCGGATGGGCCAATGGTAGCCAGACATGCAGCGGCCAGAACCCCGCCTTGAGGCCGAAGCCGATCAGCAGTACGGAGGCGGTCAACCAGCCGGTTGGCACGCCTTGCCAGGTCGCCAGGGCGAAGGCACCGTCTGCCTCATGGATGCGCAGCATCATGCCGGCAAAGATCAGCATTTCACCCAAGATCGCCAGTTGCAGATAGAGCCGTCCGGCCTGCCGCGGGGCAGGGCCGCGCTGGTGCACGATCAAGCCGTAGGCCGTCAGGCTCATCAGGCTGAAGCCGACGTAAAAGCTGCCGGCATCCTGGGCGATGATCAGTAGCAGGTTTCCACACAGCGACAGCAGCCAGCAACACCAGAAGCGCAAGCGGTGCCGATCGCCGACCAGATCCGCGCCAGCGTAAACGCTGGCACAGCCCCATAGCAGTGCGGTGAACGCCAGCCAGGCGCGCGCGAGCATATCCTCGGCACCCCAGGTGGCGCCCGGCCAGAGAATGGCGGGTTCCAGCGCAGCGGGTGGCCAGAAACTGGCCAGCAGGGCCGGCAGGCAGCTCAACCACAGCCAGGGCGCAGCCCGATCCGGCCAGCGCCACAGCAGGGCCAGCGCCAGTAGCGGTGCGAGTGCAACGAGCAGCCAGGTCAGCGGGCTCATAGGTCAAACTGCCGATTCATGATCAGTTCGCTCCAGGTCAGCGGGCTCAATGCACTGCCCGCCAGGACACCCACCAGCAAGGCCAGCACGGTGGTGAAGAGTACCGGTGCAAGCAGCATCCAGTGCGTCTCGCCGAGCCATGGCTTGCCACTGCCCAGCTGGCGCTCGTGGGGCCATTCTGCCGGTGGTGCGACAAACCAGCCGCGGTAGATCAACGGCAGAAAGTAGGCGGCATTGAGCAGGCCCGAGAGCACCAGTACCAGGAGCACCCAATCCTGACCCACCTCGAGGGCGCCGTAGCCCAGATACCATTTGCTGATGAAGCCCGCCGTCGGCGGCACTCCGATCATGCCCAGCGCGGCCAGGGTAAAGGCCGTCATGGTCAGCGGCATGCGCTGCCCCACGCCGTCCATCTCTCTGATGCGGTGGATCCCCAGGGTCTCGGCGAAATTGCCGGCGCAGTAGAACAGGGTTACCTTCATGAGGCCCTGGTGTACCAGATGGGCGAGGGCGCCCACCGCGGCGATCGGGCCCATCAGGGCCACCCCCAGGGTGATGTAGGAAACCTGACTGATCGTGGAGTAGGCCAGACGCTTTTTCAGATCCTGCTGCTGCAGCGCCCGGAGCGAGCCGTAGATAATCGTCGCCGTGGCCAGGGCCAATAGTGGCAACGCCAGACCCAGTGCCTGCACCTGCTCTACACCGTATACGTCGTAGACCACCCGGATAATGCCGAATGCACCGGCCTTGACCACCGCGACCGCATGCAGCAACGCGCTGACCGGAGCGGGTGCGACCATGGCCTGGGGCAACCAGCCATGCAGGGGAATCAGCGCGGCCTTGACGCCCAGCCCGGCGATCATCAGGGCGAAGGCCAGAATCAGACTCGGCCGATGGCTCTCCAGCAGGGGTGCCAGATAGCCGCCAGCCTGGAACGTGGGACTGCCGACCAGGCTGTGCAGCAGGGCCACACCCGTCAACAGCAGGGCGCCCCCACCCAGCGTATAGGCCAGGTAGACGCGACCGGCCCGCAGCGCCTGCTCTGTACCGCGGTGCACGACCAGCGGAAAGGTGGCCAGGGTCAGCAGCTCGTAGAACAACAGGAAGGTCACCAGATTGCCGGCCAGCGCCAGGCCCACCGTGGCGCTGACGCAGAGACTGAAATAGCCGAAGAAGCGCGATCGCAGCGGCGAGTCTTCAAGGTAACCGATGGCGTAGATCGTCGTGGCCAGCCAGAGCACGGCCGAGAGGCTGACAAACTGCAGGGACGTCGCATCGCCCTGCAGGACCAGCCCGCCGCCGGGGAGAAAGTCGATGGCAAAGCGGAAATCCAGCCCGCGGTTGACGCCCCACAGCATCAGGCCCAGCAGCACCAGCTTGAGTCCCGCGGCAAACAGGTTCAGGGCGATGCGCAGTCTGACCTGCTCTTCGCGCAGACTGAAAATGATCAGTCCGGGCACCAGCGAGCTGAGTACGATCGCAGGCGGCAGAAAGGTCGTCCAGAAACCGTTCACAGGCCCACCTCGGCAAACCAGCGAATGACCGGTTCGCTGAGCAGTGCCATGGCCCAGACGATCAGGGCCGGCAGCATGGCCAGCCACTGCGCCGACACGTCAGGATGGTAGTCGGGTCGATTGGGGTCGGCACGGTCAAAAGCGATAGCCACGACGCGGAAGACATAGGCGGCACTCGCCAGCGTGCCGAGCAGCACGCCGAGGGCCCAGGGCCAGTGCGAAGGCTGCAGCAGCAGCGGCTGCAGCAATACCCACTTGGCGACGAAGCCGCCGCTGGGTGGCAGGCCGATGAGGCTGCCGCCGGCCACGGCGAAGGCGAACATCCCGACAGGCATGGTCTGGCTGGCACCCTTGAGCGCGCTGACCCGGCGGCTGCCAAGGGTACCCTGCATCTCCCCGGCAGCCAGGAACATCGAGACCTTGGCCAGTCCGTGGGCAATGACGAACAGCCAGAGCGCGGTGGCAAGCGTTTCATCCTGCCAGTACAGCAGCAGCCCCAGGGCGAGCAGGGCATAGCCCAGCTGCGCCACCGTGGAGTAGGCCACCAGCACCTTGAGCCAGGGCGTGTGCAGGGCGGCCCAGCCACCACTCACGAGTGCGGCAACCCCGGCAAGAGCGAAGCCGATACCCGCCTGGCGAGCAAAGTCTTCCGGAGCGATGTTGTCCCAGAGCATCCAGAGGATGAACAGCGGACCCTTCACCACCAGTGCCGAGAGCAGGGCGCTGACTGCGGTCGGGGCGGCGGCATGGGCCGCGGGCAGCCATTGGTGCAGTGGCCAGAGTGCGGCCTTGAGCATCAGGCCCAGGGTGAGCAACAACAGGGCCAGGCGCGTGATCTGGCTGTCGGTGGCGATCTCGCTCAGCAGGCGAACGTCGAGCGCAGCATATTCGCCATAGATCAAGGCTACCCCGAGCAGGTAACACAGCGATGCCGTCAGCGACAGCAACAGGTAGCGCAGGGCAGGGACATGCGCCCTGCGGCCGGACAGAATCACCATGGCCACGGCGACCAATCCGAGCAGTTCCAGGGTGACGTACCAGTTGAACAGGTCGCGGGACAGCCACAGGGCGGTGAGACTGGCATGCAGCAGACAGGACAGCGGCCAGAAGTCGCTGTCGCGGGTCTGGCTGTGACGGCTCCGCTCGGCGTAGACGGCCACCAGCAGATGCACCAGCGCGGTGAAGACCAGCAGACAGGCCGTCAGCGGGCCCAGCTCGAAACGGATCCCCAATGGAACATCCCAGCCGCCCAGGGCCAACTGCTGGGAGCCCGTGCCAATCACCGTATGCAACGCGGCTATCGCACAGCCAAGGGTGAGGGCGTTGGCCAGGATCACCAGCATACCGGCGCGTGATCGCACCAGCAACAGCAGCAGGGCGGTGCACAATGGAATCAACAGGCTTAGCAATGCCGCGCTCATGGGCGTTTGCGCCCGGGTGCGCTGGGCGGCCTGTCGCGCTGGGGGGCGGCCAGACGCAGGGCAAAGGCTGTCGCGCTGGCGGCCACCACCAGACCGGTCACCACCAGCGCCTGCAGAACCGGGTCGGTCGGAGTGCTGCGGCTGGCCAGGGCGACCATGACCATGAATACGCCGCTGCCCATGACATTGACCGCGATGATCTGGCGCAGGGCGTTGCGTTGCAGCAGCAGGGCGTGCAGCCCGAGCACGCACAGGCCGATTCCGCCGAGGAGATAGAGCGTGATACTGCTCATGGCACGGGGCGCTCCCGTTCGCCGATCACCAGCAGGGTCAGGGTGGTCGCGATCGACAGACTGGCGGCGATTTCGATGAGCACGATCAGCGACTTGCTCCATGGCCCCGGATAATTCAGCCAGCCGGGGCCGAACCAGTGGGTCAGTCCGGCAACCGCGGTAAAAACGAGGATACCGGCGAGTATCAGCGTGCGGACCGCCCGCTGGCTCCAGCCAAGGGGCGGCAGCAGGCCGGCCAGATTGAGCATTACGGCACCGGCAGCGAGCACCGCTCCGGCCTGGAAGGCGCCACCCGGGGCTGTACTGCCGCGCCAGAGCAGATAGCCGCCGACCATGATGGTCAGCGGCGCCAGCAGGCGGCTCCATGCGCGCAGCAGTGGCCAGGCGGCCGGCAATGCCTGCTCGGCGTGCCCGAGCTGGCGCACGCCGAGGAATGCCAGCAGCAGGACGATCAGCTCAAGAAGCGTGTCCCAGGCCCGGAAGTTCAGCAGCACGGCAGTGACCGGATGGCTGACCCCACTGTCGTCCAGATGCTCGTTGACCAGCGCAGGCAGCGTGCTGGTCTGCCCCGGCAGATGCCAGACCGCGCCGGCAAGCAGCGCGGCGACCAGTGCGCCGGCCAGGAGGCTTGCCGTCACGATGAACCAGCCTGGACGCAGGGCCGGCTCCGGGCCGCTGCGACCCAATGCAGCCAGCAGCATGACGCCGATCAGACCTGCGCCGATGGCGGCTTCGGCCAGGGCCAGGTCGACGGCGCCCAGGCGCGCCCAGGTGAGTGCCAGCAGCAAGCCGAAGACGATGAACAACACGATCGAGGTATACAGCCTGCGCACATGCAGCGCCGTGCCTGCGAGGCCAAGCAGCAGCAGGATCAGAACGCTATCGAAGAACAGCTCAGCTGACATCGGCAGGGTTGTCCCGTTCGGCAGGCGGAGTGTCGGGCTCGGCCTCTCGCTGGTAGCGCGCCAGGAGCTGGCAGGCGGTAGCGCCCGAGGCCATGACCAGCAGCCATACCAGCAGCATCATGCCCACCGAATACAGGTTGTCACTGCGTAGCGAGAGTCCAACCACGACCAGACCGAGCCCCAGGGTGTCGGCCTTGGTCACCGCGTGCAAGCGGCTGTATACGTCGGGAAATCGCAGCAACCCCACCGTGCCGGCCAGGAAGAAAAAGATGCCGGCAAGCAGGAACGGCCAGCTCAGCCAGATCAGCCATGGAGTCGTCTCAGGCATCTGATCTTCCGCGCAGGAGTTGGACCAGGGCGGCGCTGACCACCGCGGCGAGTACTGCCAGAACCAGGGCTGCATCGATCAGCGCCGGCTGGCCCTGACCCTGTGCCAACAGCAGCAGGATGGCGGCTCCGGTGGTGCCGAACAGTTGCACGGCCAGCATCCGGTCGGCGCGGGTCGGGCCGCGCAGCACACGCCAGACGCCGGCGGCGATACTGACTAGCAGCAGGGCGGCTAGCAGCAGCATGCTACTGCTCCCCCAAAAGGTCTGCTAGCAGTTGCTCCAGGCGAGCGACGGTCGCCTGCCAGTCCTGCTGCCGGTCCAGTGCATGAACGTGCAGGATGTTTGCCTCGAAGTGGGAGGAGAGGGTGCCTGGCAACAGCCCGACCATGGCCGATAGCAGCAGACGGGCACGGGGGTTGCGCGTGGTCAGACTGAAGGTTTGCCAGCCGGGGTCCACGGGCAGACGCGGATGCAGGGCGCGCCGGGTCACATCCCAGCCGCCGGAAAACAGTTCGCGCAGAAAAAACAGCAGCAAGGCGCCGAACGCGCGCAGGCGCAGCGGGCGCCAGGCGAGCTGCAGCCGGGCCGCCGCAAAGGTCGCCAGGGCTGCGAGGGGAATGCCGAACGCCCAGCCCTGGCCGTGGCTCAACAGGGCCCATAGCCCGAGCCAGAGGCAGAAGCCGATGAGCATCCCTGCCAGGGTGTGACTCCGTTGCGGCGCGTCATGGCTGGCGCAGGGTGGCTCTGCTTGGCTGGGCTGTTCGGCCACTGGATCTCCGGCATTCGGGGCTGATGCTTCATAGTAGAAGATGGCGGGCGCGGGCTCAAACCGGGCACGCCAACCCGTTTGACAGCGCGCTTGTCACTTTTGCTTACCGGGGGACGATTGCAGGCCCGGCGGTGCCAGCCCAGTATCGACCCGACTGCAAACCGGAGTACCCCATGTCACTACCACCGGCTCGACCTCCCTCGGCCTCACCGGCAAAACGCTTTCTGAGACTGGCAGGTACGGCTACACGTATCGCCGGTGGCGTTTTCGGCCAGCGGATCATGCGCGGCCGTGCCGGCATCAACTGGCAGCCGGTTGGCGACCTGCTGGCCGATGTGCTGGGTGAGATGAAAGGGCCGGTCCTCAAGCTGGGTCAGATGGCCTCGCAATGGCACGACGTCCTGCCGGAACCGGTATCCAGGGCATTGGGTTCGCTGCAGAATCGTGTGCCCGCTCTGCCCTATGCTTCGCTCCAGGCGCACCTGCGGGCGGTGTACCAGGGCGAATTGTCAGCGCATTTCGCCCATATTGACGAACAGCCCTTCGCCGCTGCCTCCCTGGGCCAGGTGCATCGTGCGCGCGGGCTGGACGGCGAGGCGTTGGTGCTGAAGATTCAGTACCCCGGGATCGCGGAAATCTGCGCTGCTGATCTGCGGCAGGTACGCCGGTTGCTGCCCCTGGGGCGACTGTTCCGGGCCCCCGCGGCGCAGCTTGAGGGCATCTACCTCGAGCTGGAGCAGACCATTCACGCCGAGCTTGATTACGCGGCGGAAATGCAGCGCTTGCAGGCCTTCGGCGCTTTTTTCTCCGGGTGGAGTGGCTTGCAGCTGCCACGGCCCGTGGAGCGTCTGTGCCGCCCCGGAGTGCTGGTATTGAGCGAGGTGCCGAGTCTGCCCTTTGCCGATGTCGGTCAGGCCCCTGAATCCGTCCGTCAGCAGCTGGCGCAGACGCTGACAGAGTGGTTGGCAGCGCAGGCCTTCGAACTCGGTCTGCTGCATGCCGACCCTCACCCGGGCAATTTCGGTTATACCGCTGCCGGTGAGCTGGTGGTGTATGACTTCGGCTGTGTACAGGGCGTCGAGCCGAGGGTGCTTGATGCCTATGTGCAAACCCTGGCCGCGGTGCAGGCCGGCAATGCCGAGCAGCTTGAACGCGGATTCCAGGCACTGGGCACACGCCAGCCGCAATCAGCGCCGCCCTGGACGCTGTATCGCAATCTGACCAGGTTGCTACGCCCCCTGGTGCAGCCCGGTGTGCGTTGGGATTTTGCCGCCCAGCCGATACACCAGCAGGTACAGCAACTGGTGCCGGATGCGTTGGCGGCGCTGGGTAGCCTGCAGCCTGCGCCGGGTACCCTGCTGATCAACCGCACCCTGGAAGGGCACTATTGGAATCTGGTGCGGCTGGGTGTCGCCGTACCGGTGGCCGACGTGCTGGCACAGCATATCGACCGCCGGAGACGCTAGCGGCTACATCTGGAAGAAGCGTACCCGGTCCCTCAGTTGAACGGCCAGCGCCGACAGCTCGCGGCTGGACGCCGCCACCTGGTCGGAGCCGGCCGAGGTCTCCACCGTGGCGTCATGGATACGGCTGATGTTCTGGTTCACTTCTTCGGCGACCGCACTCTGCTCTTCCGAGGCGCTGGCGATCTGGGCGTTCATGTCATTGATTGCACTGACCTCATTGCTGATCTTGCCGAGCGCGCCTTTGGCCTGATGGATCTGCTCAACCGTTTTCTGCGCCAGCTCGCGGCTGGTTTCCATGACACCCACGGCGTTGCCGGCACCTTCCTGCAGGGTGCCGATCATGGCGCGTATTTCCCGGGTGGAATCCTGGGTGCGAGTCGCCAGGGAGCGCACCTCATCGGCGACCACCGCGAAGCCGCGGCCATGTTCGCCCGCACGGGCGGCCTCGATGGCTGCGTTCAGGGCGAGCAGGTTGGTCTGCTCGGCGATGGCATTGATGACCTCGGTGATCTTCTCGATATTGGCACTGTCATTGGAGACCTTCTTCACCGTCGCGGTGGCATCCTCGAGGGTGTTGGCCAGATCCTGTATGGCGCTCGCGGTCGTGCCGACGATGCGGTTGCCGGTGACCACCTCGGCATCGGCATTGCGGGTCGCGTTGGCTGCATTGGCCGCATAGCCGGCGACCTCGTTGACGGTGGCAGCCATCTGATGGATGGCTGTCGCCATCTGCTCGGATTCGCGGGACTGCAGGCGAATCTGTTGGTTGTTGCTGTCGGAGGTGCTCAGCAATTGCTCGGAGGCTTCGCTCAGGTCCACCGAGGCTGCCCGCACCTGTTCGATGATGGCGGACAGGCGGGTAACGGTATCCCGCGCGGCGCCCATCACACTCTTGGGGTACGCAGTCACGATGCGTTGATTGAGCTCGCCTTTGGCCAGGCGCTGCATCACCTCGGCTACCTCATGGGGCTCGGCACCGAGAATGGAGCGGATCTGCCGGATGATGATCACGGAGACCCCGACGCTGAGTACGACGGCCAGTGCGGTCAGGACCAGGATGAGCCACTGGAACCCGCCTGCCACGCCCCTGACGGTGCCGATCTCGGCGCCGATGATGTCTTCCTGGTGGTCGATGAAGGCGTTGATGCGGCGTAGCCACTCGCTATACGCCGGTGACACTTCC
>JAESUC010000130.1 GCA_016763285.1 Pseudomonas sp.
CTGTTCTGCAAGGAGAACGAGGGCAACGCCCAGTTCGGTGACTACATCAAGAAAGTCAGCGCTCTGAACGCCCAGTGGGGCGAGATGACGCAGAAGATCGCGATGAAGGCGATGCAGAACCGCGAAGAGATCGGTTCGGCGGCGATGGACTACCTGATGTTCTCGGGTTACGTCACGCTGGCATTCTTCTGGGTAAAGATGGCGATGGCCGCGCAGAAGCAGCTTGATGCGGGCACCACCGAAACGGACTTCTACAAGGCCAAGTTGGCGACGCAGGAGTTCTACTTCAAGCGTCTGTTGCCACGTGCTCAGGCCCACGTCGAGGCGCTGGAATCTGGCGCGGACAACCTGATGCAACTGACCGCCGACCAGTTCTGATAGAACACCGGCACGCTCCAGGTAATAGCAAAAACCCCGACTGGTTCGGGGTTTTTGTATTTTGCCGCGCCAGAAATATTTGTGACTACGGTTTACAAAATAGTCATTTAAAGACGCTATCGATCTATTTGTTGTCGCGGTACACTTGTCGCCCTGTTCCGGATGGTCCGGGCGAGCTTACTGCAAGAGGATTTTCCCATGGCCGACTACAAAGCCCCCCTGCGTGATATCCGCTTCGTACTCAACGAGGTATTCGAGGCCGACAAACTGTGGCAGAGCCTGCCGGGCCTGAATGGCGCGATTGACGCCGAGACCGCGGAAGCCATGCTCGAGGAAGCCGGCAAGATCACCTCCCAGGTCATCGCTCCGCTGAACCGCAGCGGTGACGAGGAAGGCGCCCAATGGAACGAGGGTGTGGTCACCACGCCGGCTGGTTTCAAGCAGGCCTATACCACCTACGCCGAGGGCGGTTGGGTCGGTCTGGGCGGCAACCCCGAATTTGGTGGTCTGGGCATGCCCAAGACGCTGGGCGTGCAGGTCGAGGAAATGGTCTACGGCGCCAACAACAGCTTCGCGCTGTATCCGGCCTTGACGGCGGGCTGCTGCCTGGCGCTCGACGCCCATGGCAGCGAGGAACTCAAGCAGGCCTACCTGCCCAATCTCTACAGCGGCACCTGGGCTGGCACCATGTGCCTGACCGAACCGCACTGCGGTACTGACCTGGGCATCATCCGTACCAAGGCCGTTCCCCAGGCCGATGGCTCCTATGCGGTGACCGGTACCAAGATCTTCATCACCGGCGGTGAGCACGATCTGACCGACAACATCATTCACCTGGTGCTGGCCAAGCTTCCCGATGCACCGGCCGGACCCAAGGGCATTTCCCTGTTTCTGGTCCCCAAGATTCTGGTCAATGAAGACGGTAGCCTGGGTGAGCGCAACAGCGTGAGCTGTGGTTCCATCGAGCACAAGATGGGGATCAAGGCCTCGGCTACCTGCGTGATGAACTTCGACGGCGCCCAGGGCTACCTGATCGGTGAAGTGAACAAGGGCCTCAATGCCATGTTCACCATGATGAACTACGAGCGCCTGTCCATCGGTATTCAGGGCATCGGTTGTGGCGAAGCCTCCTATCAAACGGCGGTAGCCTACGCCCGTGAGCGCATCCAGAGCCGCTCTCCCACCGGAGCGATTGCCCCGGAGCAGGCAGCGGATCCGATTATCGTGCACCCGGACGTGCGCCGCATGCTGTTGACCATGAAGGCCATGACCGAAGGCAGCCGGGCGTTCTCCACATACGTTGGTTCCCAGCTGGATATCAGCAAGTTTGCCGACGACCCGCAGATCAAGAAGAAGGGCGAGGACCTGGTGGCCCTGTTGACTCCGGTGGCCAAGGCCTTCTTCACGGATATCGGGCTTGAGAGCTGCGTGCATGGCCAGCAGGTGCTGGGCGGGCATGGTTACGTGCGCGAATGGGGTCAGGAACAGCTGGTACGCGATGCACGCATCGGCCAGATCTACGAGGGTACCAACGGTATTCAGGCGCTGGATCTGATGGGGCGCAAGACCGTGGCCAACGGCGGCGCGTTCTTCAATGTGTTCGCCCAGGAGGTGCGCGAGTTCATCGCGGCCAACCAGGACAAGAACCTGGCCGAGTTTGTCCAGCCCCTGGAGAAGGCGCTGACCAACCTGGAAGAGCTTACTGCGCTGGTCATCGACCGCAGCAAGACCAACCCCAACGAGATTGGCGCTGCCTCGGTCGAGTATCTGCACGTGTTTGGCTATACCGTGTACGGCTACATGTGGGCGCGCATGGCCAAGGCCGCACTGGCTCGCCTGGATGGGGACAGTGATGGTTTCTATGCCGCCAAGCTGGGCACCGGTCGCTTCTTCATCAAGCGCCTGTTGCCGCGCATTCACTCCCTCAGCGAAGCCGTACGGGCCGGAAGTGAGCCGTTGTTCGAGCTGGATGCGGCGCAGTTCTGAGATGGCGGTCAGTGAAGCAAGGGCTTTGTAGGTAATCGCTTACAGGGCCTGGTGGCAATCAGCTATGTGCAGTCCCTGCCGCCCTGCGTACCATGGGTCTTGCTAGGAGCAACGCAGGGACGCACCAGATTTGACACGGAGCAGGGACAGTGCCTGGAGGCACTCGATTTAAGGATGATCAGGAACAACGTTCTGCAAAACCCCGCCTCGGCGGGGTTTTTCTTTTTCTGCCTCAGCAGATCTTCCAATCCCTATTCAAAACGGCAGTGCAGATCGCCGAAGCTGCCCAGATCCAGGCGGATCTCGTCACCCTGGCCGACAGCCTGCATCGGCCCCAGTGAGCCGGAGAGAACGAGATCGCCGGCCTGGATCGGCGTGCCGCGCTCGATCATCTCGCGTGCCAGCCACAGGCAGGCTTTCAACGGGCTGCCCATGCACTTGCTCGCGTCGCCTTCAACGACCCTCTCACCGTTGCGGTAAAGCTGCATGGTCACGCTGGCGAAGTCCAGGTCGCCGATGTTGTCCAGGGGCTCACCCAGGACGTAGAAGCCCGATGACAAATTGTCAGCCACCGCATCAAACAGGCTGCGGGGCCAGCCGGCAAAGGCTGAATCGCAGATCTCCAGGGCCGGCATGACCTTGCCGATATTCGCCAGCAAGGCGCTTTCATCGATCTCGGGATCAGTGATGGCCGCGGTGAAGAAAAAGGCCAGCTCACCTTCTACCCGGGGGGATATCAGCTGGTCGGTTGGAATGGCCGCACCATTGTCGTAGCGCCAGCCTTCCAGCAGGCGGCCAAACAGCGGCGTTTGCAAGGCCATCTGCTCCTGGGCCTTGGGATCGGTCAGGCCCAGTTTCCAGCCAACGGCCTTGCTGCCGGCATAATGGAAACGCTTGATCAGCTCCTCTTGTACGGTATAGGCCTGCTCCAGCATATCGATCTCGTACTTGCCGGCGACCGGCTCGCAGGGCTCCAGGCTGCGCCGCGCGTTGAACAGATCGTCAGCGGCGCCCCGGGGATCGAAAAGGGTCTCTTCATTCATTCAGTCTGCCTCGCTCGGGCTTTTCGCCCACTACAGTCGTTCGGTACATTTCCCGGCGCTTGCCAAAGTAGTCCGACACCGGCTGGTGCCATACGCAACGGTTGTCCCAGATGGCCAGCGTGCCTGGTGTCCAGCGCATGCGGCAGGTGAACGCCGGCGCGCTGGCTACCGTAAACAGGTAGTCCAGCAGGGGACGCGCTTCCTCGGCTTTCATGCCTTCGATGCCCAGAGTATAGGCAGGGTTGGCAAACAACACATTGCGGCCCGTCTCCGGGTGGCGGGTGATCAATGGATGGCTGCGCACGTCGTGATCGACATTCTCGCCGTAAACAATCTGCATGCTTTCCAGCCCCGCATTGTGCTTGGCATTGGGACCGTAGCCGTATTCGGGGCTATTGATGCCGTTCAATTCGAGCAGCATCGCGCGCAAGGTTGGCGACAGCCACTCGCACGCCAGATACATGTTGTTGAACAGGGTGTCGCCACCGACCTCCGGCACATCGTGACCATAGAGCAGTGTGAAGGCGGGCGGGCGCTCCTGGAATGACCAGTCCGAGTGCCAGGCCCCGCCGAATACGAAGGGGTTTCCTTCACCTGCCTCCTTGACCACATGCACCACATGGGGGTGATCAGCCATGGGTTTGACATAGGGTTCCACGCCAAATTCCCCAAAGCGCAGGGATACCTTCTCCAGCTGCTCGACGGTCAGTGTCTGATCGCGAATGAACAGTACCTGATGGTCCAGCAATGCCTGGCGCAAATCGGCCTGGCCAGCATCGCAGAGCGTGTTCAGGTCGATATCGCGGATGTCTGCGCCCAGCGCGCCGGTGACCGGCTCGGTGCGAAAATGCGGGCTCTGGCGGGCCTGATTGTTGCTCGCAGTGGTGTAGAAGAATTCGGGCATGACGGTTACCTCTTGTTATAGGTTGCTACCCTTCGAGCATGCCCGAGCTTATATACTCGGGCCATGATCTGTTCTGCCACTGCATGACATTTACTGCCAAACAGGAGTCCGCGAGTGGACTGGCGACAGCGACGCGACAATACCAATCTGCGTTTTCTGCTTGAGGTCGCTGCACAGCACGGCCTTGATGTCTCCGCCTGCCTGTCCAACACGGGTCTGTGCCTGCCGGGTGCCGGAGTGAGGGGTGAGTCGGCGTTGGCCGGCATCGACGCCATCGAAAGCGTCGAGCTCTGGCAGGAGCTGGCCGTGATACGCAACCTGGTAGCTCTGCATCCGGCGCCGGGCATGGGTTTGCAGGTCGGCGGGCGCTACCACCTGACAAGCCTGGGGCTACTTGGCTACGCGATGCTTGCCAGCCGTACCCTGCGCGACGCGATCGACGTTACCGGTCGCTTTCGGCCATTGTCCCTGTCGATCTGCCCTGTAGCTCTGGAGCCGCGAGCCGAGGGCCTGCTGATGACCCTGGACGAGCGTGTGCTACCCGCAGATGCCCGCTGTCTGGTGGTCGAGCGCGGAATGACAGCCTGGCAATGCCTGTTCTCCGAGCTGTTGCAGCGGCCCTTCGTGCCCTTGCAGGTCGA
>JAESUC010000131.1 GCA_016763285.1 Pseudomonas sp.
ACCTCCAGCGAATTGTCGGCATGCAGTATGACCGAGAGCTTGCGAGCGTGGCCGGCAAGCGCCTCGTCCACGCTGTTATCGATGACTTCCTGGGCCAGGTGGTTGGGGCGGGTGGTGTCGGTATACATCCCGGGCCGACGGCGCACCGGGTCCAGACCGCTGAGAACTTCCAGCGCATCGGCGTTATAGGTCGATTGGGACATAGGTTGCCTGGTTATCCTTGATTCTTGTAGTGCGGGGGAGATTAACATTCACGGGGGCGTTACGCGCAATCCTGAACCGCGTCCGCCCAACCGCTTCATAATATGCCACTGACTGCCGGTGCTCCCGCGCTCAGTATCCTACCGCGCCGGGATCAGGCAGAAAAAGTCCCGCTTGCAGACGCGAGACCCGGGTTTCTATCCGCCCGTCCGGCAACAGGGCCAAGGTGCGATAACCCGGCGCCTGGGTGTCAGTGGCAAAATCCGAACTGTGCCGGGCAAACTGCACACAGGTCGACGGCGTGGCCAGCAGACGCAACCCGTCCAACTGCTGATCCAGCTCCTGATGGATGTGGCCCCACAACACGACCTTCACCCGAGCGTCAGCCTTCAGACGTGGCAGCAGGTCACCCGCATTCAGCAGGCCCAGCGGGTCCATCCAGTCGCAGCCGATCGGCACCGGATGATGGTGCAGACAGACCATCACGAAACGCTCTCCGGCCCCCTCGAGCGCCCGGTCCAGCTGTTCCAGCTGGGCCGCAGACAGATGCCCTGCGACGGCGCCCGGGATACTGGAATCGAGCAATACGATCCGCCAGTTGCCGGCGTCCACCCAGTCCCGGCTCAATCCGGTTTGCGCGCCGATTTGCGCCATCAGCGCAGCATCATCGTGATTGCCGGGAATCCAGTAGCAGGGCGCCGGCAGGGCCGACGCAGCCTCGATAAAACGGCGATAGGCTCGCTCGTTGCCATCCTGGGTAATGTCCCCCGTGGCCAGCACCAGATCCATGTCGGCGACTTCTTGCCGTACCAGATCGATCACTGCCTGCAGGCTTGCCGCGGTATCGAGGCCCAGCAGATCGGCGCTCGGGTCAGCGTATAGATGGCTGTCCGTCAGTTGCACTATGCACACGGAATCCGATGGGGTACCTATCGGTGATTGCATCGATCACCTGCTCCTGGTCACTGTCCTGCGCCTGTATAGGCATTGAGCTAGCACTGAATCCAGCTATGGGTTAACCGCCCGGGCAGGCAGCCTTATCGATCGATGATAACAGGCTGGGCGCTGCGGCCATACCGCTGGCAGTACCCAAGCCATTCACCCAGAAACTGATTCAGTTGAAACTTTTCGTCCGGCTGCAGCATCTGCTCGTTCGGATAGGGATATACCCCGCGAAAACGTCGCCGATTGTATGCAGCGACCACCTCGGCCATGCCGGCGTCATGGTACAGACGCAGCTCCATGCTCGGCGGTGTCAGCCACTCGTGCTCCCGCTGGTGGGTCAGCCGCACCGTGGTGGTGTAGCGGCAGCGTTCCAGCACCTCTATCACCAGGCTCTGCGGCTCCCCATCCTGGTCTTCCACCAGCACTTCAAGGCGGTCACTGTCGGCCATATCCGGCATCAGCCGAAGCAGCCGCCAGTAATTGGCTTCGCATACGGCCTGAAGGTTGATCAGATCCACCTTGTAGCGGGGCTTGCGCAGGGCATTCACGGGCGCGCTCCTGCTTCTTCGCGGAGTCTGCTCGCGTGCATTGCCAGCCACTGCAGGCCAATGATGCTGGCCGCGTTATCGATCAGGCCGTTCTCCATGGCTGCGATGGCGTCGGTTCGCAGCCAGACACTGACGCGAATGTCCTCCCCCTCGCTATCCAGACCGTGGATGCCGCCCGCCCCGGCGCTGTCCACCAGGGCGCAGTACAGATGTACCCGCTCATCGCTGCCTCCGGGGGAGGGAAAATAGCGCATGATCGGCAGCAGCTTGAGCAGGGTCAGGTCAGCCTCTTCCTGCGCTTCCCGGTGGGCAACATCCTCCGGACTTTCGTCATCATCGAAGAGCCCGGCGACCAGCTCTATAAGCCAGGGACGCTCGCTCTTGTCCAGCGCGCCGACACGTACCTGCTCGAGCAGCACCACGGTATCGGCCCAGGGGTCATAGGGCAGCACGCACACCGCGTCGCGGCGCACGAAGAGTTCGCGGCGCAGCTCGGGGCCCCAGCCACCACGGAACAGACGGTGGCGCAGGGTGAGAATGTCCATCCGATAGAAACCGCTGAAACCGGTTTCGCGGCGGATGATCTCGACGTCGGCGCGGGTAAAGTTATCCAACCAGAAGCCCCCAAGGCAGTTGTGCGTTCAAGGTCCTAAGCTCGCACACCTGCCGGGGCTTCGGCAAGACTTCAGACCTTTTGATACAACTGCGAGCCGCTGGAGCGGAACTCGTCGGACTTGGCTTTCATGCCCTTCTCCATAGCCAGATCAACTGCCTCGATGCGTTGTCCGGCAGCATAATCACGCACCTCCTGGGTGATTTTCATCGAGCAGAACTTGGGTCCGCACATGGAGCAGAAGTGGGCTACCTTGGCCGAATCCTTGGGCAGGGTTTCGTCGTGATAGCTGCGCGCGGTGTCCGGGTCCAGCCCCAGGTTGAACTGGTCCTCCCAGCGGAATTCGAAGCGTGCCTTGGACAGGGCGTTGTCACGGATCTGCGCGCCCGGATGCCCCTTGGCCAGATCCGCCGCGTGGGCCGCGATCTTGTAGGTAATGATGCCGGTCTTCACGTCATCACGGTTGGGCAGACCCAGATGCTCCTTGGGCGTGACATAGCAGAGCATGGCGCAGCCGAACCAGCCGATCATCGCCGCGCCAATGCCGCTGGTGATGTGATCGTAGCCTGGAGCTATGTCCGTGGTCAGGGGCCCGAGGGTATAGAAAGGCGCCTCGTCACAGCATTCCAGCTGCTTGTCCATGTTCTCCTTGATCAGTTGCATGGGCACGTGGCCCGGGCCCTCGATCATCACCTGCACGTCATGCTTCCAGGCTATTTTGGTGAGTTCGCCCAGCGTTTCCAACTCGCCGAACTGGGCTTCGTCATTGGCATCGGCGATCGAGCCCGGGCGCAGGCCGTCGCCCAGGGAAAAGGACACATCGTAGGCTTTCATGATTTCGCAGATGTCTTCGAAATGCGTATAGAGGAAGCTCTCCTTGTGATGTGCCAGACACCACTTGGCCATGATCGAGCCGCCGCGCGACACTATGCCGGTGACCCGCTTGGCCGTCATCGGCACATAGCGCAGCAGTACCCCTGCATGAATGGTGAAATAGTCGACGCCCTGCTCGGCCTGCTCGATCAAGGTGTCGCGGAAGATCTCCCAGGTCAGGTCCTCGGCCACGCCGTTGACCTTTTCCAGCGCCTGGTAGATGGGTACCGTGCCGATAGGCACTGGGGAGTTGCGGATAATCCACTCGCGGGTCTCGTGGATGTTCCTGCCGGTGGACAGATCCATGACCGTGTCCGACCCCCAGCGAATACCCCAGGTCATCTTCTCGACCTCCTCCTCGATCGAGGAGCCCAATGCCGAATTACCGATATTACCGTTGATCTTGACCAGGAAATTGCGCCCGATGATCTTCGGCTCGAGCTCGGGGTGATTGATGTTCGCGGGGATGATGGCCCGGCCCCGCGCCACTTCCTCACGCACGAATTCTGCGGTGATTTCCTTCGGGATCGAGGCGCCGAAACTGTGACCCGGATGCTGATTGGCGAGCAGCCCGGCCTCACGAGCCTCCTGCAGCTTCATGTTCTCGCGTATCGCGATGTACTCCATCTCGGGCGTGACTATGCCCTTGCGCGCATAGTGCATCTGCGAAACATTACAGCCGGCCTTGGCTCGGCGCGGGTGGCGCACGTGGGCAAAGCGCATGCCGTCCAGCGCCGG
Organism: Pseudomonas sp.; assembly: GCA_016763285.1. GTDB lineage: Bacteria > Pseudomonadota > Gammaproteobacteria > Pseudomonadales > Pseudomonadaceae > Halopseudomonas. The sequence continues at coordinate 3,919 of JAESUC010000131.1, forward strand.
ATCCGCCAGGCGCTGTCGGCCGAACTCGGAAGTCAGGCCGGGGAGGATTTCGGTGTCGTTGCGCTCGGCTATCCAGGCGCTGCGCACGTCAGCCAGACCCTTGCGCAGGTCAATGGTGACATTGGGGTCGGTGTAGGGCCCGGAGGTGTCGTAAACCGTGACCGGCGCGTTTTTCTCGCCCCCCAGTTCGGTAGGGGTATCCGCCAGGCTGATCTCGCGCATTGGCACCCGGATGTCCGGGCGTGAACCGGTGACATGGATCTTGCGTGAACGGGGAAACGGCTTCGAGGCAGCGCCATCGGCGCCCGAGGTGAGGATGGCGTTCTCAGACTGCGTGTGATTCATTGTTGTGCTCCGCTGCGTCAATGGTTCGCAGGGAACCGAAACGGCAGGCAGCACGGACCAGAGCAGGTCGGCGGCAGGCACGCATCTCGATTCCTACGCCGGTATGAACCGGATCAGGTTCAACGGGTATTATCTCAGCCTCCGGCAAAACCGCAGGCACCCCGTCAAGATGAACCGGAAGCTTAGCACTCCCCTGGCACTGCGAGAAGGGCCGGGCCCCGGGGCGGAGAGCAGGAGAAACACTTTGTTCCGCGCCAGGACCCAAGCATTGCTTGACCACCAGGCGACATCTCCTTAGCCTTGGCTGACTATTCCCCATGCGAAGGATCTCTGCATGCTGCGCCCCTTGTACGTTGCCATCGTTCTGGCAGGTTTTTCCGCTCAGGTTGCGGCCCAGGCCGATCTGATGACCGTCTATCAGGAAGCGCTGATTCACAGTGCCGACCTGGCCGCAGCCGAAGCCGACTCCCTGGCGCGTCAGGAAGCCCTGCCCCAGGCACGTTCGCTGCTGCTGCCCAACATTGGACTGGGCGCCGGTGTAGCCCGTGAGCGGATCGACGTCGAGGGCCAGGGTAGCGACACCTATACCACCGATTACTACCAGGCCAGCCTGACTCAGCCGCTGTTCCGCGCGGAGCGCTGGTTCAACTACCAGGCCGCCAAATCGGTCAGCGAACAGGCGCGCGTCGAGTTTTCCGCTACGCAACAGGCATTGATCATCGAGGTGGCCGAGGCCTACTTCAACGTGCTGCGCGCCTCCGACAACCTGGCGACGGCCCGGGCCGAAGAAGAGGCGTTCGAACGTCAGCTCGACCAGGCCCGTGAGCGTTTCGAGGTCGGCCTGTCTGCGCGCACGGATGTGCTGGAAGCACTCGCCGGCTATGACACGGCCCGCGCCACCCGCCTGACCGCAGAGACCAACCTCACCGTCAGCTATCAGGCGCTTACCCGCCTGACGCTGAGCGACTATGACCGCCTGGCCGGCATTCGCCACGAAATGCCGATCATGCCGCCGACGCCAGCCAGCCTGCAGGAGTGGGTCGACACGGCCGCTTCACAGAATCTCAGCCTGCAGGCCAGCAGATTGGCAGTACAGACCGCCGCAGACACATTGCGCAGCAGCAAGTCTGCCTACGCCCCGACCGTGGATGCCTTTGCCCGCTACAACCACAGCAGTGGCGGCGCAGATCTGGGTGGCGCTCTGACAGCGACCAATCGCGACGGCGATACCGAGCAGGCAAGCATCGGCATCGAAGTCTCGCTGCCGTTGTTCACCGGTGGCAGCCGAAGCTCGCAGGTGCGCGAGTCCAACTACCGCCTTATCCAGAGCGAGCGCCTGAGCGATGCGCGACTGCGCGAAGTGGTCGAGGCCACCCGCAACCTGTTCCGCACCGTCACCTCCAGTGTCGAGGAAGTCGAGGCGCGCCGGCAGGCCATCATTTCGGCACGGGCCGCCCGCGACGCCACCCAGACCGGCTACGAAGTGGGTACGCGCAACGTGGTGGACGTACTGGAAGCCGAACGCAATCTGTTCCGAGCCGTGCGCGACTACAACACCACCCGGTACAACTACATCATTGATACCCTGCGCCTCAAACAGGCTGCCGGCACACTCAGCCCCGAGGATTTGCTCGAGCTGTCGAAGTGGCTGGATCCGCAGTACGATCCGGACCAGGATTTCATTCCGCCCTTTGACGAAGACGAGGCCCAGAGCATGTCGATGGGACGCCCCGCCCTGGAGCGCCCAGCTATTGAGCGCAGTCGAACGGAACGAGAAATGATGGACGTCACTTCACCACCGACCAGCACCACTTTCTGATCGGCCCGGGGCGCAAACCCCATGGCCGGCGAACACCGGGAGCCGATCAGCTCCCGGCGCCCTTCTGCAGCACCTCATCAATACCCTCCAGCAAACGCTCCAGCGCCCCCTGGTTATCCCTGACGACTGCCAGCCCGGTGGCACCCGCCTGGCGGGCCGCCGTTGGTTCGCGCAGGAGTTCGCACACGGCCAGCGCCAGCGCGCTCTGGTCCTGCACCCGCTGAAGCGCACCGGCACCCTCCAGTAACTGGCTGATCTCGGCAAAATTGAACGAGTGCGGACCAGACACAACCGGCAGCCCCAGTGCTGCCGGCTCCAGATAGTTGTGTCCACCGTGGGCTATCAGGGACCCGCCGACAAAGGCTACATCGGCGCAGGCATAGAACATCATCAACTCACCCATGCTGTCGCCAAGCAGGACCTGGTCGGCTCGCATCGGCGTGTCGCCAGTGCTGCGACGAACCATGCTGAATCCCGCGCCCTGGACCAGCCGGGCTACATCGTTGAATCTCTCCGGGTGTCGCGGCACCAGTATCAGCAATGCGTCCGGCTGCGATTCCAGCACCTGTCGGTGGGCCGCCAGCACCTGCTCGTCCTCGCCGCCATGGGTGCTCGCCGCAATCCACACCGGACGCTGCCCCCATTCACTGCGCAGCTTCGCCGCCTGCTGCAGGACGGCGGGGTCGGGCTGCAGATCAAACTTGATGCTGCCCGTAATCGTCATGGCCTTTCGTTGCACGCCCAGTTTGGCAAAGCGCTGGGCTTCGGCCTCCGTCTGGACTGCCACCCAGTCCAGTGCAGCGAACATCGGTCTGACCAGCCAGGCAACCCGCTGATAGCCGCGAGCAGAGCGTTCGGACAGCCGTGCATTGGCCAGTACCAGCGGCACACCGGCGGCTCCGGACTCATGGACCAGATTCGGCCATAGCTCGGTTTCCATGATGATGCCGATCTGCGGGCGCAATCGCTTGAGGAAACGCCGCTGCAGCCAGGGTAGGTCGTAGGGAAGATAGACATGCCCGACCTGATCACCGAACAGCTTGCGAATCTGTTCCGAACCGGTCGGCGTCATGCAGGTAATGGTGACAGGAAGCTGCGGATAGCGCTGCAGCAGCGCGCGCACCATGGGCGCCGCAGCAATGGTCTCGCCAACGGATACGGCATGCACCCAGACGCCATCCGGGCGCATATCCCCACCCATGGCCAGCCGCTCATGCCAGCGCCGGGCATAGGCCGGGGCCTTGCGCGCGCGCAGCAGCAGACGCAGCATCACCAGGGGCAGGGACAGGGTAAAAACCAGGCTGTAGAGAGTACGCGTCATCGGATTTCCTTGGTAGGGCTTGGGCGCACAGGACCGGGCGGCGAAGTGCGACCCATGGTAGCAGATGTGACCGCAGGCACCGGCAGTGTCTATACTAGGCCACTTTACGCACAAACAGCGCTCAAGCGCCGGAGTACATGAGTAAAACTCTCGAAACCGACATCTGTATCCTGGGCGGCGGCATCGCCGGCCTGTGGCTCAATGCTCGCCTGCGCGGGCTCGGCTACAGCACCCTGCTGGTCGAGCGTGGCGCCCTAGGCGGCGGCCAGAGCGGCAAGTCCCAGGGGATCATCCACGGCGGCACCAAATACGCATTGCATGGCAAGCTGACGGCCGCGGCCGAATCCATCGCCGGCATGCCCAATCGCTGGCGAACCTGCCTGCAGGGCGATGGCGAACTGGATCTGCGTGGCGTGCGGCTGCTGTCAGAGCACCACTATCTGTGGTCACCGGGCAGCCTGATCAGCAATCTTGCCGGCTTCTTCGCCAGCAAGGCCCTGCGCGGCAAGGTCGACGCCGTCAAGGGCAACGCACTTCCCGAGGTGTTCGCCAACCCTGCCTTCAAAGGCAAGGTCTACCGACTGGCCGAACTGGTGATCGACGTGCCCGATGCGGTCAGACGGCTGAGCGAGTTGGCCGGCGACAGCCTGGTGGCAGACAGTGCGCCACAGATCGAGCGACGCGAGGACGGCAGCATTGATGCCGTGCGTATCAACGGCTACCGGATCCACGCGCAGCGGTACGTGTTGACTGCCGGCGAGGGTAACGAGGCCCTGCTGCAGGACTGGGGCGTCAGCCAGCCGGCGATGCAGCGTCGACCGCTGCAGATGGTGCTGGTCAAGGGTCCCGACCTGCCGCCCCTGTATGCCCATTGCCTGGGCAGCAGTCCGAAACCGCGAATGACGATAACCACCCATCCCTGCAGCGATGGGCAATGGTGCTGGTATCTGGGCGGCGAGCTGGCCGAACAGGGCGTGCAGCTCACACCCGATGCGCTGGTTGGCAAGGCGCAACAGGAACTGGCAGAGCTGCTGCCGTGGGTGGATCTGTCAAACGTGCAATGGACCACACTGCCGGTCAATCGCGCCGAGCCTGCCCAGAGCGGCCTGGTGCGTCCGGACACGGCCTATCTGCAGCCAGTACAGAATGTGCTGGTCAGCTGGCCGACCAAGCTCGCCCTGGCGCCCGATCTGAGCGATCAGGCCGTGTCCCAGTTGCAGACCCAAGGCGTACGACCAAGCCTGAACGACGACTATTCGCAGTTGCCGCGACCGCAGCTGGCAGCACCGGCCTGGGATATCTGCTTCCGATGAGCAGTCTGCAGCCTTTTCATCGGCCCCTGGGCAATACCGGTCTGTCGGTTTCGCCCCTGGGGCTGGGTACCGTCAAGTTCGGTCGCAATCAGGGGGTCAAGTATCCCACAGGATTCGAGCTGCCAACCGATCGCCAGGCCCGGGACCTGCTGTCGCTGGCCCGCGATCTGGGCATCAACCTGCTCGATACCGCCCCGGCCTACGGCATCAGCGAGCAGCGACTGGGAGGCCTGCTGCAGGGGCAGCGCCCGGAGTGGGTGATCTGTACCAAGGTGGGCGAGGAATTCGCCGACGGCGCCTCCCATTTCGACTTCAGCGCCGCCCACACCCGACATTCGGTAGAACGCTCCCTGCGCCGCCTGAAGACCGACTACATCGATCTGGTACTGGTGCATTCCGATGGCAATGATATGGACGTACTGGGTCAGGAGGTCTACCCCACCCTGGCAGAGCTCAAGCAGCAGGGGTTGATCAGGGCCTTCGGCTTCTCCGGCAAGACCGTTGAAGGGGGAATACGCGCATTGGATGGGGGCGATTGCGCGATGGTGACGTACAATCTCCAACAGCAGCAGGAACGACCCGTGCTTGACCACGCACTGTCACACAACAAGGGCATTCTGATCAAAAAGGCTTTGGCCAGCGGACATATCTGTCTGCAGGGCGATGATCCGATGTTTGCCAGTCTGCAACTCATCTACAGCCATCCGGCTGTAGCCAGCGCCATCATCGGCACTATCAACCCCGGCCATCTGCGCGAGAACGTCGCTACGGCGCTGAGGGTACTGCATCGATAAGAGGCAACGCATGTCACGCATCATAGCCCGCAAGGATCCGGGTGTGTTCAGAACCCAGGCCATCGAAGTCAAGGCAAGCTCGGAAGTTCTGCGTTATATGCCCGTCGGCAACCCGCTGGGTTTCGCCCAGATGCAGGAGCTGCGTAAACCGGTCGACATTGCCGACCCGGACAATTTCGAGCTGATCGCCGCCAATCTGGGCGTTTCGGTCGACCTGAGCCTGAACTGGCAGGGCCGACAGTTCCGGGTGCTTATCCGGCAAAAGAGAGTGGATCATGGCGACAGCGTACTCAAGCTGATCTCCGGCTATGTACCCGCCCACGAGCTGCGCGTGCCCTTGCTGCCCGTGATGACCGAACTCGCGGAAGAACTGTTGATCGAAGGCAGCCATGGCTGGCTACAGGGCAGCTACCAGGACACCTGGCTGCCGACGCCCTACGCTCCGCTCCTGCCCCGCTGCAAGCGCTATTCGTACAAGCTGACCCCTCGGCAGTGCGGCACCCGTCCGGTGCTCTGCCGGGAACTGCACCTGGTGGAACGGCCACGCGCCTATCTGCACCTGCCCACCAATTCCTTGCAACTGGTCTATGCCATGCAGCTGGAGCTGCCGGAGAATTGTGCGAACATGACACTGCTGCACGCAGACGAGCGCCTGGACAATACCAGCGGTGAACTGATCGTGGAAATGGACTACCAGAAACCGGAAATCTTCCTCGCCGAGATGTGCAATGGTCAGGCAACCGGGGAACTTTTCAGCCTGGTGCGCGGCGAATTGCAGCTGCGCCGCCCGCAGAATCGCTACTTCAGCGAGGCCCTGGCCGAGCAGCGGGGCTGGGTCGTGGCAGCCCCGCGCAGCGATTGGGAAGAGGGATTACTGCGCCTCTGACATGGCAGTCAGTCGGTGCCGCGCTCACGAATCCGCTCGACAATGGCGGTCGTGGAGCAGCTCTCCACGAAGTTGAGTACCTTCACCTCGCCGCCCCAGCCGTGGACCAACTCGGCACCGATCACCTGATCCACGCTGTAATCGCCACCCTTGACCAGAATGTCCGGCTTCAGGGCCTTGAGCAGCTCTTCGGGCGTGTCCTCGGCAAAACTGACTACCCAGTCCACCGCGCCCAGGCCGGCTAGCACGGTCATGCGCCGCTCGACACTGTTGATCGGTCGGCCCGGCCCCTTGAGGCGGCTCACCGAGGCATCGTCATTGATTGCCACCACCAGGCGGTCGCCCAGACTGCGTGCCTCCTCCAGATAGCCCACATGTCCGGCGTGGATGATATCGAAGCAGCCATTGGTGAACACTATCCGCTCGCCGTGGGCCCGGGCGTCTTCCACCGCCTGCACCAGCTGCTCCAGTCCCACTACGCCGCGCTCGCTGCCTTGTTCGCGCTGCACCGCGCGGCGCAGTTCGGGTGCACTGATCGCTGCAGTACCCAGCTTGCCGATCACGATGCCGGCTGCCAGATTCGACAGCCCGACGGCGTTGGGCATCTCCTCGCCGGCCGCCAGGGCAGCGGCCAGGGTGGAAATCACGGTATCCCCGGCGCCGGTGACATCGAACACCTCCCGCGCCCGGGCCGGCATATGCAATGCCGTCTCGCCACGGCGCAGCAGCGTCATGCCCTGCTCGCTGCGGGTCACCAACATCGCATCCAGATCAAGTTCCTCGACCAGCGCCATGCCCTTCTCCACGAGCATCTGCTCGCTGCTGCAATGACCGACCACCGCCTCGAACTCGGACAGGTTTGGCGTGATCAGCGTCGCGCCGCGGTAGATACTGAAATCCTTGCCCTTCGGATCAGCCAGCACCGGCACGCCGCGCTCGCGGGCCAGGGCGATCAATGCCTGGTGATTGACCAGCGCGCCCTTGCCGTAGTCGGAAAGAATCATCACCTTGACCTTGTCCAGCAAACCCCGCACTGCGGCGAGAATCGCCTCACCGTCGGTCTTGAAGGGCTCCTCGAAATCCAGGCGGATCAATTGCTGATGCCGACTCATGACCCGCAGCTTGGTAATCGTGGGCCTGTCGGCGTGGGCCTGAAAGTCGCAATAGACGCCTGCCGCATTCAGCCGCTGACGCAGGCTCAGAGCCGCCTCGTCTTCACCGGTCACCCCGACCAGCCAGGCCGGCGCGCCCAGCGCAGCAATATTCAGCGCCACGTTACCCGCGCCCCCTGGCCGATCCTCGATCTGATCGACCTTGACTACCGGGACGGGCGCTTCCGGCGAAATGCGATGGGTGGGCCCATGCCAATAGCGGTCAAGCATGACATCGCCCACTACCAGCACCGGCGCCGAGTCAAAACGTGGCATGGTCAATTTCATTATCTCTACCTGTATTCAGTCGGCCCCGCAGGGCAAAAAAAGGAGGTCAGGCCTCGGCAGGCGGCTCGTCCTGAAACTGCATGCTGTGCAGGCGCGCGTAATAACCATTCTGGGCGATCAGTTCGGCATGGCTACCCCGTTCGACGATCCGCCCCTGATCCATCACCATGATCACGTCGGCCTTTTCGATGGTCGACAGCCGGTGCGCGATGACCAGCGTAGTCCGTCCTTCCATGACACGGTCCAGCGCACCCTGGATATGTCGCTCGGACTCGGTATCCAGAGCCGACGTGGCCTCGTCCAGAATCAGTACCGGAGCGTCCTTGAGCAACGCCCGTGCAATCGCCAGGCGCTGACGTTGGCCGCCTGAGAGCAATACGCCATTCTCACCGACCATGGTATCCAGACCCTGGGGCAGCTTGTCGATGAATTCCTTGGCGTAGGCCGCCTCGGCAGCCTTCTCGATCGCCTCACGCGGGGCCCCGGCCAGGTCACCATAGGCGATATTGTTCGCAATCGTATCGTTGAACAGGGTCACGTGCTGGGTAACCAGTGCGATGTGCCGACGCAGATTGCGCAGGCGATAATCCTCCACATCTACCCCGTCAATCAGGATATGGCCCTGATTGTGGTGGTAGAAACGCGGTATCAGACTGACCAGCGTCGATTTGCCACTGCCCGAGCGTCCAACCAGTGCCACCATCTGACCGGGCTCGACGCGAAAATGAATGTCTTCCAGCACAGTCTTGTCGGTACCCGGGTAACTGAACGCAAGGTCGCGCACCTCGATCGCGCCGGACACGCGCTCGCGTTCAATGGTGCCGGTATCGCTTTCCGGCTCCTCGTCCAGTTGCTCGAAGATGCTCTCCGCCGCTGCGATACCCTTCTGGATATTCGCACTGACCTCCGACAACTGACGAATCGGCTTGGGCAACAGCGCCGCTGCGGTGATGTAGGACACCAGGTCCCCCACCGTGGAATCGCCACGCAGAAACAGCACCAGAAACATCACGATCGCCATCGCACTGAAGGTCACCAGCTGCAAGGTGGGGGTGAAGACCGCCCCCGTGCGGATCATTTTCAGACCCCTCTGACGATTGGCTTCACTGGCCTGGTAGAACCGGCTGGTTTCGTACTCTTCGCCACCAAAGCTGCGCACCACCCGGTAACCGGAAATGGTCTCGGAGGTCACGTGGGTCACGTCACCCATGGCCGTCTGGATCTTGTGACTCTGCTTGCGAAACTTCTTGCTGGTGCTGTTCACCATCAG
>JAESUC010000132.1 GCA_016763285.1 Pseudomonas sp.
CGCGAGAATCTGCGGGTGGCGGTCATCGTCAACGACATGAGCGAAATCAATATCGACGCCAGCGAGGTGCAGCGGGGGGTAACGCTCAATCGCAGTGAGGAAGCGCTGGTCGAAATGAGCAACGGCTGTATCTGCTGCACCCTGCGCGAGGACCTGCTTCGGGAGGTTGCGTTGCTGGCCGAACAGGGGCGTTTCGATTATCTGCTGATCGAGTCCACCGGTATTTCCGAGCCCTTGCCGGTGGCCGAGACCTTTACCTTCCGCGACGAAGCCGGACGCAGCCTGTCCGACCTGGCTCGGCTTGATACCCTGGTCACCGTGGTCGACGGCGTGAACTTTCTGGCTGATTTCAGTCAGGGCGATGCGCTTGCCAGTCGGGGAGAGACCCTCGGAGAAGACGACGAGCGTACCATTACCGATCTGTTGATCGAGCAGGTGGAATTCGCCGACGTCATCCTCCTGAGCAAGATCGACCTGATATCCTCCGTGCAGCGTGAAGAGCTCCTGGCCATCCTGCGCAGCCTCAACAGCCGGGCACATATTCTGCCCATGGTGATGGGGCAGGCTCCCCTCGATAAAGTGTTGAACACCGGGCTGTTCGATTTCGAACAGGCAGCAGCAGCGCCGGACTGGCTGGCAGCGCCACGCGAGCAGCATCGCTCCGAGGCAGATGAATATGGTATTGCCTCGGGCAACTATCAGGCGCGCAGGCCGTTTCATCCGGAACGCTTCCATGCCTTCCTTGCCCGACCCTGGGAGAACGGACGTCTGCTGCGTTCCAAGGGCTACTTCTGGCTGGCCAGCAGGCTGGACGAGGCCGGGAGCTGGTCCCAGGCCGGCGGTCTGATGCGTTATTCCTACGCCGGACGCTGGTGGCATTCGGTGCCTCGGGCCCAGTGGCCCACCTCCGCCAGGGAGCGAGAAGCCATAGAATCGCACTGGGATGCCGCCGTGGGCGACTGTCGGCAGGAGCTGGTGTTTATTGGTCAGCACATCGATTATGCACGCCTGACCGCGGAGCTCGATGCCTGCCTGCTGACCGATCAGGAGATGGCGCTGGGTGAGGATGTCTGGCGGGGTTTCAGCGATCCCTTCGGTCCCTGGCTGGAAGAGGAGGCCGCCTGATGCTGGGCCGGGACTGGCTCGATTGAGAGGGCGTATTGGTCATTCTGCCCGATTGGCCGGGTAAAACGCTGACAGTGCGCATTTGCACCTCTAGAATGGGCGTTTTGGCCGCGAGCTATGCCCATGCAGTTGTTACCCTGGTCCCATGCCAATAGTGCCGGTTTTGTCACACGGGGCTGGCATACGCCAGCCTCGGGAAAGCCCGTCCTGCATTTTCTGCACGGCAACGGCTTCTGTACGCGCACCTACGAACCCATGCTCGCGCACCTGGCGAGCGACTTTGATCTATGGCTGTGCGATCTGCAGGGGCACGGTGAGAGCGACCACGGGGGCCGGTTCCTGGGCTGGAATCGCAATGCCGAACTGGCACTGGAAGCCTTCGAGGCGCATCGCTCGATCTTTGATGGCGCAGCGGTCTACGCTTGCGGGCACAGCTTCGGTGGGGTGCTGACCAGTCTGCTGCTGTCCGGACATCCCCAGGTGTTTCGCAAAGCCGTACTGCTCGACCCTGTGTTGTTTCCGCTCTCGCTGATTGGATTGCGTAGCAGCCTGAGTCTGCTGGGCTTGCGCCGCAACCCGATGGCCGATGGTGCGCGCGCTCGTCGTCACCATTGGCCGGACCGGGACGCTGCCTACGGAGCGCTGCACGGTCGTGGCATTTTTCGGGGCTGGGAGGAGGCGGCCTTCCGCGCGCATATCGATCACGCGTTGGCCGACCACGATGCGTTAGGCGTGGAACTCAAATGCCGTCCTTCGCGCGAGGCGGAAGTTTTTGAAAGCATGCCATCACGACTCTGGCCCGCACTCAAGCGTATCCGTACGCCGACACTGCTGCTGCACGGGGAGAAGACCTATCCCTTCGTGCAACAGTCAGCGCGCAAGCTGGCGGCCAGCAACCAGCATGTCATCGCTCGCTCGACTCCTGGTGGGCACTGCTTCATGCAGGAGCACTCTGCTTCTGCCGCTGGTCAGGTGGCGGAATTTCTGCTCGGACCCTGAGTCAGACCTGTTGCGCATCCGGTGTCGGCTGACGGCTCTGGATGGCGCGATTGACCTGCTCGGCCAGGCCGTTTCCGGCCTCGCTCATGGTCAGATAAGCCAGATCGGCGCCAGCGTCGAGAATACGCTCGGCGATATCCTCATACATGGCGTGGGATACGATCAGGCCCTTGAATCCTCTGCTGCGCAGTTTCTCCACGGCAATCGTCTTGGCCTCGGCATCGTTCATTGCCAGAACCACTGAATGCACCTGGGGCATTTGCAGACTTTGCCAGAACACCTGGTCCTCCGCATCCGCGAACAGCGCGTGCCGCCCAGCCTGAATGCTGGCCTCGATCGCCACGGGGTCCGAATCCAGGCCCACGACCCGGTAGCCCTTGGCTGTCAGGTTGTCATAGGCGGCCCGGCCAGTGCGTCCCTGGCCCATAACCAGAATTTCCGCATCGCCCAGGGACAGGGGCTGTTCATCCGGATGCCGGATATTGCGCTCAAGGGGGATCAGGCGGCTGGCCAGGCGCTCATAGAGAGGGTGCGCGAGCCGATTGATCGGTGCCGACAGAATGAACGAGAGCGACACCGTGATTGCCAGCGGAATCAGCCACTGGGGTAATACCACGCTGGCTACGATCAGACCGAACTCGCTGTAGTTGGTGAGGCTGACGCTGCTGAGAAAGGCGCTGCGCGCACGCAACTTGAACAGCAGGAACAGAAAGAAGAACAGCACGCCCTTCAGCGGTAGCACCACGGCCATGACCAGCGCAAATATAAGGGCGTCCGCATCGGGCAGGCCGCCGATGCCGATCTGCAGGAAAAAACCGACCAGAAAGACTTCCTTCAGACTCCAGAGCGATTGCGACAGCTCGCCGGCCCGCTTGTGGTTGGCCAGCATGGCGCCAAACGCGAGTGCGCCCAGTTCGGAGCTCAGACCGACCGATTCGAAGCCGACGCCGCCGATGACCAGCGCCAGAAACAGGCCCAGCAGCACCAGCAGTTCCTCGTGACCGCACATGTCCAGCAGGCGGTAAAGCAGCGGCTTGAGCAGGGGTATGGCAAATACCAGCAGCGCCCATGCAGACGGTGAGGTGCCGCTGGCGATGCTGATGACCAGCAGCGCAATCAGATCCTGCATGATCAGCACGCCGATGGCCACGCGGCCGTGGAAGGCTCGCAGCTCCCGTTTGCCTTCCAGCACCTTGGCTGCCAGCACCGTACTGGAAAAGGACAAGGCCACTGCCAGCAGGATCGACTCGCGCATACTGATATCCAGCAACACCAGGATGCCGGGCAGAAAGACCGCGGTCGAGAGCATGAAATGCAGCAGACTGCCGCCAATGACCTCCGGGCGGACCAGGTTCTTGATCTTGAGTTTCAGTCCAACGGTAAACAGCAGCAGTAGCACGCCGAGGTGGGCGATATGGGCAAGAATGTAACTGTCCTGGGGGCCTACACCGAAGAGGTCACCAAAGCCCGCCAGGGCGAAACCGGCAGCGAGATAACCGATCAGGGGAGGGAGGCCGACCTGGCGCATGATCAGACCGAGTGTGAAAGCAAAGGCGATCCAGACAGCTTCAATCAAAGTGAAAAGTCCTGTTAAGAATTTTTACATCTATTCTAGGGGCGTGACCCCGCAGGGGCTAGCAACCGGCCATAAAAAAAGCTGCAAGGGCGCCCTTGCAGCTTTTTTGTCCCGCCTGAGCGGGGGTTCACGTCCCGGCTCAGACCAGCCGCCTCACGCGAGTGTTTCACGCGACGGCTATGACGTCCCCGTGATTTTCCGGTTCGATCAGCGCCCGGTGCAGCGCAGCGACGGCGTCATCGTAATCTTCTTCGTTGATGATGCACTGCATCTCCACCTGACGGATGGACTGGTGAATAGCCTGGATACTGATATCCGCTGCCGCCAGCGCAGCAACCGTCTTGGCCAGGATACCCTTGACCTTGAGGTCGGAGCCGATCGCCGACACGATTGCGATGTTGTGCACACGCACCTCGGCCATCGGATATTTTTCCTCGATCAGGCGCGACGCCCGATTGATCATCTTCCGTGAACCGGAGGCGTAGTAGGTGATGCTATTGGCGTCGGAATCCTTGTTCACCACGTAGATGCGCAGCTGCTTGAGCAGCTTGGTGATTTCGATGTCGTAACCGACGTCGCCCAGCATCTCCTGGTCGAATACCTCCAGTCCGAATACGTCCTTGCGCCCGGCAATAATTTCGACACAGGGCTTCTCGCTGCAGTAGTCCTGGCTGATCAGCGTGCCATCGTGCTCCGGCTCGAACGCATTCTTGATGCGCAGCTGGATGCCGGCACGGCGCAGTGTGCGCGCAGCCTTGGGGTGGATAGCCTCCATGCCCAGGTTCGACAGCTGATCGGCCACGTCATAGTTGGTACGGCCGATGGTCACCACGTTGTCGAGTCCCACCAGATTCGGATCGGCACTGGAAAGGTGATATTCCTTGTGGATGACCGCCTCGCGGGCGCTGGTAGTGGCCGCAATCTGGGCGAAGGTGATTTCGCTGTAGCCGCGATCAAAGGTATTCATCTGGCCTTCGCTGCAGTGGGTGTAGCCGGTGGCAACGACCAGTTCCTTGCTCAGATCGATCCCGGCGAAGCTGTCCTTGATCATCTCCAGGAACGGCTTGGGCTCGGTCTGATTCCAGCCGGTCAGATCCACCAGACGGGCATTGATGCCATGCTTCTTCAGTGCCAGCACGGTATTGAACGCGCTGTGGGCTTCACCCAGCGACGCCAGCATTTCGCGCACCTTCATCAGGTGCTCGGTGAGCTGGAAGTGACCATAGGTACACAGCTGCTGCAGGCTGAGCATGCAGTCGCGGACATCGCCGATCCGGCCTTCGATGAAGCGATCGGCTGCCTGGCGCTCGTATTCGCCGCTGAACAGCTCTGCGTTCTTGGCCTTCATGCTGACCAGTACCGCATCAAGTGCGTCCAGCCATGCATCTTCGTTCTGGGCATCGGCAAAGCGCTCGTAAACGCCGGGCTCGCCGGACTTCTTGTGTTCCAGCAGCAGGTTGGTCATACCGCCATAGGCAGAAACGACGAATACACGGTTGTACAGTTCGTCTTTCTTGCGGTCACCAATAAACAGGGTGTCGAGTACTTCATCGAAGCGGCTCATCGATGTGCCGCCGATTTTTTCTACTGTATGCATAGTTCTCATTTTGTCGTTGGTGAATGTTGCTCGTATTCCGTCAGGGATACGGGTGACTTCTTACCAACGGCTTGTGCCGCTGTTGCCGGCAGAGTTGCTTCGTGACTCTTGGCAGGCAGCCCTGCCGGCAGCGGGGCAATCAGCCAATAACGCTTTCGTCCACTGGATAGACGCCGTGCTCGTCATGCACTTCCTTGCCGCTCAAAGGCGGATTGAATACGCATGCCATCTTCATGTCGGTCTTGCCGCCGCGCAGCCAGTGCTCGTCATTCTTGTCGAGAACGTAGAGCGTGCCGGGTTCGATCTGGTAGACCTTGCCATCGGAGATGGTCTCGATCTCGCCGTCGCCGCTCATGCAATACACCGACTCCAGATGATTCTTGTACCAGATATGTGTGGTGGTGCCGGCATAGATGGTGGTGATGTGAAAGGAGAAACCCATCTTGTCGTCTTTCAACAACATGCGGGTGCTTTCCCAGTTGTCAGTCTTTACCCGGCGATCCGAAGCCTCGCAATCCTTCAGTGTGCGTACAATCATATTCCGTTCTCCTCAAGATGCCTGTTCGGCAGTGTCTTCTTTCATGACTTTCGCGAATGCTGCATCGAGAATGGTCATGGCTTTATCAATCTGTTCTTCGGTGATCACCAGTGGCGCGAGGCATTTGACTACCTGGCTGTGATTGCCGCTGGTTTCGATTACCAGGCCGTGCTGGAAGGCTTCGCGGCAGATGGCTGAAGCGATTTCGCCGTTGGGGCAACTGATACCAACCATCATGCCGCGACCCTTGACGAACAAGGAATCGGGGCCGTGCTTGCGCACGATCTTCTGCATCCGGTCCTTGACCATCTTGCCCTTGGCCTGAACGCTCTTGGCGAACTCGTCGGTGGTCCAGAAGTGCTCCATCGCAGCCGCTGCGGTAACGAAGGCGAGATTGTTGCCTCTGAACGTACCGTTGTGCTCGCCCGGTTCCCACTGGTCCAGCTCGCGGCGCATGACCACGACAGCAAAGGGCAGGCCATAGCCACTAAGCGACTTGGACAGCGTGATGATGTCGGGCTGGATACCCATGCCTTCAAAGCTGAAGAAGGTGCCGGTACGGCCGCAACCCGCTTGAATGTCGTCGGCAATCAGCAGCATTTCGTGCTTCTTGCACAGCTTCTGCAGCTTGCGCATCCACTCGGCCGAAGCTGTATTCAGCCCGCCTTCGCCCTGCACGACTTCGACAATGACCGCGGCGGGCTTGTCGATGCCGCTGCTCGGGTCGCTGAGCAGCTTGTCCATCATCGAGATGGTGTTGACGCCCTCACCGAAATAGTTGGCATAGGGCATGCGGCTGACATCGGTCAGCGGGACACCCGCAGCGCCACGGTGATGCTGGTTGCCGGTGACGGCCAGGGCGCCGACGGTTACGCCATGGAAGCCGTTGGTAAAGCTGATGACGTTATTGCGACCGGTCACCTTGCGCGCCA
>JAESUC010000133.1 GCA_016763285.1 Pseudomonas sp.
CGCGCCGCCCCATGGCGGTCTGGCGTTCGGCCTGGACCGGCTGGTCATGCTGATCACCGGTGCGCAGTCGATTCGAGAGGTGATTGCCTTCCCGAAAACCCAGAGCGCTGCCTGTGTAATGACTCAGGCACCGGGTGTGGTGGACAGCAAGGCCCTGCGCGAGCTGCACATCCGCCTGCGCGAGCAGCCCAAGGTCGAATAAGCGAAGCAATACGGAGCAGATCATGGCCGGACATTCAAAATGGGCCAACATCAAGCACCGCAAGGCCGCGCAGGATGCCAAGCGCGGCAAGGTGTTCAACAAGCTGATTCGTGAACTGACTGTGGCCGCCAAGCTGGGCGGTCCCGAGCCTGCCGATAATCCGCGTTTGCGCGCGGCTGTGGACAAGTCGCTCACCGCCAATATGACCCGAGATACCATCGATCGGGCCATCGCTCGCGGCGTAGGCAGCACTGATGCGGACAACGTGGAAGAGCTGACCTACGAGGGCTATGGCCCCGGTGGCGTTGCCGTGCTGGTTGAGGTCATGACCGATAACCGCAACCGCACTGTCAGCGAAGTACGCCATGCGTTCAACAAGTGCGGCGGCAATCTGGGGACAGACGGCTCAGTCGCTTATCTGTTCGAGCGGCGTGGTCAGATCGGCTATGACGCCGGAACGGATGAAGATGCTCTTATCGAGTCGGCACTGGAGGCTGGAGCCGACGATGTGGTCAGTCATGGTGATGGCTCCATCGACGTGTTTACCTGTTTTGAAGACTTCGCCGCGGTGCGCGATCAGCTTGACGCAGCCGGCTTCGCCCGCGCATCGGCCGATATCAGCATGATTCCGGCGACAACGGTGGCGCTGGATCTTGAAGGCGCCGAGAGCATTCTGCGGTTGGTGGACATGCTGGAAGATCTTGACGACGTGCAGAACGTCTACAGTAATGCTGACATACCCGATGATGTACTCGAGCAGCTTGGCTAGTTCGCGGGTCAGCCAGCCGAGAAGGGAGGCCTGGCCTCCCTTTTTTATTGCTCGATCTTTTCTCGAAAGCCCGGATGGATATGGCACACTAGTGCCCATACACACTGCGGAAACGAATACCTATGGCCCTGATATTGGGGATAGACCCTGGATCGCGGACCACTGGCTACGCCATCGTCAGCGAGCTGGCCGGTCGCTGCGACTATGTCACCTCGGGATGCATACGCCTGGGCAGTGGCCCGTTTCCGGACCGGCTCAAGCTGATATTCGAAGGTCTCAGCGAATTGATCGGCAAATACCAGCCCGAGGTGCTCAGCATCGAGCAGGTTTTCCTCGCCCGTAATCCGGATTCGGCGCTCAAGCTTGGCCAGGCTCGCGGGGCCGCCATTGTCGCGGCAGTGCACGCGGGTATGACTGTTCACGAATATACCGCGCGCCAGATAAAGCAGTCGGTGGTGGGAACCGGCGCTGCGGATAAGACCCAGGTACAGCATATGGTGACCCAGCTGCTCGGGTTGTCCGGGACGCCGCAGGCGGACGCGGCGGACGCATTGGCCGCTGCGTTGTGTCACGCCCATTCCACCGCGCTCAATATGCAGCTTGGCGGCGGACTGCTGGGCGTGCGCAGCGGGCGCATTCGCCATCGTTAATCTGCAGATGAGAGACAAAGCCCGATGATCGGACGATTGACCGGCTCCTTGCTGGAAAAACAGCCGCCACATATTCTGCTGGATGTGCAGGGAGTAGGCTACGAGCTGGACGCCCCGATGAGTACCTTCTACCGCCTGCCTGCACTGGGGGAGTCGGTTACCCTGCACACCCATATGGTGGTACGCGAGGACGCTCAGCTTCTCTACGCCTTCGCGGAAAAGCGCGAACGTGAACTGTTTCGGGAACTTATAAGGCTGAACGGGGTCGGACCGAAGTTGGCTCTGGCATTGATGTCCGGTCTGGAAGCGGATGAGCTGATCCGTGCGGTTCAGGCCCAGGACACCAGTGCCCTGGTGCGCGTGCCCGGCGTGGGCAAGAAGACCGCCGAACGGTTGCTGATCGAACTGCGTGATCGCTTCAAGGCATGGGAGGCCTTGCCCGGATCGCTCAAGCCCCTGGCAAGTGGCGGTGGCGTGGCCGCCGCAGCCTCGCAAAGCAGTGATGCGGTGAGTGCGCTCATAGCGCTCGGCTACAAGCCGCAGGAAGCCAGCAGGGCGGTCGCCGCGGTAGAGGAAGAGGGTATGAGCAGTGAAGAGTTGATTCGTCGCGCGCTCAAGGGCATCGTCTAAATTATCAGGGTTAACGCACAGGACCTCCATGCTGGAAGAAGATCGCTTGATTGCTGCCTCACCGCGGCAGCAGGAAGACGTTATTGATCGGGCGATCCGCCCCTACCGGCTGGCCGACTATATTGGCCAGCCCAGCGTGCGCGAGCAGATGGAGCTGTTTATCAAGGCCGCCAAGGGCCGGGGTGAGGCGCTCGATCATGTGCTCATTTTCGGGCCCCCCGGTCTTGGCAAGACCACCCTGGCCAACATCATCGCCCAGGAAATGGGCGTCAAGATCAAGAGTACGTCCGGACCCGTGCTGGAGCGCGCCGGCGACCTGGCCGCGATGCTGACGAGTCTGGAGGCGGGCGATGTCCTGTTTGTCGACGAGATACATCGCCTTTCGCCCGTGGTCGAGGAGATTCTGTATCCGGCCATGGAGGATTATCAGCTCGACATCATGATCGGGGAGGGCCCCGCCGCCCGGTCGATCAAGCTGGAGCTACCGCCGTTCACGCTGGTCGGCGCCACGACCCGGGCAGGCATGCTGACCAATCCGCTGCGCGACCGTTTCGGCATTACCCAGCGCCTCGAATTCTACGGCGTGGATGATCTGGCCACGATCGTCGCTCGCTCGGCACAGATTCTCGGCTTGCAGATGGATTCCCGTGGCGCGCTGGAAATCGCCCGGCGTTCCCGGGGCACACCGCGGATCGCCAACCGCCTGCTGCGTCGGGTAAGGGATTTTGCCGAAGTCCGGGGCACAGGCACCATCTCTGCGGACATTGCCGATCAGGCACTGAACCTGCTGGATATCGACGCCAAGGGCTTCGATCATATGGACAGAAGGCTGCTGCTGGCGATGATCGACAAGTTCGATGGAGGCCCGGTGGGCATCGACAGCCTGGCAGCCGCGATCAGCGAGGAGCGACACACCATCGAGGATGTGCTCGAGCCCTTTCTGATCCAGCAGGGATTCATTACCCGAACGCCCCGTGGACGCATGCTGACCCGGCACGCCTATGCCCACTTCGGCCTGGATCTGCCCGGCCGCATGACCCAGCCGGTCGGTGACCTTTTCGGACCGGAAGGCGACCAGGACACGACGTG
Source organism: Pseudomonas sp. (assembly GCA_016763285.1). Classification (GTDB taxonomy): domain Bacteria; phylum Pseudomonadota; class Gammaproteobacteria; order Pseudomonadales; family Pseudomonadaceae; genus Halopseudomonas. Next base: position 3,341 of record JAESUC010000133.1, read on the forward strand.
AAAAAATATTTCTCTTATGGATCGGTAACCCCTATGCAAAGCTCACTGATAGCTCTACATTATGCGCGCTGACTATTCCGGGCTGCCGTTCGCGCTGAGAGTCCGAGTCTACTTTGAAGATACCGATGCCGGCGGCATCGTTTACTACGTCAACTACCTCAAGTTCATGGAGCGTGCGCGAACCGAACTGGTCCGTTCCCTGGGGTTTGACCAAAGTGTCTTGCAGGTTGAAAACATCATTTTCGTTGTGCACTCGGTAACCGCCCGTTATCACGCGCCTGCGCGGCTGGATGACGAGCTGGAAGTGAATGTCGAGGTGCTGGAGCTCAAACGCGCCAGCATCCGCTTTCGCCAACAGGTTCGTCGGGTTGGCGCGGGTGTTTTGTGTGAGGGGGAGGTATTGGTGGCGTGCGTCAGCGCAGACCGCTACAAGCCCCGAGGAATTCCGCCCGCCTTGGCCACTGCATTCAAGGCGCTGCAGGTAACAGACAGCAGGACCAAGCAAGGAGAGGTAGAGCGTGCAAGCTGATCAAATGTCGATGTGGCACCTGATTTCCACCGCCAGCGTACTGGTGCAGCTGGTCATGCTGACCCTGGTGCTGGCCTCCGTGATGTCCTGGGTGATCATATTCCAGCGCAGTGCATTCATTCGTTCGGCCAAATCCGCGCTCGACGATTTCGAAGACCGGTTCTGGTCCGGTATCGATCTCTCCAAGCTGTATCGCCAGGTGACCGGCAACCCGGACAACAATTCCGGGCTTGAACAGATTTTCCGCGCGGGCTTCAAGGAGTTTTCGCGCATGCGCCAACAGGCCGGGGTCGACCCGGATGCGGTCATGGATGCCGTGCAGCGCTCCATGCGTGTCGCCATCTCGAAGGAAGAGGAGCGGCTCGACCTGCACCTGCCCTTTCTGGCGACCGTAGGCTCAACCAGCCCCTACATCGGCCTGTTCGGTACCGTATGGGGCATCATGAATTCGTTCCGTGGGCTGGCAACAGCCCAACAGGCGACACTGGCCACCGTGGCGCCGGGTATTGCCGAGGCGCTTATTGCCACGGCCATCGGCCTGTTTGCCGCCATTCCGGCCGTCATCGCCTATAACCGCTTTTCCGCTCGCTCGGAAACCTTGATCAGCCGCTATTACACGTTCGCAGACGAATTCTCGAGCATTCTTCACCGCCGCGTTCACGCCAGCAACGACGAGTAACCGGGAGCCCATATGCAGGTACAAGGCAGACGCCAGAAGCGCAAGCCGGTAGCAGAGATGAACGTCGTTCCCTATATCGACGTGATGCTCGTGCTGCTGGTGATTTTCATGGTGACTGCGCCCATGCTCAACCAGGGCGTGAAAGTCGATCTGCCCCAGGTGGCGAGTGAGGTGTTACCCTCTGACAGTAATCAGCAGGTCCTCACGCTGTCGGTCCTGGCCGACGGCACCTACTATTGGAACCTGGGCGAAACCGTCGATACCGAGAATCAGACAGACAGCGCGATAACGCTGGAAGAGATGTCCGAGGGTGTGACCAAGATCATCAATGCCCGGCCCGATACGCTGGTATACATACGCGGGGACCGCGAGGCCAATTACGGCCTGGTGGTTACCGCGATGGGAACTCTTCAGCAGGCGGGTGTACCTAACGTCGGACTGATTACCGAGGCGCCGTGAATATTCGCCAGCCGCGTGAGGCGGAAGCCGGCAGTTATGCAGCATCGGTGCTCAAGGCGCTGGCCGTGCACCTGGTTGTGGTGTTGTTGCTGTTCGTGTCCTTCAGCAGCGCGCCGGAATTCGAGCCGGCAAAGCCGATTGTCCAGGCGACGCTGGTACAACTGAACTCGCAGAGCCCGGCGCAGACGCAGACCGATCAGAAGATCGCAGGCGAGGCAGCGCGAACGGCGGCGCAGCGCCATGAGGCCGAAGAGCTCAAGCGCGCCCAGCAAAAGCAGGAACAAGCCGCCGCGGCAGCGGCAGCGGCCAAAGCTCAGGAACAGGCTGCGGCCGCCGCAGTAGCTCAGAAGCAGGAAGAACAGCAGAAAGCGGCCGCAGCTGCCAAGGAAAAGCAGGCTGAGGCGGCCGAGAAACTGGAAGCGGCGAAGAAAGCCGAGGCCGAGGCGCAGCGCAAGGCCGACGCGGCCCGCAAGCTCGCTGAAGCGGAGGCGGCGAAGAAGGCCGCCGCCGAGGCAGCAAAAAAGAAAGCCGCCGAGGAGGCAGCCAAAAAGCAGGCTGCAGAAAAGGCCAAGCAAAAAGCGGCAGAAGAAGCAAAACGCAAGGCCGATGCGGCGAAGGCCGCAGCTGAGAAGCAGGCAGAGCAGAAGCGGGCGCAGGAAGAGGCGAAAGCCCGGGCCCTGGCCGATCTGCTGGCCGATGAGACCCAGTATCAGCAGGCGCAGGCGGATCAGACCGGTGAGCAGGTGGCCGCCAGCTATGATGACCTGATTCGTCGCCTGGTGAGTGAGCAATGGAGCAGACCGCCATCGGCTCGTAATGACATGATAGTTACTATCACCATAAGCCTGCTGCCGACAGGTCAGATCACCAACGCGGTGATAGCAAACAGCAGTGGTGATCCGGGTTTTGATCAGTCTGCCGTGAGAGCGGTACGAAATGTAGGCCGGATTCCGGAAATCCAACAATTGGCTCGCGAAAACCCGACTATCTTTAACAGGGACTTCCGAGAGTACAAGTTGCGTTTCAGAGCAGAGGATTTGTCATTCTGATGAAGATGTTGAAAATTTGGCTTACCGCAATCGCGTTGATGCTGGTCGCACAGAACCTTTATGCGCAGCGCGTTATCGAGATTACCCGGGGTAACGACAAGGCTGCACCGATCGCCGTCGTTCCCTTCGGCTGGCAGGGCGGTACGCCCCTGCCGGAGGACATGGCGGAGATCGTGTCGAACGATTTGCGCAATAGCGGCATGTTTGCGCCGTTCGACCGGCGTAACATGCTCAGCACGCCGACCCAGGCGAGCGAGATCTTTCCCCGTGATTGGCGAATCCTGGGCGTTGACTATGTGGTAGCCGGCCAGGTGAGCATGGATCCGGCCTCCGAGCAGTATCGCCTGCAGTTCAGCCTCTACAACGTGCTGCGCGAAGAGGTCATGATGACGCGCACGGTGACGGGTACGCGCAGCCAGTTGCGCGACATGTCTCATCATCTGAGCGACCTGGTATTCGAGGAAATCACCGGCATCAAGGGTGCGTTCAATACCAAGCTGCTCTATGTGGCTGCTGAGCGTTTTTCGGTGGACAATACCCGTTACACCTTACAGCGCTCCGACTATGACGGCGCCAGAGCGGTCACGCTGCTGCAGTCCCGCGAGCCTATCCTGACGCCCTCCTATGCGCCGGATGGCCAGCGGATCGCCTATGTGTCCTTCGAGTCCGGTCGACCCGAGATATTCGTCCATTACATTCAGACCGGCCGGCGTGAACGCATTACCAGTTTCGAGGGCCTCAACGGGGCCCCTTCGTGGTCGCCGGACGGCCAACGCCTGGCTTTCGTCCTGTCCCGTGACGGTAATCCGGAAATCTATGTGATGGAGCTGGCCAGCAAGCAGTTGCGCCGCCTTACCAATCATTTTGCGATCGACACCGAGCCGGACTGGATGGACAACAACACCATCGTCTTTACTTCCGATCGTGGCGGACGTCCGCAGATCTACAAACAGAATATCAATACTGGCGCTACCGAGCGGCTGACCTTTGTCGGCACCTATAACGCCAATGCCAAACTCTCTGTGGATGGTCGCACCATGGTCATGGTGCATCGCCAAGAGGGTAACCGTAATTTTCAGATTGCCATCCAGGACCTGGAGCGCGGCAATCTGAGGGTTTTAACAGAAACATCATTGGATGAATCACCTACTGTTTCTCCCAATGGCGTCATGTTAATTTATGCCACCCGTCAACAGGGACGGGGCGTACTCATGCTGGTATCTACCAATGGTCGTGCTAGGTCGGTTATCCCGACTCAATTCACTGACCTGCGCGTGCCGTCATGGTCCCCATACCTGCCCTAGGGTGTAAAAACATTAAAACATGTGGGGTTTTCCAGGAGTCTTATGATGCAAGCAATTAAATTTGGCAAGTTCGCGGCGCTGGTTGTAGCTTTCGGCGTAATCGTTGGTTGTTCCTCCAAGGGCGGCGACACCGGTGGTACTGGTGCAGTTGATCCGAACGCGGGTTACACCACCCCGGCCTCTACCGGCGACAGCATGTCCAGCGAAGAAGCAGCGCTGCGTGCGGTAACCACTTTCTACTTCGAACTCGACAGCGCCGAGCTGAAGCCCGAGGCCATGCGTGCACTTGACGTGCATGCAAAAGACCTGCGCGCTGCCGGTAACCGCGTCGTTCTGGAAGGCCACACTGACGAGCGCGGTTCGCGCGAGTACAACATGGCTCTGGGCGAGCGTCGTGCTGCAGCCGTTCAGCGTTACCTGGCAGGCCAGGGCGTTTCCCCTTCACAGCTGGAGCTGGTCTCCTACGGTGAAGAGAAGCCGGCTGCCATGGGTTCCAACGAAGAAGCATGGGCTCAGAATCGTCGCGTAGAACTGCGTAAGTAAGAGGTCTCATGAAAGGGTTCAGGGGGTTAACAGTAGCTTTGATGTTGCTGCCGCTTGCGGCGGTTGCTCAGGTTCCAGTCGTAGACGGCAGCGCGGGCGGTGTCCGCGGTAGTCAGCCGTCTTCCCCTGCGACCCAGACCCAGGCTGGCTTCTCGATCGAGGGCCAGCTCATGCAGGAGCTTTACCAGCTGCAACAGGAAGTCGCCATGCTGCGCGGCCGACTGGAAGAGCAGGAGTATCGGCTCAAGCAGATGGAGCAGGACCAGCTGGATCGGTACCAGGATATTGATCGCCGACTGTCTGGCAATGTGGCACCCCCGGTGCCCGCTGCCGAGCAGCCACCAGTCAATGGATCTGATACTGCGGCCACGGACAGCCAGACCGATGCAGGAGCTCGCGATACCGCAGCGCAGGCGGACGGCGGGGCGACTGCGGCGGATCCGGAGCGTGAGAAGTTGATGTACGATGCGGCCTTTGACCTGGTCAAGGCGCGTGATTTTGAAAAGGCGATACAGGCATTCAGTGCCTTCGTAAGACGTTTCCCGAATAGCGAATACGCCGGGAATGCACAATACTGGCTAGGTGAAATTCACCTGGTCGAATCTGATCTGGAGTCCGCTGGCCGCGCTTTTGCGAAGGTGATCAGCGCCTATCCAGGTCACCGCAAGGAGCCCGATGCGCTCTACAAGCTCGCCGATGTCGAGCGTCGCATGGGTAACCGCGAAAAGGCCATAGAGTTGTATCAGGAAGTCCTCAGCAGGCATCCCAACTCGTCGGCTGCGCAATTGGCACGCCGGGATCTGGACAGCCTGGGTTGATCGCTTGGTCCCGCCGGGGCCATCCGCCTTCAGTCTTTTGCTGCCTTTGTTCTTTCCTGGCGGCCCCAGTGGGTTAAACTACCTGCTTTCCAAATTCAATCCGATAACCGTTCGCCTGTATTGAGGCGGTGCGGGAGCGGGTCATTTCGGGCCTCTGCCTGTGCCGCAGTCCAGCCCTGGATATTCCCATGTCAGATGAGCTGTCTGCGACACTCCGTATTACGGAGATATTTCATTCCATCCAGGGCGAAAGTCGCTCCGTCGGATTGCCCACAGTCTTTGTGCGCCTGACCGGATGCCCGCTGCGTTGCCAATACTGCGATACCGCCTACGCCTTCACCGGCGGTGAGCTGTGGCGCCTGGAGGCCATTCTTGCCGAGGTGGCGCGCTATGCGCCTGGTCACGTCTGCGTCACCGGGGGCGAGCCCCTGGCTCAGCCCAACTGCCTGCCCCTGCTTCGGGCGTTGTGTGACGCCGGCTACCAGGTGTCACTGGAAACCAGTGGCGCTCTGGATGTGTCAGGGGTGGATTCGCGGGTCAGCAGGGTAGTGGACCTCAAGACGCCCGACTCGCAGGAGGTTGGCCGCAACCTGTACGCCAACATGGCGCTGCTGGGCGCGGAGGATCAGGTCAAGTTTGTCGTGTGCAGCCGTCAGGACTACGAGTGGGCCCGTTTCAAGCTGGACGAATATGCCCTGGCTGGCAGGGTAGGCGAGATCCTGTTCTCACCCAGCCATGGTCAGTTGAATCCGCGCGATCTCGCCGAGTGGATAGTCGCGGACAATCTGCCGGTGCGGTTTCAGATGCAACTGCATAAATACCTCTGGAATGATGAGCCAGGACATTGAAATGACCCAGTCAAGAAAGGCAGTCGTATTGCTCTCGGGCGGCCTGGATTCCGCCACCGTGTTGGCGATGGCCCAGGCCGAAGGCTTTCTCTGCCACACGGTCAGCTTCGACTATGGGCAGCGTCATCGTGCCGAGCTGGATGCGGCGGCGAAGCTTGCTCGCCAGAGCGCGGTAGCCGAGCACAAGGTGATCACCCTTGGTCTGGGTGGCATGGGCGGTTCGGCGCTCACCGACGAGTCCCTGGCGGTCCCGGAGTCGCCACAGGCAGGGATACCGGTGACCTATGTGCCGGCACGCAATACGGTATTTCTGGCACTGGCCCTGGGCTGGGCCGAGGTCCTGGACGCGCGAGACATCTTTATCGGCGTCAATGCGGTGGACTACTCCGGCTATCCTGACTGCCGCCCGGCTTTTATCGAGGCGTTCGAGCGGATGGCCAATCTGGCGACCCGAGCTGGTGTCGAGGGGGAGGGCTTTCGTATCAGGGCGCCGCTGCAGGATATGAGCAAGGCCCAGATAATCGAGGCTGGTCAACGCCTCGGACTGGACTACAGCCTGACGGTTTCCTGTTATCAGGCCGACAGCCAGGGACGTGCCTGTGGCCGCTGTGATAGTTGCAGGTTGCGCACTGCCGGTTTTGCCGCTGCCGGGGTGGTCGACCCTACCTTGTACAGACCTGAGTAAAAAAAACTTGAGTTTATCTGATAAATCAGTACTATAGCGCGCGTTCCGGGTCGTTAGCTCAGTTGGTAGAGCAGTTGGCTTTTAACCAATTGGTCGTAGGTTCGAATCCTACACGACCCAC
>JAESUC010000134.1 GCA_016763285.1 Pseudomonas sp.
AGATAGGTCAGTCCTGAACTGGTCGCGTTGAGATAGGGGGTGTCGATCTGCGCCAGATTGCCCAGGCAGACCACCTTTGAGCCGGCTCCGGCGCGGGTGATGATGGTCTTGATCTGGTGCGGAGTGAGGTTCTGGCTCTCGTCGATCAGGATGAAGCTCTGCTGGAAGCTGCGGCCGCGTATGTAATTCAGTGATTTGAACTGCAGCGGGACGCGGTCGAGGATGTATTCCACGCTGCCGTGGGTACTCTCGTCGTCCATGTGCAGGGCTTCGAGGTTATCGGTAATGGCGCCCAGCCAGGGCTCCATTTTCTCTGCTTCGGTGCCGGGTAGAAAGCCGATGTCCTCATCCAGCCCCTGGGTGCTGCGCGTGGCGATGATACGACGATAGGTCTTGCTCACCATGGTCTGTTCGATGGCCGCCGCCAGCGCCAGGATGGTTTTGCCCGAACCGGCCGCCCCGGTCAGGTTGACCAGGTGAATGTCCGGATCCAGCAGTGCATACATGGCCAGCGCCTGGAATATGTCCCGTGGACGCAGCCCCCAGGCTTCCTGATGCATCAGGGGTTCCTGATGCAGGTCGCGCAGCACCACCCGGTCACCGTCGATTGCCGAGACCCAGCCAATAAAGCCCTGACCGTCGATGATGAAGTCATTGATGTGCAGGCCGGGGATCCTTTCAGTCAGCAGCACTTCGTGCACCGTCTTGCCCAGACGCTGGTGGGTTTCCACCCGATTGACGGTGTCCCAGAAGGACCCGGGTACCTGATGATAACCCCGTGCCAGTAACGCTATGTCGTCGACCAGTTGATCGGTGTGGTAGTCCTCGGCGTCGATTCCGCAGCCCCTGGCCTTCAGCCGCATGTTGATGTCCTTGGACACCAGTGCCACGCGTACCTCGGGATGGAGACTCTGCAGGTGGCACAGCTGATTGATGATCTTGTTGTCGTTCAGATCGTTGGGCAGGCAGTGGGCGGGAATGACGTTGCGGTCCATGAGGATCGCCAGGCTGCCATTGGTTCCCAGCTTGCCGCGCTGGATCGGCACGCCCTGTTCGACCAGTTCCGGAGGTGCGTCGGCCAGGGTGCGATCGATCAGCCTGATGGCCTGGCGGCAATCGGCGGCGATGCTGGTCTTGCCGGATTTGAGCTTGTCGAGTTCCTCGAGGACGGTCATCGGAATGATGACGTGGTGTTCTTCGAAGTTGAGGAGGGCGTTGGGATCGTGAATCAGGACGTTGGTATCGAGGACGTAGAAGGTGTGTCGGGTGGGTCCGCACGCTTCCATAAGCTGTCACCTCGCAAGGGCCGTAAATACGTGACTGTATCAGGCGACCGGAGTGGCGTCTGGCAGTCCGCAGGACCGGCTCGATTGGCCCTCAGGTATCAAGGGATCACCTGCTGGAATCGGCCGGTTAGGAAATTTATAGCCTACTTGAGATGACATTAACAAGCGCGATCATGGCGATCCGGGGTTATTTCGCGAACAGACGGACGGTCGTGTTCAGGAGGGCGAAATACTCGTTATATTGGTGGGCCAGGTCCGGTGCGCAGGCAAGGGCCGGCAGCCGTGCAGCAGTGTCTGCTGCTAGCGTGCCGGGACGCTGGTTCAGCCCGCCAGGGCGCTTTCCGGAAACGCGTTGCGGAATTTTCGCTCGCTTCGGCTCCTGAGCTTCGTGCCCTGTTCTATTTCGCGCTCGCCTTTCTGCAGGGCCTTGCGCGCCTCGCGCAGGTCCTTCTCGGCCTGGCGAATCTCTTTCTCGGCGCGCTCTACACGCTTTTCGCCGCTGTCGATCAGCTTGTTGCCTTTCTCCCAGTCCTCGGCCAGGTCCTGTTTGAGGGCAACCTCCTTCCCCTGGGCGGCAGCGTGATCGCGCATCATGTCGGCGGTGGTCGGCTGGTTGTTGGCGCAGCCAGCGCCAACCAGGACAATACCGCTCAGTGCAAGAATGGTAGTCAGTCGGGTTTTCAGCATGCATAACTCCTGTTCAGGCTGTCACGTGCCGGATGATCAGAGCATGGAGAATGACTGGCAGGGCGACGTGACGGTTCAGCGGACCGCGGTGGGCCAGCATGGAAGTACCGGCCCGGACCTTAATGGCTTGGACGCCACGCTGCAAGCGACGTTCCCTGTTCGCCTGCTGCTCGTATGCTACCGGATGTTGCCTTTCAGCGTCGGCGCTGCCGGTCGCCGCCGCTTGCCCGTTTGCGGTTGGCAGCGGCTGCCGCGGCCTGCTCCGCCTCGTTGGCGTCACTGGCAGCCCTTTCGGCGGCTGTCTGGTTGCGTGCGGGCACTTTCTGCAACATATGGGTTTCCGGAGGGATACACACCAGCTTGTTGCCGAGCAGGTCCTCGATCGGCGGAATCTGGAAGGCGTCGTCTTCGCAGGCGAAGCTGATCGAGGTGCCCTTGGCGCCAGCACGGCCCGTGCGACCGATGCGGTGGATGTAATCCTCGGCATCATCCGGCAGGGTGTAATTGATCACGTGACTGATGCCGTCGACGTGGATACCCCGGCCGGCCACGTCAGTGGCAACCAGCACTCGCAGGCTGCCATCGCGGAAGCTGTCCAGGGTACGCACGCGCTTGTTCTGCGGCACATCGCCCGACAGTTGCGCAGCATTGATGCCGTCGCGCACGAGGCGCTCCTGGATGCGCCGGACCTGGTCCTTGCGGTTGGCAAAGATCATCACCCGGGAGAGGTTCAACTGGGTGATCAGGTTGTAGAGCAGCGTGTACTTGTCGTCGCTGCTGACCGCATAGACCTGCTGGTCGACGTTCGCCGAGGCGGCGCGCTCGGGCTCGATCTCGACAATCGCCGGGTCCTGGGTCCACTGCTTGGAGAGATTCATGACATCGTCGCTGAAGGTCGCGGAGAACAGCAGCGTCTGGCGGTCGCCCTTGCGCGGCGTCTGGCGAATGATCTGACGTACCTGGGGTATGAAGCCCATGTCCAGCATGCGGTCAGCCTCGTCGAGAATCAGCACCTCGATCAGATCCAGATGCACCTCGCCACGATTGCAGAAGTCCAGCAAGCGGCCGGGGGTGGCCACCAGAATGTCGCAATGGCGTTTCTCCAGCTGCTTGATCTGCTTGTCCAGGTCCATGCCGCCGACAAAGGACATGACATTCAGGCCGCAGAATCGGGTCAGACCGCTGGCGTCATTGGCGATCTGCATCACCAGTTCACGGGTCGGCGCTATGATCAGTGCCCGCGGCTCGCCCATGAAGCGCTCATCCGGCGGAGGCGTCTCCAGCAGCTGGGTGATGGTGGATATGAGAAAGGCAGCGGTCTTGCCGGTGCCGGTCTGCGCCCGGCCAATGGCGTCCTGGCCCTTGAGGGTATTGCCCAGCACCTGGGCCTGGATCGGCGTGCAGTAGCTGAATCCCTGGGCCTGGATGGCCTGCATCAGGCTGTCGGGTAACGGGAAATCATGAAAGCGGGTCTTGCCTTCGGCGGGCTCGACGACAAAGTCCGCGCGGGTCCATGGCTTCTTTTCCGGGCTGGTCTGCGCTGCCGGTCGGCTGGCCGCCCTTTTTGGCGCCGAAGTCCTGGCTGCCGCTTGTTGCCCGGGTTGCTCGCTGTTGGCCGGTGCTGGTCGGGCTGCGGAGGAGGGCGGGGCAGTGATGCTTCGTTGTTCGCGGGCGTCAGGCTGATTCTTCTCGGCGGGGGCATCGGCGGCCCCGAACAGCTTTTTCAGTGCTTTGAGCACAGGCATCTCTCTACATGGCAAATGGATAATCACCGGCCAGTGTAAAGCAA
>JAESUC010000135.1 GCA_016763285.1 Pseudomonas sp.
GGCGACAGTCTCGGCAACCTGATCCATCTCGGCGAGCGCGATTGTTCGGTACAGCGGCGACATCAGAAGGTCATCGAGGAGTCCCCCTGCCCGGTGATGACACCCGAACTGCGCCAGGCAATGGGCGAAGCCGCCATCAAGGCTGCCGCCAGTGTCGATTATTGCGGTGCCGGCACCGTGGAATTCATGCTGGATGGCGACGGCCACTTCTATTTTCTGGAGATGAATACCCGCCTTCAGGTCGAGCACCCGGTCACCGAAATGGTCACCGGCCTGGATCTGGTGGCATGGCAGCTCGAGGTGGCCAGCGGCCGGCCCCTGCCGTTGCAGCAGCAGGATGTCCGGCTACAGGGCCACGCCATCGAAGTACGCCTGTATGCCGAAGACAGCAGCCAGGACTTCATGCCGCAGACCGGAACCGTCGATCTCTGGCTGCCTGCCGTCATCGAAGGCGTGCGCATTGACCACGGCCTGCGCGAGAACCAACGTATAACCTCCTACTACGACCCCATGCTGGCCAAACTGGTTGGTTACGGTGAAAACCGCGAGCAGGCACGCAGCCGCCTGATCAAGGCCCTGGAAAACTCGGTTCTGATGGGCGTGAAGGCCAACCAGGGCTTTCTGCTCAATCTGCTCAGGCACCCGGGCTTTGTCGCCGGCGAGGCCACGACCGCCTTTATCACCCGGGAATTCCAAGACGACCCCAGTCTAGCGCCCCAGCCCGCCAGTGCCGGAGACCTCGCCCTGGCCGCCGCCCTGCTCTATCGCGCCTCTGCCGAGCGCAGTACGGCCGTGCCCCAGTGGCACGGCTGGAGCAACACCGCCCGCATACCCAGCCGCTACCTGCTCGATGACCAAGGCAGGCATCACCGGGTGGAGATTGTCGCCGCTGCGGACGGCGCGCCGGGCTGCCTGTGTGTGGACGTCGGCGGGCACAGCCTGAAGCTGCACATCATCTCGGCGGCGGGAAGCAGCGTCACCTTCGAACTGGATGGTTTGCGCCAGCAACGCAGCGCCCGCGTGCGGGGCGCCCGGGTGGACCTCTATGGCCCGGCCGGATACCAGCAACTGACGGACCACTCCGGCACGCCCCCGGCCGCTGCCAGCGCAGCGGCGTCCGGGGAGATACGCGCGCCCATGGACGGTGCCGTTACGCAGGTGGCGGTTGCGGTCGGCGAGAAAGTCAGCAAGGGCCAGATTCTGATTCGCATGGAGGCCATGAAAATGGAGCACGCCCTGCGCGCCCAGCTGGAGGGTACGGTCAGCCAGCTGCTGATCACCGAGGGCCAGCAAGTCCGAGGCAGGCAACTGCTGATTGAGCTGGACGCTCTTTGAATCGGCAATGACAGCCGTTTCGACAATGGATGTTGATACGAACCGTTTATTGGCAGCCAAAGCCACTTGTATCTCGCCGGAAATAACGCCAAATTGACATCATGACCGTCAACAAATTAACGCTCAGGTTTTCAGTATGGCGGTCGATAAAACAACAAGATGCGTCTAGGCGTACGCAGGCCATTGCTGGCCACGATCCCGGGGAGAGGTAGTAGATGAACGTACTGCGCAAAATAAAAATCAGTCAGCGGATCTGGATAATTCTGCTGGTCGCACTCGTAAGCATGACCCTGCTGGCTCTGGCCGCACTGGCCACGCTGAAAGCGGAGTATCGGCAGGCCGAGATCACCAAGGCCACCCATCTGGTCGAATCCGCCCACACGCTGTTCGGTTATTACCACGCCAGGGAACTTGCCGGAGAAATGACCGGGGCCGAGGCGCGTACTGCCGCCCTTGAAGCCCTGCGCGCAATGCGCTACGGCGGCGGTACCGAATACTACTGGGTCAATGACATGAACAACGTGATGATCATGCATCCGATGGCGCCCCAGACCGAGGGCGTGGATCTGACCACCATCACCAACAGCGACGGCCGACCGAACATCATTACCGACATGGTCAAACTGGCCCGTGAGCAAGGCACCGCGTTCATTGAATATACCTGGGCGCGTCCCGGGCAGAATCCCGGCGAAGGGGAAGGCCACCGCAAGATCGCCGCCTTTACCCATTTTGAACCCTGGGATTACATGATCGGTACCGGCATCTTCATTGCCGACATGGAAGCCAAGTTCCTGGCCGAAGCGGTCAAGGTACTGGTATTCGTCACCCTGCTGACCCTGCTGATGGTGCTGATTCTCTACATCATCGGGCGCAGCATTTCACGGCCGCTCAACACCGTGGTCGATGCCATGCGCGACATCGCCAGCGGCGAAGCGGATCTGACCCGCAAACTGGACGACAACGCCCGGGATGAACTGTCGCAGATCGCCGCCCACTTCAACGCCTTCACCGCCAACCTGCGCTCGATCGTGCACCAGCTCGGCGACAGCGCCAGCCAGTTGACCAGCGCCGGCCAGCAGCTGAGCCAGATCAGCCACAACAGTCTGCGCGGCATGAGCCAGCAATCGGAAAAGATGGAGCTCATGGCCACCGCGGTCAACGAGATCACCTACGGCGTGCAGGACGTGGCGCAAAACGCCAATGCAGCGGCTCAGGAAGTCGAGAACGCCAACGAAGGCGCCAATAACGGCCGCATGCAGGTCACCAAGACGATCGAACAGATCACTCATCTGTCCGACAGCGTGAAAACTGCGGTGAAACACATGGGCAGCCTGTCCAGCGATGCCCAGGAGATTACCTCGGTACTGGACGTGATCCGCAACATCGCCGAGCAGACCAATCTGCTGGCCCTGAACGCCGCAATTGAAGCCGCCCGTGCCGGTGAAATGGGCCGTGGCTTTGCAGTGGTCGCGGACGAGGTGCGCAACCTGGCCCAGCGCACACAGAAGTCCACGGAAGAAATTCACAACATGATCAACAAGTTGCAGACCAACACCCAGACCGTGGTGGAGGTCATCAACGAAAGCGACCGCTATTCGGAGCTCAGTGTCCAGCAGGCCAGCGCCGCCGGCACCGCCCTGGAGCAGATCGCCGAATCGATGCAGCAGATGGTGGCGCTGAACGCATCCATCGCCAGCGCAACCACCCAGCAGTCCACCGTGGTGGAAGACGTCAATCGCAGTGTCACCGAAGCCGCCGAACTGGCCCGCGAAACCAACGAAGGCGCCCAACAGACCGCCCAGGCCAGCGAACACCTGACGCAACTGGGCAAGCAGATCGATGCGTTGGTGGCGCGGTTTAGGGTCTAAAGAGCAGCTGCAAGCTGCAAGCCTCAAGCTTCAAGCCGGATGTGCGCGCTTTACCTACTGCGTCTTTTTCTGGACGCAGTAGGCGGTACACAAACTCCACTCTCCTCCGGGTTTAGCTTGCAGCTTGGCGCTTGAGGCTTGCGGCTTGCGGCTTGCGGCTTGCAGCTGCCCTTTGCGGCTGGCAGCTTCGCTGCCTAGAGGACCATCACCGCCAACCAGCCAAACGCAATCAGTGGCAGGTTGTAGTGCAGGAAGGTCGGCACCACGGTGTCCCAGATGTGGTTGTGCTGGCCGTCCACGTTCAGGCCGGCGGTCGGCCCCAGGGTTGAATCGGACGCCGGGGAGCCGGCATCACCCAGGGCAGCCGCGGTGCCCACCAGGGCGACAATGGCCAGCGGGCTGAATCCCAGCTGCAGGGCCAGCGGCACGTAGATGGCGGCAATGATTGGAATCGTCGAGAACGACGATCCGATTCCCATGGTAATCAGCAGGCCA
>JAESUC010000136.1 GCA_016763285.1 Pseudomonas sp.
GGAGGCTTATGTCCAGACGGTGAGCAGAATTCCGATCCTCAGCGTCGAAGAGGAGCGTGAGCTGGCTGATCGTTTGTTCTACAACGAAGACCTCGAAGCGGCGCGGCAGCTGGTCATGTCGCACCTGCGCTTTGTGGTGCACATTGCCCGCAGCTATTCAGGCTACGGTCTGGCCCAGGCCGACCTGGTGCAGGAAGGCAACGTCGGCCTGATGAAGGCGGTCAAGCGCTTCAACCCGGAAATGGGCGTGCGCCTGGTGTCCTTTGCCGTGCACTGGATTCGCGCCGAGATCCACGAGTTCATCCTGCGCAACTGGCGCATCGTCAAGGTCGCCACCACCAAGGCCCAGCGCAAGCTGTTCTTCAACCTGCGCAGCGCCAAGAAGAAGCTGTCCTGGTTGTCCGAGGACGAAGTCAATGCGGTGGCCGAGGATCTGGGTGTGGTCACCCGTGAAGTGCGCGAGATGGAAAGCCGTCTGTACGGTCAGGACGTCGGTTTCGATGGCGCCCAGGACGATGACGACGACACCACGGCCTACGCCCCGGTGCACTACCTGGAAGACAAGCGCTATGACCCGGCCACTCAGCTGGAGTCCGCCGACTGGACCGACAGCTCGGTAGCACAGCTGCAACAGGGGCTGGAGCTGCTCGACGATCGCAGCCGGGATATTCTCTATCAGCGCTGGCTGGCCGAAGAGAAGGCCACGCTGCACGAGCTGGCGGCCAAGTACCAGGTGTCGGCAGAACGGATCCGACAGCTGGAAAAGAACGCGATGAACAAGCTGAAGAAGAACCTCGACACCGACACCGCCGCCTGAACCGGCTGTGGTGACGTGTGACCGCAAAGGCATCCTCCGGGGTGCCTTTGCTGTTTCTGGCCCCCGGAGCCTGCAACCGGCATAATCCCGGCATCAAGTACCCCCTCTGGAGCAAACAATGAGTTACCGCCCCCGCGTAGGCATGGCCACCCTGATGAGCCTGGTCGTGATTGCCCTGTATTTTCTGGTGACCTGGGTCATGGACCAGCGCGAGCCCGAGCCCATGGAGTGGCTGGGCCGCTACGAGCAGTCGATCTGGGCCCCGTTGCGTGAGGGCGAGCTCACGCTGGCCGGGGTGGATACACCCCTGGGCGTGGGCCGCCTGTGGATGATCAGCGTCGAGGACGAGCCCCTGCTGGTCAGCCGTTATGTGCTGCAGAGCGATGAACTCAACTGGCGCCTGCAGGCGGTTATCGAGCTGGAGCCAGAGCGCATGGACAGTCTGATCCAGGCGCAGGACTGGAAGCCCGGCATGCGCGACCAATCGGTCTCGCCCGCGGTAGGCACCGCCCTGTCCAGCCAAGCGGTCGAGCGTGTGAGCCTGATCCCGTCCGAGCCGGTACCGGTCAAGCGCATCGTGGCCACCCTGGGTGAGCCGGATATGCGCATGGATGTCAGCGAGGGCAACAAGGCCTGGGTGTATGGCAGAACTGGCGTGGTGGTGGCCGTCAGCGGTGACCAGGCGCATTCGCTGATGTTCGGGCTGCGCGGCGGCCGCTAGAGCCGCTGCGCTCAGATCTCCAGACGATTGCGCCAGTAACGCAGGGTCAGCCATTCAGGCAGTGGCTGGCCCTTCTGCATTTCACGCAGGTAATGGCTGCCGCCCAGTTGGCGGGTCTGGTTCTGGATCCAGCGTGCGCGGCGCTCCACATGGGCCGGCGGGCTCGCCGCGCTCCATTCCCGCGGATTGGGGAGCACCGCAGCCAGCAGGCTGGCCTGGCGATCGGACAGATAGCTGGCGCCGACACCAAAGTGCTCCCGGGCTGCGGCATCCACACCGAAAACGCCCCGGTCCCACTCGGCGATGTTCAGATAGACCTCGAGAATCCGCTGCTTGGGCCAGAATATCTCGATCCATACCGTGAACCAGACCTCCAGCCCCTTGCGCACCCAGCTGCGTCCGGACCAGAGAAACTGGTTCTTTGCCACCTGCTGGCTGATGGTGCTGGCGCCGCGCACGCTGCCGCCCTGTCGGTTATGCTCCACGGCGGCCTTGATTGCGGCCACGTCAAACCCGTAATGCTCGGCAAAGCGCTGGTCCTCACCGGCGATCACGGCCATTTTCATGCTATCGGGTATGCTGTGGTACGGCACCCAGTCACGGCGGATCTCGTAGGGGGTATCATCGCCGCGGTGTTCGATCCAGCGCTCGACCATCAGCGCCGAGCCGGGTGACGGAATCCAGCGCAGGGCGATGACCGGTAGCAGGCTGACCAGCATCAGGATCAGCAGCCATTTGGCGATTTTCAGCAGGACTTTTTTCAGCATTCGTGGGTCCTTCACAGCATTGGCCCGCAGTATAGAACGGAGTATTCGGCCATGGCCAAACTATTGCTTTTGCTGGCGTCTGTCAGCGGTTTTACCGGCGTGGCGCTGGGCGCATTCGGCGCCCACGGCCTGCGCGACAAGCTGCCGGAGAATCTGCTCAATGCCTTTCAGACCGGCGTGCAGTATCAACTGTGGCATACCGCCGCACTGATCGGCATCGCCCTGCTGTTGCTGCGCTGGCCGGAGGGCACCTTGTTCAAGGTATCGGGAGGACTGTTCGTCGCCGGTACCCTGCTGTTCTCCGGCAGCCTGTACGCCCTGGCGCTCAGCGGCATCGGCAAGCTGGGTATCATCACGCCCTTTGGTGGCGTGGCCTTTCTGCTGGCCTGGCTGTGCCTGGGCGCCGGTGTGTGGCGGCATATGTGATGCGCTGCAACATGGTCAGCCCCGGCGCGATCACGTTACAATAGCGCTTTCCCGACGATTCCAAGCCCCGAGATGCCCATGCAGATCCAGCTGAATGGCGAAGCCTTCGCCCTCGACCGTCCCATGACCCTGGCAGACCTGATCGAGCATCTGGGTCTGACCGGCAAGCGGCTGGCCATCGAGCTGAATCTTGAGATCGTGCCACGCAGCCAGCACAGCGACACCGTGCTGGCCGAGGGCGACCGGGTCGAAATCGTACATGCCATTGGCGGCGGCTAGGCTGCCCTGCGGAGAACCCATGACAGATCTGAATCAGGACGCCTTCACCATTGCTGGCGTGCAGTACGGCTCACGGTTGCTGGTTGGCACCGGCAAGTACAAGGACATGGAAGAAACCCGCGCGGCCATCGAGGCCTCAGGCGCGGAGATCGTCACCGTTGCGATCCGCCGCAGCAATATCGGCCAGAACCCCGATGAGCCGAATCTGCTGGATGTGATCCCGCCGGATCGTTACACCATCCTGCCCAATACCGCCGGCTGCTATACCGCCGAAGATGCCGTGCGCACCTGCCGCCTGGCCCGCGAACTGCTGGACGGACGCAACCTGGTCAAGCTGGAAGTGCTGGCCGACCAGAAGACCCTGTTCCCCAACGTGATCGAAACCATCAAGGCCGCCGAAGTGCTGATCAAGGACGGCTTCGACGTCATGGTCTACACCAGCGACGACCCGATCATCGCCCGCCAGCTGGCCGAGATGGGCTGCGTGGCCGTCATGCCTCTGGCTGGCCTGATCGGCTCGGGCCTGGGCATCTGCAACCCCTACAACCTGCGCATCATCCTGGAAGAGGCCACCGTGCCGGTACTGGTCGACGCCGGTGTGGGCACCGCCTCCGATGCTGCCATCGCCATGGAGCTGGGTTGCGCCGGCGTATTGATGAACACTGCGATCGCCCATGCCAAGCAGCCCGTCCTGATGGCCGAAGCCATGAAGCACGCCGTGCTCGCCGGCCGTGGCGCGTACCTGGCCGGGCGCATGGAACGCAAGCTCTACGCCAGCGCCTCTTCGCCGCTGGCTGGCACCTTTTTCTGAACGAGATGCAAATGTCCCAAGACCCGACCGAAAACCCGACCGACGCTCTGCCAGACGACGTTGAAACCGAAATGACCGACGCTGCATCAGGCGAGGAGGGCGCAGGCCATCCGCGCCGCGCTATTCGCAGCTTCGTCATGCGCGCCGGCCGGATGACCGAGGCCCAGAAACGCGGCATCGATCTCGGCTGGCCACGCTTCGGCCTGAATCTGGATCAGGGTCAGCTGGACCTGGATGCCATCTTCGGTCGTCAGGCGCCGCGCACCCTGGAAATCGGTTTTGGCATGGGGCAATCTCTGCTGGAAATGGCCCAGGCCGCGCCCGAGCAGGATTTCATCGGGGTCGAGGTGCATCCCCCGGGCGTCGGCTCGCTGCTCAATGGCGTGCTCACGACCGGCGCCAGCAACCTGCGGGTGTTCGACTGCGACGCCATCGAAGTGCTCAACCAGTGCATTCCCGATGGCAGCCTGGATCGCGTACTGCTGTTCTTCCCCGATCCCTGGCACAAGAAGAAGCACAACAAGCGGCGCATCGTGCAGCTGGCCTTTGCTGAACAGCTGCGCAGCAAGCTGAAAATCGGCGGCATCTTCCACATGGCCACCGACTGGGAAGCCTATGCCGAGCACATGCTCGAAGTCATGAGCGCCGCGCCGGGCTACCGCAACCTGGCCGAGGACGGCACCTATGTACCCCGACCGGAAGAACGCCCGATCACCAAGTTCGAGCGCCGTGGCGAGCGGTTGGGGCATGGCGTGTGGGATCTGAAGTTCGAGCGGGTGGACTGAGGCCGCTCAGGGCGCAGGCACGTAGTCGAGACGAATACGTTCCAGCTCGCCGGACGTTCGTAAGGTCTCCAGCGCCTGCGCCCAGGCCGCGATCAGCGCGTCATCGCTGTCCGCGCTGAAGGCGATGTACAGCGAAGCGCGATAGATCTCGACCGGTACCTGCCGCAACGTGCCAGGCGGGATGCCCAGCAGGCGGCTGTAGTAGGCCACGCCGCCCTCGGTATCGCCGATGATGATCTCGGTGCGCCCGGCGAGCAGCATGCGGTAGAGCTGCAGGTTCTTGGCGGCACTGCGGTCCAGATTATTGAAACCCAGAGACTGCAACAGGTCCGGAATAAGCCCCGCATTACGTGTGGTGATCTGCGGCGCAGCCATCAGTTGCTGCAGGGAATACACCGCCGGACGGGCCGACGCCAGCTGATAGGGGTGGATGGAGTCCTGCACAATCGGCCCCACCCACTTGTAGAGTCTTTCGCGCTCGGGCGTGCGGAACATCGAATACATGATGGTCCTGCTCTGCTCGTTGAGCATACGGCTGGCGCGCTGGCTGGGCACCATCTGGATCTCGAACTGATCGCCGGTCAAGGCCATGATCGCCCGCACGATCTCGGTGGTGATGCCGGTGACCTCGCCATCCTGAATATAGTTATAGGGCGCCCACTCCTCCGTCACCACCTCATACTGCGGCGTGACAGCATGTGCGCCGGGTGCCAGACCCAGCAGGGTGAGTAAGAGGATGGCAAGCTTCACAGGGGTTGGCCTGGTCGGGAAAAGTTTCACGGTATTGAGCATAGCTCCTGCGGCGACGCCAACCCATGCTGAAAGACCAAACGACTGGCAAATTCTGTAACCGTCTGCCTCGCGCCGGCGGGCACCTGAGCGTCGGGTTGCGGTCAATAGATCTGCAACCACTCTTCCTCAGCCACAGGGAACCTGTCTCCATGCCCGATGCCGCGTCGCCCGAACACCTGCCCCGCGACCTGCATTACGTCGACGATTCCCGGCCTGGCATCTCCCGCAAGAAACGCGGGAAGGCCTTCCAGTACTACAACCCCGGGGGCGATCGCATTACCGACGCAAACGAGATCAAGCGCATCAACGCCCTCGCAGTGCCGCCCGCCTATACCGATGTATGGATCTGTCCCGACCCGCGGGGCCATCTGCAAGCCACCGGCCGCGACGCCCGGGGACGCAAGCAATACCGCTATCACCCGCGCTGGCGCGAGGTACGCGACATCGACAAGTATTCCCGCCTGCAGGCGTTCGGCAAAGCCCTGCCCAAACTGCGCAAGAAGCTGGAGGCGCAACTTGCCGAGCCCGGCTTCAGCCGTGAAAAGGTGCTGGCAACGGTGGTCATGCTGCTGGACGCCACACTGATCCGCGTCGGCAACACCCAGTATGCCAAGCAGAACAAATCCTACGGACTGACCACGCTGCGTAATCGCCATGTCGACGTTGCCGGCAGCGAGATCCAGTTCCACTTTCGCGGCAAGAGCGGCATCGAGCACGAAGTCAGCGTAAAGGACCGGCGCCTGGCCAAGGTGGTTAAACGCTGCCAGGAATTACCCGGGCAGGATCTCTTCCAGTACCTGGACGAACAGGGTGAGCGCCACACCATCAGCTCATCGGACGTGAACGATTACCTGCACCAGCTCACCGGCGCCGACTTTACCGCCAAGGACTACCGCACCTGGGCCGGAACCGCCATGGCCCTGGCCGTGCTGCGCGAGCTGGAATGGCAGCCCGAATCCCAGGCCAAGAGCCATGTGGTGGCGACCGTGAAAGACGTCGCCAAACAGCTGGGCAACACCCCCGCCGTCTGCCGCAAATGCTATATCCACCCCGCCGTGCTGGAGCATTTCAGCCTGGGTGAGTTATCCAGACTACCCAAGCCGCGGGTGCGCAAGGGTCTGAAAGCCGAGGAAGTGGCTTTGGCGATGTTTCTTGAGCGGTTGGAGGGTAAGGGGGACGCGCCACTTTTCTAGCGCCAGAACCCGTGTTATATCTACCCCACTGGCCAAGCTCGCTTGACAGCACTCCCTCCTATTTTGGCAAGGACTGCCGACAATCTCGCTTGTGTGCTTTTCAACCTCCGGACAGACGCTATGCGTGTGGCCCTCCGGGGGGTAGTGGTACAGGGATTTACCTATAACTAGAAAAAGGAAATGCGATGAGTGACTCTGCCTTGGAGAATCATTTTCAGGTGGTGTATTCCGGCGTCTTGCCCGGTTTCAGCCACAGCGATGTGCGCTCGGCACTGGCCAAGCTGTTCAAGACCACCGAAGAGAAAGCCGAGAGAATCCTTGCCAGCAATCGGGCCGTGATCAAAGCCGGTATCGATCAGACCCTGGGCGAGAAGTATCTGGAGAAGCTGTCCAGCATTGGCATTGATGCCCAGTTGAAGCCGGAGCCTGCGCTGGTAGCTTCAGCAACAGCCTACGAAGTCCCCGTCGCCCCAGCCACCGCAACAGGCGGCGGCGCAGAGCGGATATCGTCCAATGCCGGTGCTGCAACACAATACAAGACCGAAGAACACGTGCCTTTTATCTTCACCGGCAATGGTTTCGAGTATTTCAAGATCTGGATCGTCAATATCCTGCTGTCGATTGTCACCCTGGGTATTTATTCCGCCTGGGCCAAGGTGCGCAATAAACAATACTTCTACGGTAATACCCTGCTGGATGGCGTCAGCTTTTCCTATACCGCCAATCCGGTGCAGATTCTGATCGGCCGCATCATTGCCTTTGTGTTTTTTGTCGTTTACGCCGTGGCGGGGGAACTGAGTGTTGTCGCGGGTATGGTCATGGGTGGGTTGTTATTGATCGTATTACCCTGGGTGATCTGCAAGTCCCTGCGTTTCAACGCGCACTACACCCAGTATCGCAACGTGCCCTTCGTGTTTCATGGGCGTCTGGGTGAGGCTGCCCTCGCGTTTTTGCTCTGGCCGCTTCTGGGCGCGGTGACGCTCGGTATTCTGATGCCCTATGCCTTCTACCAGCAGCAGAAATTCATCTATGGCAACCACAGTTATGGCACGGCAGCCTTTGATTTCAAAGCTACGGTAGGTGCCTACTACAGCATTTTCCTGTTGATTCTCGGCATTCTTGTGGTTGGCGGTATAGCCGCATTTGTTGCCGGTATGGTGTTGCCGCTTCTGGCTTTTCCATTGGTTGCCGCCGCGTATCTGGTGGTTTTCGCCTACTTTGTCGTCGCCACCAGCAACCTCAACTACAACAATATCCATGTGCGCGAGCACCGCTTTCAGGCCCGTTGGAGGGTACAGTCCTATCAGTGGCTGATGGTTACCAATACCCTGGGCATCCTCGTCACCCTGGGCTTCTTCCTTCCCTGGGCTCGGGTGCGCACGGCCCGCTACAAAGCCAGACATACCAGCCTGTTGGCAGTGGGTGACCTGGACAGCTTTGCCGCTGCAGAGCGCAACGCGGTCGGTTCGCTGGGTGAGGGCGTTGGCGATCTGTTTGATATCGAGGTCGGCTTCTAGGGAATCTTGCGATGAAGCCTATAGCAGGCAGTTGGTTTATGGCGGGCCAGGCCCGGCGCGAAGCGGCCGAGCTGACAGTGGATGCTTCGGGCCAGGCCCGCGTCGTCGCCCAGGGGCAGAGCCGCGAGCTGGCGCGGGCGACAGTCGCCGAGCTGGATGTCAGCGCGCGGCTTGGGCAAACGCCGCGGTTTGTGCGTTTGCCCTGTGGCGGCGTACTGGAGACCGGCGACAATGCCACAGTCGATACCTTGCTGCGCCAGTGGCAGCCCCGCCGGTTTCAGGGCTGGATTCACAGGCTGGAAAGTCACCTGCCCTTTGTGCTCGTCACCGCAGTGCTGGTTCTGGTTTTCGCCTGGGCGAGTGTGTTTCACGGCGTGCCAGCTGCCGCAGAGCGGATGGCCCACGCGTTGCCAGCGGAAACCCTCAACACCATTTCCCGAGAAACCCTGGCGCTGATTGACAGGCTATACCTGAAGCCAACAGAGCTCTCCGCCGAAAAACAGGCTGAACTGCAGGCAGACTTTGCCCCGGTACTGGCCAGCTATCCGCAGCTGCCGCTCAAGGTCCTGTTTCGCAAGGGTGGTGAGCGCGTAGGCGCCAACGCCTTCGCCCTGCCCGACGGCACCATGATCTTTACCGATGAAATCGTCGCGCTGGCCGAGGGCAATGAGGAGCTGGTGGCGGTGTTGGCCCACGAGATAGGCCATATCCATCACCGCCACAGCCTGCGGGCCCTGATTCAGAACAGCGTGATCGGTATCGCCTATGTGATGCTCGTGGGCGATGCTTCGGCCGTGGGCGACCTCTTTGTCGGCCTACCCGTAGTGGCGGCAACTCTGGCCTATTCCCGCGACCACGAACTGGAAGCGGACCGCTTTGCCGTAGCCTACCTCGACCGGCAGGGCATTGACCGTCGGGCGTTTGTGGATATTTTGCAGCGGATGGACGATGGCGCTCAGTGCAGTGAATTGCTCAGTGAGGATGATGTTGCTGTCGAAGAGCTGTCCGAGAGTGAGCGGGTGGCATTGTGTGAGGAGTTGCTGGCTGAGCAGGGTGAACCTGGAGACGGCGCCTGGAGTAATTACTTGTCTACCCACCCGGCTATGCAGGAGCGCTTGGAAAGGTTTATGGAATATCCACGGTAATCTATTGTGTTTGTGTGGCAGGGATACCTAGAACTACAGAAGGAGCAAGGAATGACAGACCTTCATAACGAGTTTGCCAATAGCCGTTTTTTCAATCAGGCGCGCATGGACCGCCGCTCAGCCGACGCATTGGTGGGCCTGGCCGCGGGGATCGCCTCGGATGGGGTGGTCAAGGAATCGGAAGCGAGATTCTTGCACAACTGGCTCCAGGCCAATCTAGCGCACTTGGAAGATCCTGTAGTGAATCTGCTTTACCGGCGCCTTAACGATATGTTGGCCGACGGTGTGTTCGACAGCGATGAAGCGAGCGAACTCCTGGGCATGCTGCATTCCTTCTCTGGGCTGACGGTCGGAAAGCCAACGCCTACGGAGCACACCTTTACCGCACCCAATGACCTACCCCTGAATGATCCCTGCCCAGACCTGCAGTGGAACGGAAGCGTGTACCTGTTCACCGGCGTAATGGCCTATGGTCCGAGGAAAGTTTGCCAGGAGCTAGTGGTCGAGCGCGGTGGCCAGATAGCTAATGGCATCAGCAAGAAAGTGCACTACCTCGTAATCGGCAGTGTCGGTAACGAGCAATGGCGGCATAGCAGCTACGGGCTGAAGATAATGAAAGCGGTTGAGCTCCGGGAAGCTGGGGCTCTCATTTCGATCGTTGGAGAAGATCACTGGCAGCGGGCATTGTTTGGCTGAGCGTTCAGGGTGTGCAATCAATTACTACATATCTTAGATTTCAGAAATAACGAGTCGAAAGTATATATGTCGAGAGTTACATTTCCGCTGTATTCGCGACCGCCTTTATTCAAGGGCGGCGAGCTAATATTCTCAGTCCCCAAAACCATGGTTGAAAAAAACGACGAAATTTTCTTGGGCCTCCAGCTGATCTGTAATCGCTCATTATTTGGGCAGTGCTTCCGCATATTAATGCCACAGTATTTTGAATCGATGGGGCGTGATAGTGGTGTGATGATTGGCGGATTTGTGCCGTCGGGGAAGTTACTCAAGGGTATGACGTTTCCCGGAGACGTAGATCTGCTGATCATTCCTTATGAGAAGGATGTGCTTGTGGTGTCGCAAACTTTGGCCATTGAGCTGAAAGTGGTCAGGGCAAAATATGAAAAACAGGGGAAGTCACCGAATCAGTTTGGATTCTCGCAGGCTACCGCGTTGCTCGAGCAAGGTTTTCCTCATGCCGCAGTTGTCCATCTCATTGTGTCAGATAGCAGTCCCCACGATAAATGGCGGAAAATTCTCGCTACCCGCATCATCGATGCAGAAAATGGTTTAGTCGAAGAGCCTTGGGACGAGCTAAAGGACATGCTGCCGGCAAATCTTATTGACAGATGTATTGGGCGCCTAGAAGCAAACTGCAAGGACAAAGGGCTAGGTCTCTTGGCTTCGTATATGGCCGGGGATGGTATCTGGTTACCATCTGGACGGCGTGCGGAGCCGAACCCCAAAACTTCGAACCGGACCATGGAAGCTATAGCAGAGTATTTTAATCGCCACTTTGAGAGCTTCCTTGATACGCCTCGTTACTAAAGCCGGACGTTGAGCGAATATCGCGGACGCAAACTGGGGTCAGATGAACATTATGTCTTCTGACCCTATGATTTATAAGCTCTTATTCACTCTTGTCCGCAAACTTGTCCTTCATCAGAAAAGCATAGGCCGTATTGAAAGCCCCTTCCTGAAAGGCCTTCAGATCCGTCTCGGCGTATGAGATCTGGATAGGATTGCGCTTGAGCGATTCCTTGATATCTGTCGTCGGCATGACCGTTACCTTCAGATTGGCGATCAGCTCGATGGCCGCTTCCAGCTTGAAACCCACCGCGCCGCCGGCAAATTTACCCTTCATCGGGCGCTGGCGGATCACCACCTTGTCGACCTTGTAATCCTCCATCAGCTTGGCAAAGGTCTGCTGAAAATGGCGCAGTTCCTGCGTGCTGTTGATGTCCTTCAATGTCAGCTTGCGCGTGCGAAAATCGGGCAGCTCGAAAAGCTCATCTTTCAGTGACAGCAGGCACACATTCACATCATTACTGTTGATATCGACGCCACAGACTCTCATTGGATTTCCCCTCTAACTG
Organism: Pseudomonas sp.; assembly: GCA_016763285.1. GTDB lineage: Bacteria > Pseudomonadota > Gammaproteobacteria > Pseudomonadales > Pseudomonadaceae > Halopseudomonas. Next base: position 11,347 of record JAESUC010000136.1, read on the forward strand.
AATGGGCGCAGTGTAGCGCAAACGCGGGGTGCATCTCTCGCTTCCTGGGCCGCTGTGTTGTTCAGAGCAGTCCGCAAATCAACAAACTGGCCATAGCAACCAATCACCCCTATCTATTGGCCCAAATGGACAGCCTGCAAAACGGTACGCTCCCCTAAGATAGGGCCACAATGATAAAAGGGAGCAGGTATGAAAAAGTGGATTATCTCGATCGCCGTTTTGCTGCTGGTCGCATGCGGCCTGTTCTGGGCGACAGCCGACAAGGATATGCGCAGGCTGCTGCTGAACCTGCCGACCAATACCGACGTGCTGTTCTGGTCGACGCCGGAGCGCGATGCGACCTTTCGGGCTCTGGACCGTTTGCCCATCCTGTCCGAGTCGCGGGTGATTGCTGCGGGCGAGAATGCCTATCCCTTGCCCGAGGGTGAAGCGCTGGATATCGGCACGGATGTGGATGCTTTCATGGCCTCGCAACGTGCTGCAGCGTTGGTGATCGTGCATGACGGCAAGGTACGCCTTGAGCAGTACGGGCTGGACTTTGGGCCTGAGGGCCGCTGGACCAGTTTCTCCGTGGCCAAGTCCTTTACCTCGACGCTGGTAGGTGCCGCTATCAAGGATGGCTACATCGAGAGTATTGATGACAGGGTCTCGAAGTATATTCCCGACCTTGAAGGCTCTGTGTATGACAACGTCACCATCGAGCAGCTGCTGACGATGACATCCGGTGTGAAATGGAACGAGGATTATGGTGACCCCCAGTCGGACGTGGCGCTGTTTTCCGCGCACAAGCCTGAGCCGGGTGTCGACGTGACCGTAAGCTATATGCGCCAGCTGGAAGCCGAGGCTGAGCCGGGCACCAAGTGGGTGTATAAAACCGGTGAGACCAACCTGATCGGCGTTCTGGCCAGCTCGGCCGCCAACAAGCCGCTTGCGGAATACCTGTCAGAGAAGGTCTGGAAGCCCTTTGGCATGGAGCAGGATGCAACCTGGCTGTTGGGATCCACCGGGCACGAGATAAGCGGCTGCTGCATTCAGGCGGCAACCCGGGACTACGCCCGCTTCGGGTTGTTCATCATGGGTGGCGGTATCGCTGATGGCGAGCAGGTATTGCCGGATGGCTGGATTACTCAAGCGACCACCAAGCAGGCGGATATCGGTGCGCCGGGGCATGGCTACGGTTACCAGTGGTGGACCATGGATGACGGCGCCTATATCGCGCAGGGCATTTTCGGTCAGGGCATCTTTATCGATCCCAAGCGCAACTTGGTAATCGCCTCGAACGGCAACTGGCCACAGGCTACGGATATGCAGGGCGGTACTCAGGGTAAAGAGCGCCTGGCGTTCTACCGCCAGGTGCAGGCGGCGATTGACAAGGAGGAGCAAGCCGAGTGAGGCCATCCACCCCAACAATACCCCCACATACGCTTTCGTAACACAACTGGTGGCTGTGACCGGTCGGTTCTACACTGGGCGGCATATGATCAACAGGGAGTACCCGCATGTCTTATGAAACACTCGATTACCAGGTAAAGGATGGCATCCTGACGCTGACCCTGAACCGCCCCGACCGCATGAATGCATTCAACGGTGCCATGTGCCGTGAGCTGATTGCGGCCTTTGATGCGGCCGATGCCGATGACGAAGTGCGTGTGATCGTGATGACCGGCGCGGGCAAGGCGTTCTGTGCGGGTGCGGATCTTGAGAAGGGTGGAGACACCTTCAACCGTCACAAGCGTCAGAGCGAGCCGGAAGGCGATACCCTGCGTGATGGTGGCGGTACCGTGTCGCTGCGTATCTATGAGTGCACCAAGCCGGTCATCGGAGCGTTCAACGGCGCGGCGGTGGGCGTGGGCGTGACCATGACTCTGCCAATGGATATTCGCATGGCGTCGACCAAGGCGAAGTTCGGCTTTGTGTTTGCCCGCCGTGGTATCACCATGGAAGCCTGCTCCAGCTGGTTCCTGCCGCGTCTGGTCGGCCCGATGCAGGCGGCCGAGTGGGTCTATACCGGCCGCGTATTCAGTGCCGAAGAGGCGCTCAAAGGCGGTCTGGTGCGCAGCCTGCACGAGCCGGACGAGCTGCTGCCGGCAGCCTATGAATTGGCTAAAGAAATCGCGGAGAACACCTCGGCCATGTCCAACGCGCTGAACCGCCAGTTGCTGTGGCGCATGATGGCGGCGGACCACCCGATGGAAGCGCACAAGGTCGATTCCCGGGCGATTGCCTTCATGGGCGAGTCGCCCGATGCCCAGGAAGGGGTACAATCCTTCCTCGAGAAGCGTCCGCCGCAGTTCAAACTGAGCCCGAGCAAGGACCGTCCGCCATTCTACCCCTGGTGGGACGAGCGCCCCTTCAAGTAAGGCTGCGCTCACCCCAGGTACAGAGGA
>JAESUC010000137.1 GCA_016763285.1 Pseudomonas sp.
GGCCGGGGCAGCACTGGACCGGGCCCTGGGCGACACGCTCCTGTATGGCGTCGAAACCAACCGGGACTACCTGCGCCAGATCATCCACTACCCGCCCTTTGCCGCGGGCGAACCCTGGACCCGCTGTCTCGACGAACTTTGCTACCAGGCAACCACCTTCGAGGTGATCAGCGGCGGCACCCAGACTACCGTGCAGGATGTACCCGGCCGCCTGGGTTACTGGTCGGTAGGGGTTCCTCCTTCCGGGCCCATGGACAACCTGGCCCTGCAACTGGGCAATCGCCTGCTGGGCAACCCCCAGGAGGCAGCCGGCCTGGAGATCACCATGGGCGGCCCAACCCTGGCCTTCAATACCGATGGCGTGATTGCCGTTACCGGTGCGGATATACCGGTCATGCTGGATGGCGCGCCGCAACCCATGCACACCAGCATCCTGGTTCCCGCCGGCAGCCAGCTCGCCCTGGGCACCATCGCCGGAGCCGGTGCGCGCAGTTATCTCAGCGTCCGCGGCGGTATTCAGGTGCCAGATTATCTGGGCAGCAAGAGCACCTTCACCCTCGGCCAGTTCGGCGGGCATGCCGGCCGGGCCCTGCGCGCCGGTGACGTGCTGCATGTGCCCAAGCTGAGCGATAACAGCCACGGCAGCAGCCTGCCCGAAGCGCTGCACACTGTCCTACCTTCAGTACGCAGCGTGCGCGTTATCTACGGCCCCCACGCCGCGCCGGAGTATTTCACCGAAGCCTATATGCAGCGCTTCCTGGAGACCGACTGGGAGGTCCACTTCAATTCCAGTCGTACCGGTGTGCGACTGATCGGACCGCGCCCCGAGTGGGTGCGCGAAGATGGTGGCGAGGCCGGCCTGCATCCCTCCAATATCCATGACAATCCCTACGCGGTGGGCGCCGTGGACTTCACCGGTGACATGCCGGTCATACTCGGGCCCGATGGCCCCAGCCTGGGCGGTTTTGTCTGCCCGGTCACGATCGTCGAGGCCGACCTCTGGCAGATCGGCCAGCTCAAGGCCGGCGATCGCATCCGCTTCGTCCCGGTCAGCCTGGAGACCGCCCGCGAACTGGCCTCGGCCCGCCGGCAGGATATTCTCCAACTCGGCGCACAGTGTCCGGCCACCAGCGACCCGATAGCGCCGGAGTCACCCATCGTGCTGGATATCGGCGAGGGGGACACCCGTCTGGTTGCCCGACTGTCGGGCGATACCCACCTGCTGCTGGAGATCGGACCGGCTGAACTCAATCTGGTACTGCGCTTTCGCGGACATGCCCTGATGCAAACGCTGGAGGCCATGCAACTCGATGGCGTGCTGGACCTGACGCCGGGCATTCGCTCCCTGCAGGTGCACTATCAGCCCGAGACCCTGGCGATTGACCGGCTGCTGCGCATCGTCGAGGACAGCTGGGAGGAAGTCTGTCTGGCACGGGATCTCAAGGTGCCCTCGCGTATCGTGCACCTGCCCCTGTCCTGGGACGATCCTGCCTGTCAGCTGGCGATCGAGAAATACATGACCACCGTGCGCAAGGATGCCCCCTGGTGTCCGAGCAACCTGGAATTCATTCGCCGGATCAACGATCTGCCCGATCTCGACGAGGTCTACCGCACCGTGTTCGAGGCCAGCTATCTGGTCATGGGCCTGGGCGATGTCTATCTCGGCGCGCCGGTTGCTACCCCCCTGGACCCCCGGCATCGGCTGGTGACCACCAAGTACAATCCGGCGCGAACCTGGACAGCCGAAAACTCGGTGGGTATAGGCGGCGCCTACATGTGCGTGTACGGCATGGAAGGTCCCGGCGGATACCAGTTCGTGGGTCGGACACTGCAGATGTGGAACCGGTACCGGGAGGTGGAGGCCTTCGATGGCCAGCCCTGGCTGCTCAGATTCTTCGACCAGATCCGGTTCTACCCGGTATCGGCCGATGAGCTGACCCGCATCCGTCGCGACTTTCCATTGGGTCGCTACCCGCTGCAGATCGAACATACGCAATTGCAGCTCAACGAATATCAGGCCTTCCTCGAACAGGAGTCCGACAGCATCCAGGCGTTCCGCACGCACCAGCAAGCTGCCTTCAACGCCGAGCGCGAGCGCTGGATCGCCAATGGTCAGGCCGATTACACCAGTGAGGAAGCCGCCGCCGAAGAGACCATTGATGCGCCGCTGCAACCCGGCCAGCAGGGCATCGAGAGCCACATCGCGGGCAACCTCTGGCAGGTTCAGGTTGCCGAGGGGGCACAGGTGAAGGCGGGGGATGTGCTGGTGATTCTTGAATCGATGAAAATGGAGATCCCGCTGCTGGCCCCTTGCGACGGCGTCATCGCCTCGGTGCACGTCCAGCCTGGCTCCCCGGTGAAAGCCGGGCAGCGGGTCATGGTGATCGAGGCCGGCTGAACGCAGCAGACCGCGGAGATTACTCCGCGGTCTTGGCCAGGGCTAGCTGATAGAGACGGTTCTTCTTCTGGCCGGTGATCTTCGCCGCAAGCGCGGCCGCCTGCTTGACCGGCAACTCCTCGAGCAACACATCCAGCACCCGCTCGGCTTCGGGATCGAGACCGGCCTCCTCGTCCCGAGCAGGCATGGCCTCCACCACCAGCACACATTCGCCACGCTGCTGATCGCTGTCCGAGCGCACCCATTCCACCAACTCGCCGACGGGCGCACCACGGATCGTCTCGAAGGTCTTGGTCAACTCCCTGGCCAGCACCACCTGCCGATCCGGCCCGAGGATATCGCGCATGTCCTCAAGGCATTCAAGCAGGCGATGGGGCGCCTCGTAGAGCATCCAGGTGCGCGGCTCCGCGGCCAGAGCCTGCAGGCGCTGACGACGCCCGCTGGCCTTGGCCGGAAGGAACCCCTCGAAGGCAAAGCGGTCTGATGGCAGACCCGCCGCGCTGAGTGCCGCCACAAGCGCACAGGGCCCGGGGATGGGACAGACACGCACGCCCGCCTCCCGCGCCGCGCGCACCAGGTGGTAGCCGGGGTCGGAGATCAGCGGCGTGCCTGCATCGGAGATCAATGCCATGTCCTCGCCCGCCAGCATGCGCTCTACCAGCCGCGCGCTCTTGTCGCGCTCGTTGTGGTCGTGGCAGGCGGTGGTCGGCGTGGCGATGCCAAAATGCTGGAGGAGACGCCCGCTATGCCGGGTATCTTCGGCAGCTATCAGGCCGACGCGACTGAGCACCTCAAGGGCGCGCGGCGTCATGTCCTGCAGATTGCCGATCGGAGTGGCAACAATGAAAAGAGAACCTGTAGAGGTGGCCATGGCAATTCCCGGTCGAGGTGTGCGCTGTATTGTACAGGACGTGACTCAGTGCATGGCGTACGTCCGGCCCCTTGGTTACAATGCCCAGATCAGATCTGCAAGAAATCCAACGGGACGCATCATGCGTCTCCTGCGTAAGGATACCGCTGCATGCCCCGCACTATTCGCCTGTCGATTCTGTCGTTGGCACTGACCGCCCTGCTCGCCGGTTGCGCTTCGCCTCCCCAAAGTCTGAGCGAGTTGCCCCGTACGCCCCAGGCCTCCGCCGAGAAGATTCTCGCCGACGCCGACAAGTATTCCGGAGCGGAGGCCAACCTCATGCGCCTGTACGCTGCGCAGGCTGCCAGCGATGCTGACCGGCCCCAGCAGGTGCTGTCGATTCTGGAGCGCATACCCCAGAGCGATCTCCCGCTGGATCAGCAGGTGCGTTTCAGCACCCTGCAAGCGCGCAGTGCACTGGCCCTGGATCGGCCAGACATGGCCCTGCGCGCGTTGCGCCATCCATCAATGGGTCAGATCGACGGCCTGCCGCTGACCGACCAGGTGGCCATACAACGATTGCGTGCGCTGGCCCTGGGTGCTACCGGAGAGCCATTGCAGGCCGCCCGCGAGCGCGTCTTCCTGCATGGCATCCTTTCGGTGCCCGAGCGCAATGCCAACCGCCAGGCCATCTGGGAGAACCTGCAGCTGGTGCCAGCCGAAGAGCTTGCCCAGGCCGTGCAGAGCGCGGACAGCGAGCTGCAGAACTGGATCGAGCTGGCCCTGATCGAACGCGAGCTACGCAACCTCGATCTGCAGGTGCAGGCGATCAAGGCCTGGCAGGAGCAGAACAGCAGTCATCCGGCGGCCAGTCCACTGCCCGACTCCATTCGTCAGCTACTCGAACTGCATGCCAGTCGTCCCCAGCACATTGCCCTGCTGCTGCCGTTCGAAGGGCCGCTGGCCACCGCCGCGGAGGCCCTGCGCGATGGCTTCCTGGCCGCCCAGTACCAGGCCCAGAGCCGCGGCATGGAGCAACCCCGCGTCAGCCTCTATGACAGCACGGCCTATGCCGACCTCGATCAATTCTATGCCCAGGCCAGCGCCGATGGCGTGCAATGGGTGATAGGACCGCTGGATCGCGATCGCGTCGGTCGCCTGGCAGCGAAAGCGTCGCTGCCGATCCCCACCCTGGCGCTGAATTACTCGGAGGCGGAAGGTCCGTACCCGGAGGGCCTTTTCCAGTTCGGCCTGGCGCCGGAAGATGAAGCCCGCTCTGCCGCAATGCAGGCCTGGGCACAGGGTCACCGGCAGATGGCTGCACTGCATACCGGTACCGACTGGGGCCAGCGTGCCTTTCAATCCTTCCGGCAAAGCTGGGAAGCCATGGGCGGTGTGCTGATCGGCCGGGTCATCATTGACCAGCCGGCTGAAATATCCGGTCAGATCGCGGATCTGCTGCAGATTCGCCAGAGCGAGCAGCGCAATCAGCGCGTCGCCCGCGCACTCGATGGCAATGTGGTGGTACAGCCGACGCCCAGGCAGGACCTGGACGCGCTGTTCATTGCGGTTACGCCGCAACAGGCGCGCCAGATCAAACCCACCCTGGCGTTCCAGTACGCCGCCGACCTGCCGGTGTATGCGACCTCCCACGTCTATCAGGTCGGCCCCGATGGCCAGCAGAATGCGGACATGGACGGCATCATGGTGGCCGAGATCCCCTGGCTGCTGACCCGCGATGACAAACTCTACGATCAGGTCACCAGCAACTGGCCGCAAGCCCAGGGCCCGCTGGGCCGCCTGCACGCCATGGGCATTGATGCCCAGCGCGTGTTCTCCCGGCTACCGCAGATGCAGCAATATGCATCCACCCGCGTCAACGGCGCCACCGGTGGGCTCTCCCTCGCACCCGACGGGCGCATCCGCCGCGAGCTCAGCTGGGGCGTGATGGAGCGCGGCCAGCTCTCCCCGCTGCCTCCCAGCCGGCTGCAATGAGCGAGCTGACGGACAAGCAGATCCTCGGCAACCAGGCCGAGCGTTACTCCGAGCAGCTGCTGCTGAAAGCCGGCCTGCGGCTGCTCGCACGCAACTATCGCTGCAAGATGGGCGAGCTTGATCTGGTCATGCGTCACGCCGATACAGTAGTATTCGTCGAAGTACGATACCGACGCAGCAGCCGCTGGGGCGACGCGGCGGAGAGCATTGACTGGCGCAAGCAGCGAAGAGTGATTGCAGCAGCCCAGCACTACCTCCTGACCCACCCTCATCTGGCCGAGAGTCCGTGCCGCTTCGACGTGGTCACCGCGCACGGCAACCCCGCAGACACCGGGTCCTATAACTGGATTCGGGAAGCATTCACCTGCTAACGAGTTATATTCCCTATGGATATGCAGCACCGAATCAGGCAGTTGTTCACCGACAGTATCGAGACCAAGACCCGCGCCATGGAAGTGCTCGGCCCGAGCATCGAGCAGGCCAGCCAGCTGATGGTCAATTGCCTGCTCAATGAAGGCAAGATACTGACCTGCGGTAACGGCGGCTCGGCCGGCGATGCCCAGCACTTCTCCTCAGAGCTGCTCAACCGGTTCGAGCGCGAGCGTCCCAGCCTGCCCGCGCTTGCCCTGACGACCGACAGCTCCACGATTACCTCGATCGCCAACGACTACAGTTATGACGAGATCTTCTCCAAGCAGATCCGTGCGCTGGGTCAGCCAGGCGACGTGCTGCTGGCCATCTCTACCAGTGGCAACTCCGGCAACGTGCTCCAGGCGATCCAGGCTGCCCATGACCGGGACATGCTGGTGGTCGCCCTGACCGGCAGGGACGGCGGCGCCATGGCCTCGCTCCTGCTGCCCGAGGATTCCGAGATCCGCGTGCCTGCACGTTCAACGGCGCGTATTCAGGAAGTTCACCTGCTGGCCATCCACTGCCTCTGCGATCTTATCGACCGTCAGCTGTTCGGGAGTGAAGAATGAAAGCCCTCATCTGTCTGATATTGATTGGCGCCCTGACCGGTTGCGGCTCGATATTGTCGGCCACGCGCGACACCCCGATCGAAAGCAACAAGGGCACCCGCACCATCGGCAGCACCATCGATGATCAGCTGATCGAAACCAAGGCCGCGGTGAATATCGCCAAGGCTCACATCGATCTCGAACGAGAAGCGCGGATTGCCGTGATCAGCTACAACGGCGTGGTACTGCTGACAGGACAGGTGCCCCGCCAGGACCTCAAGGAACTGGCAGGATCGGTAACCCAGCGGGTGCAACGTGTAAAGATAGTGCACAACGAACTGAC
>JAESUC010000138.1 GCA_016763285.1 Pseudomonas sp.
ATGATCAAGCATGAGGCGGTGCTCTCGGATTATGGTGTTGGTCGCACAACCATCATGACCGAGATGTCACCGCCTCACCTCATTCCAGAAACAAAAAGTCCGGGTAGCCCCGGACTTCAGTGATGAACCTTTTTATTTGCCAGGCCTGATCAGGGCTTGGACTTGTCTTCCTGTTGCTGACGCAGATCATGGGTCTCAGGATGATCCTCGTCACCGGTGGCATCCGCAGAAGCGGGCTTGTCGGCCGTGTCGATCGGCAGGTCGCCCTGCTGCGGGCTGGAGGGACGCTCCGGTTCCTGCTGCTCTGTTGGGGTGACTACCGGGCTTGCTTCCGGCTCTGGCTGCTGCGCCTGCTCCTCGGCAACCGGCTGCTGTGCGACCGGGTCCACGACGGGCTCGGGCTGCTCGGGCAGGGGGGTAACGTCCTGCACCGGTGTGGCAGCTTCGGTCTGCTCGCGTGCCGCCTGCTCTTCGGCCAGTCGCTTGGCCTCCTGCTGGCGACGACGAATTTCCCGGGGATCGTTATAGGCTCGGCCACTTTCAGTCGGAGGCATCACCGGCTCAGGGGCCTTGGCCGGCTCGGCCTCGGCTTCTGGTGCAGTCTCGACCTTGGCAGCGATGGTCTCTTCCAGGGCCGGAGCAGGTGCTGCGGGCTCGGCATGGACCTTCACTTCCGGCTCAGGCTCGGACACATCGGCAGCGGCTGCCGTGATGGTGACCGCCGGCTCGCTGGTCGCATCGTGCTCGACGACAGCTGTCTGCGGCGCCGGTTCGATTTCGGCGGCAGGCTCCTCGGCGGGTGCTTCGGCCTTGACCGGAGCAGACTCTTCGGAACCGGCAACCTCCTCGGGGGCCTTTGGCTGTGACTGGCTGAACGCCTGCACTGCATCCTCGATCGAGGACTCCAGGTCGGTTGCCGCCTGCTTGAGTCCGGCTTCAACCGGGTCGGTCACGTCGCTCAGACTGCCGCGCTGCTCCGATTGGGCCTGTTGCTCTTCCGCGACGGGCTGTTCAGCCTGGGCAACCGAGGCGGCAGCAGTAGCTGCGACAGCCACTGCAGTATCGGCTACGGGTGGCGTCTGTTCGCCGGTTGATGCCTGCTCGGTGGCGTCCTGCGCATTTTCGCCGGCGACGGCGTTTTCGTCCTGATTGACCCGGCTGCGACGGTTGTTGCGACGGCGCTGGCTGTTACGCGAGCGGCGCTTCGGGCGATCGCCTTCGTTGGTGTCGTCGTTGGACTCCAGTTCAGCCTGTTCTACCGAGCCACTGTCGTTTGCACGATCCTGGTCATCGGTGGGCTTCTCGTCGACCACACGGCGGCTGCGGCGTTCTGCAGGGGCTTCCTTGCGGGGCTCATCGGCAGTCTGCTCAGGCGTCTGGTCCTGCGTCGCGCGTTTGGCTTCGGTGGGCGTCTCGGGCGTACCACGACGACGACGGCGTGTCGGGGTTTCGCCGGTCTTCGCTTCTGTCGGCTGGGCAGCTTCACGTTTTTCAGCCTGGGCCTGGGCCGGAGCTTCGGCACGTGCGGTTTGCGGTTTGCGTTCCTGACGCTCAGGACGCTCGGAGCGTTCCGGACGTTCGCCACGCTCCGGACGGTCAGCCCGGTCAGCGCGTGGCCGACGACCGCGACCACCACGGCGATCATCGCCGCGCTTGCTGTCACGGGCAGCGGGTTTGCTTGCGGTCTTCTCTGCCGGCTTGGCCTGCTCCTCGCGGGCCTGCTCCTCATCCGAGGCAAACAGGCTGACCAGAGACTTGATCAGCCCCTTGAACAGGCCTGGCTGCGCTTCGTGGATCGCCTTGGTGGCAGCCACGGGGGCCGGGGCAGGGGTCGGCGCGGGACGCGAGGGAGCGAGGGTCTTGACCGCAGCTTCCTGACGTACGATGGCCTTGGTCTGGCTGACCGGTGTCGGCTCTTCCACCACGAGGTCACTGCTCATGGTATAGCTGGTTTCGCCGTTGAGTACGGACTCATGGTCGTCGCGCAGGCGCTGTACATCGAAATGCGGGGTTTCCATGTGCTCGCTGGGCAGGATCAGCAGGCGTACCTTGGTGCGCTCTTCGGTCTTGGCCAGCGCTTCACGCTTCTCGTTGAGCAGGAAGGTCGCTACCGCGATCGGCACATGGGCACGGACTTCAGCGGTGCGCTCTTTCAATGCTTCTTCTTCGATCAGGCGCAACACGGACAGTGACAGGGATTCAACGTCACGAATGGTGCCGCGGCCATTACAGCGCGGGCAGACGATACCGCTGGTTTCGCCCAGGGACGGACGCAGGCGCTGGCGGGACATCTCCAGCAGACCGAAACGGGAAATACGGCCGACCTGTACACGGGCGCGGTCGGCTTCCAGGCTTTCCTTGACGCGTTCTTCAACGGCGCGCTGGTTCTTCGCTGGAGACATGTCGATGAAGTCGATGACGATCAGGCCGCCGATATCACGCAGGCGCAGCTGGCGGGCGATTTCTTCGGCCGCTTCCAGGTTGGTCTGCAGTGCGGTTTCCTCGATGTCGGCACCCTTGGTGGCGCGCGAGGAGTTGATGTCGATGGAGACCAACGCTTCGGTGTGGTCGATCACGATCGAGCCGCCGGACGGCAGTTTCACTTCACGTTCGAACGCGGTTTCAATCTGGCTTTCGATCTGGAAGCGGTTGAACAGCGGTACGGTGTCTTCGTACAGCTTGACCTTGCTGGCGTACTGCGGCATGACCTGGCTGATGAAGTTCAGCGCTTCTTCCTTGACGGTTTCGCTGTCGATCAGCACTTCGCCGATGTCCTGGCGCAGGTAGTCGCGGATAGCGCGGATGATGACGTTGCTTTCCTGATAGATCAGGAACGGGGAGGGACGCTCATCGGAGGCACCCTTGATCGCGCCCCAGAGTTGCAGCAGGTAGTCGAGGTCCCATTGCAGTTCTTCGGCGCTGCGGCCCAGGCCGGCGGTGCGCACGATCATGCCCATGTCGGCGGGTACGTTGAGGCTGTTGATGGCTTCGCGCAGGTCGTTGCGCTCTTCACCCTCGATGCGTCGGGAAATGCCACCGGCGCGGGGGTTGTTGGGCATCAGTACCAGATAGCGGCCGGCAAGACTGATAAAGGTGGTCAGGGCGGCGCCCTTGTTGCCGCGCTCTTCCTTGTCGACCTGGACGATGACTTCCTGGCCTTCGCGCAGGACTTCCTTGATGTTGACGCGGCCTTCAGGCTGCTTGGAGAAGTACTCGCGGGATATTTCCTTCAGCGGCAGGAAGCCGTGGCGATCGGACCCGAAGTCCACGAAAGCAGCTTCAAGGCTGGGTTCGACGCGGGTGATCTTGCCTTTGTAGATGTTGGCTTTCTTCTGTTCGCGGGCTCCGGATTCGATATCCAGATCGTACAGGCGCTGGCCATCTACCAGGGCGACGCGCAACTCTTCGGGTTGAGTTGCGTTGATCAGCATTCTTTTCATGAAGTACCGTTGTGTTTCCAGTGCTACCCGGATTACACAATGACGGCACCTGCGACTCGTATGACAGGTGTCAGGGGTGTTTCTGCTTGGGCCAACCTTGCCCTTGTTCAGATTTCATGTCGCTGCCATATGGCAGGGCAATACTGTCTGTATACGGCGAGTACAGATAAACCGTTTCGGGCAGTCTTTGAAGAGACCTGTGTGACCATGCCACGACAGCGCCGGACGCCTGATCCGTGCAATTGACTGCATGCCTGGGATCGCGTTTCAGGTCACCGGTG
>JAESUC010000139.1 GCA_016763285.1 Pseudomonas sp.
AACTGGCGAAGCTTGTTGATCAGCACCGTGTGCCCCAGGTGCAGATCCGGCGCCGTGGGATCGAAGCCGGCCTTCACTCTGAGAGGCACACCGCGTTCGAGCTTGGCTCGCAACTCGCTCTCGACCAGAATCTCATCTGCGCCGCGCTTGATCAGCGCCAATTGCTCCTCGACCGGCTTCATAAATCCGCAAATCCTGTGATGGGGGTGGGCAAAAAAGGGAACCAAACATACAACATTGATGCTCAATTACAAGTTTGAACAGGGTATGATTGTCAGAATATGAGCACATCCCGCGCTGGAAAACTGACAGGCGGCGACGCTGAAAGCTTGCCACAGGGCACTTTCAGTTATAATTTAGCAAGTTATTACACTTTACATAGAATCTACGACAAGAGCGCTTATGGCTTTCCACAAGACAAAACCGCCGCTATACCCGAAAAGCCACCTCGTGGCTGCCAGTGGTATAGCCGCAGCGCTGAGCATCTTTCTGCTCGTTATTCCCACCACCGATGTCGAGGCCCGCAAGACGTTCGTTCCCCTGGACCTGGAAACAGGCCACACGGGCGAGCCGAGCCGCCTTGTACACAGTTCTCCGGAATTGGATGCCCTGGTCAAGGAAACGGTCACATTGCCTGCCCCCTTGCCGACGAACGGTAGCACGCAGGGCACGGCCGCACCGGAGGCCTCGCAACCTGCCGCCACAGAACAGCCTGTGCTGGTCTCCACCGAGACACCCACGCCGCTGAAACCTGCTGAATGGCTTACGGTCACCGTGGCCAGCGGTGACACGCTCTCGGTCCTTTTCAATCAGGTAGGATTGGGCGCAAGCACACTGCATTCGGTGATCAACAGCAGCAAGGAAGCCAAGCGCTTTACCCGCCTCAAGGTCGGCCAGGAACTGGAATTCAAACTTTCCGGCGCAGGTGAGCTGTTGACCCTTCGCTCGAAGATGAGCGATCTGGAGACACTGCAGATTGATCGCACCGATAACGGCTATGCATTCAGCAAGAGCCTTATTGAGCCGGAAGTACGCACCCGGTTTGCCAAGGGAAATATCACCAGCTCTCTGTTCCTGGCCGCCCAGGAAGCCGGCATGAGCCACAACCTGACCATGGAGATGGCCAACATCTTCGGCTACGACGTGGATTTCGCCCGGGATATTCGCAAGAACGACAGCTTTGAGGTCATGTTCGAGGAGCTGCATGTCGGCGACAAGCGCATCGGCACCAAGAATATCCTTGCCGCACGCTTCACCAACAAGGGCAAAACCTTCACTGCGGTACGCTATACCGACAAGAGCGGTTACAGCAGCTACTACCGCGCCGACGGCACCAGCCTGCGCAAGGCCTTTATCCGCACGCCGGTCGAGTTTGCCCGGATCAGCTCGCGCTTCAATCCCAACCGTCGACACCCGGTTCTGAACAAGATCCGCGCGCACAACGGTGTGGATTATGCGGCTGCGACTGGTACCCCCATAAAGGCAACCGGCGATGGCCGCATCGTGCATTTCGGCCGCAAAGGCGGTTATGGCAACGCCATCGTAGTGCAGCATGGCCAGAAATATAAAACGCTGTACGCGCACATGAGCCGCTTCGCCAATGGCCTGCGGGTCGGCAGTAACGTCAGCCAGGGCCAGGTCATCGGCTATGTCGGCATGACCGGCCTGGCTACCGGACCACACCTGCATTATGAATTTCAGGTCAATGGCCGCCACGTGGATCCGCTGGGCGTCGAACTGCCGGTATCCGACCCGGTACCCAAGGCAGAACGTACCGCGTTCATGGCAATCAGCAACAAGATGATGGCCAGCCTGGACCAGCAAAGCGCCAGCCAACTGGCATTGCTGGAACCCTGATGACCCAGCTCTATGTCGGTATCATGTCGGGTACGAGCCTGGATGGTATCGACATAGCTCTGGTTGAACTCTCCTCTCCCCGCCAGGCCAGGCTGATCGACGCCTGCTGCATTCCTTTTCCTCCCGCTGTTTACCAGCAACTGCTCGATCTATGCTCGCCCGGTGCGGACGAAATCCGTCGCGCCGGACTGGCTGGACAGAACTGGGCGCGGCTGGCTGCCGAGGGCGTCTCGCGAATACTCGAGCGCAACGGCCTGAGCCCGGATCAGGTGGTGGCCATTGGCAGTCACGGACAGACAGTCCGCCATCACCCCGAATCAGGTTTCAGTACCCAGATCGGCGCACCGGCTCTGCTGACAGAACTTACCGGCATCAGCGTAGTGTCCGATTTCCGCAGCCGCGATGTCGCCGCAGGGGGCGAAGGGGCACCGCTGGTGCCCGCATTCCATGACTGGCTATTGCGATCGCCGGACCAGGCCAGAACCCTGGTCAATGTCGGCGGTTTCGCCAATCTGACCGTCCTCGAGCCTGACCAGCCCATTGCCGGATTCGATAGCGGCCCTGGCAACGTGCTACTGGATCACTGGACGCAGCTACACCAATCCAGACCCTATGATGAGGGCGGTGACTGGGCACGCAGCGGCACGGTGTGCCCTGCCCTGCTGGAGGCCATGCTGGACGATCCCTACTTCCAGCGCCGCGGGCCCAAGAGCACCGGGCGCGAGTACTTTCACCCCGCCTGGCTGGAGCAGAAGCTGGCACTCCTTCCCGGCCGTCCGGCCGCCGAAGACGTGCAAGCCACCCTGACGGAGCTGACCGCACGCAGCATCACCATGGCCGTGCAGCACAGCGCCAGCACGACGGAACAGGTCTATGTATGCGGGGGTGGAGCACGCAACCGGCTGCTGCTGGAACGCTTGCAGGCGCTGCTGGATCCGCTGCCGGTCGCCACGACCTCGGCACTCGGCGTGGATCCGGACTGGATGGAGGCTATTGCGTTTGCCTGGCTGGCCTGGCGCTGCCTGGAGCGGCAACCCGGCAATCAGCCGGACGTGACAGGCGCCAGCGGCCCGAGAATACTCGGGGCTCACTATCCCGTCTGACAGGGAAAGTGGCGCGTTTTAAATCGAGAAGGAAGAACCGCAGCCGCAGGTGGTTGCCGCATTCGGGTTGTTGATGACGAACCGGGAGCCTTCGAGCCCTTCCTGGTAGTCCACCTCCGAGCCGACCAGATACTGGAAGCTCATCGGATCCACCACCAGCTTGACCCCCTCTCGTTCGACCACGGTGTCATCTTCGGCCAGTTCGTCGTCGAAAGTAAAACCGTACTGGAAACCGGAGCAACCGCCACCGGTGACAAATACGCGCAGACTCAGGCGGTCATTGCCCTCTTCGTCAATCAAGGCCTTGACCTTGGAAACGGCAGTATCACTAAACAACAGGGGGGAAGGGGTAAAAACCTCAGCGGTCGACATATAACCTCCAGCGACAGGCGCCACAGCACAACAGGCTGCACATTATCCTTTTCCCGACTCTTTTGGTCAACTATTCATCCAGCGTGGTACGTCCGGAGATCTGCGCAATCGGCGTCACGGTGGCCGTTTCATTCAAATGATTGAGGGTACCGCTGATCTGGGCTCCCATGATCATCTCGATAAAACGGTAGTACAGATTGCCGGTGATGCGCGCCTTGGCATCGAGCTCAAGGTGCTCGTTGGCGTGGACGTCGCCTTTCACTTCGCCATTGATCAGCACGTTGGGTGCGGTGATCATGCCTTCCACCCGGCCGTGTTCGCTGATCCGTACCACGCCCTGTTCCGCATCAATGTTGCCAACGATCCGGCCGTCCACCTGCAGCACGCCGGAAAAGCTGACGTCGCCTCTGATCTCGGCATCCTGGGCAATGATGGTGGTCTTGCCACCGAACTTGCCTATGTCCATTTTCTTGTGCTTGTCTGCTCCCCACATCAGGGTGTCGCTCCTGTGGCTGTCCATTCGAATGATCGCTCGACTACGGCCGAGCCGTCCTGTAGCGCCTGAAGATCGACCCGCAGAGGCTCGAATCCCTCCGGCAGGCGCAGCTCCCACTCCGCGTCCGAGGCGGGCACCACCTGGAAGTAGCGGAAGTCCAGCGCAATTCCGTCGGCATCGTCGGCCTCGGTGAGTTGCGCCAGAGGTAGCGTGGTCTTCTTGCCATCCTGCAGGCCATGTACCGACATACGCAACTGCGCCTGCACCGTGTCGGCTTCCTCCCCTACCCGGCTGACCATGATCTTGAACCGGTAACGGCCCGGCGCCTCGGTGGGCAGCAGCTCGAACGCCTGGATGCGAATACCGGGCGAGGTGGCGCTGGGCACCAATGCACCCTGGTACTGGGCCAGATCCTGCTGCAGATGGAACAGCTGCTGCTCCAGCTCCTGGACCATGCCCCGGTTTTCCGAAACCGATTCGAGGGCCACCAGCAGATCCACTTCAAGCTCCTGCGCACGCTCCCGCGCCGCAGTGAGTTCGAACAGCAATTCTTCGCGCTGCTCGAGCAGCCGGTTACGCTCCAGCACCACGTCCGCCTGGGAGCGCAAGCCGGCCTGCCAGGCCTGCCATGCGCTCGCCGGGATTGCCAGTATCAGCAGCAGGACGCCGACCCATTTCAGCACACTGAACCACTTCGACGTGCGCGGCATCAGCACCACGCTGTGCTCACGCAGCGGCGTGCGCCGCTTCAAACCCCACATCAGGGCATGAGCGCCGGATGGGACAACCCCATTGATTCATCGATACCCAGGGCGATGTTCATGTTCTGGACCGCCTGACCCGAGGCGCCCTTGACCAGGTTGTCTATCACCGAGAGAACCACAACCTGATCGCCGCCCTGGGGCCGATGGACGGCCAGACGGCAGACGTTTGCGCCACGCACGCTGCGGGTTTCCGGATGGCTGCCGGCAGGCATCACATCGACAAAGGGCTCGCTGGCATAACGCTCTTCGAACAGCGCCTGCAGGTCGACCGAGTGATCTGCGACCGAGGCATGCAGGGTCGCGTGAATACCACGAATCATCGGCGTCAGATGGGGAACGAAGGTCAGTCCCACCGGCCCCTTGGCCGCACCCTGCAGACCCTGACGGATCTCGGGAAGGTGGCGATGCCCGGCCACACCATAGGCTTTCATGCTCTCGGTGGACTCACAGAACAGGGACCCGACGCTGGCGCCCCGCCCCGCGCCGCTGACCCCTGACTTGCAGTCAGCGATAATGCGCTCATTGTCGGCAAGGCCGGCTTCAATCAGGGGTAGCAGCCCGAGCTGAACAGCCGTCGGATAGCAGCCCGGCACCGCAATCAGTCGCGCCGTGCGGATGACTTCACGATTGACCTCAGGCAGTCCATACACGGCCTGCTCGAGCAGCTCCGGAGCGCCGTGGGGCTGGCCATACCATTGACTCCACTCGGCGGCATCACGCAGGCGGAAATCTGCAGACAGATCGATGATGCGGGTGCCAGTGGCCAGCAGCTCTGCGGCCATGGCGTGGGCGACTCCGTGGGGTGTGGCAAAGAAGACGACGTCGCAAGCGCCCAGGGCTGCCGTATCCGGAACGCTGAAGCAAAGCTGGTCATAGTGTCCACGCAGGTTCGGATACATATCCACGACGCGGATACCGTTTTCAGATCGGGAAGTGATCACCTCGACAAGGGCCTGGGGATGCTGGGCGAGGAGTCTGAGCAGCTCCACCCCGGTGTAGCCGGTTCCACCTACTATGCCGATCTTGATCATCTTTACTTCCTGAATCGTTTTGAACATGACTGATAACCCCCTATCATAAAAGCGCTGACGCAAATTACCAGCACTCACTGTCGCAAGACTGAGTCGATTTCAACCATGAGGACTGTAGTGTGTATCTGTGGATCAAGGCCTTTCACATCATTGCGGTCGTCACCTGGTTCGCCGGTCTCTTCTATCTGCCGCGCCTGTTCGTGTATCACGCACAAAGCGAGGACAGCATCAGCAACGAGCGGTTCAAGATCATGGAGCGCAAGCTCTATCGGGGGATCATGCTGCCCTCCATGGTGCTGGTGATCGGTCTGGGCATCTGGATGCTGATGCTGATGCCCGCCTGGCTGACCCAGGGCTGGATGCACGCCAAGCTGAGCCTGGTGGTCGCACTGGTGGTCTATCATTTCAGCTGTGCCGTGCTGCTGAAACAGTTCGCGGAGGACCGGAACACGCGCTCGCACGTGTTCTATCGCTGGTTCAACGAGGCGCCGGTGCTGGTGCTGGTAGGCGCCGTCATACTGGTCGTGGTGAAGCCGTTCTAACCCGCCTGCACGGCCCGCTCCTGCCCCCATACGCGCAATGACTGCAAGCGTTCCGCCATGACCACCGAAAGCGGTGAGGTTTGCGCCATGGCCGCCAGCAGATGCGCATCGGTAACGCTCTGCTGCCGGGCCGATGCCGCGTAGACGGCAGCCACCACAGCCTGCTCTATCTCCGCTCCGGAAAAGCCTTCACTGGCGAGCGCCAATGCCGGCAGATCGAAGCCGTCGACCTGCAGATCCCGTTTCTGCAGGTGAATCCGCAGAATGTCTTCACGTACCCCGGCGTCCGGCAGGTCGATGAAGAACATCTCGTCCAGACGGCCCTTGCGAATCAGCTCCGGTGGCAGCTGGCTGACATCATTGGCGGTGGCCACCAGAAAGACCCGACTCTGACGTTCCGACATCCAGGTCAGCAGGGTACCCAGCAAACGCCGCGAGACGCCCTGATCATGTCCATCTGGCGCGACACCTTTCTCGATTTCGTCGATCCACAGCACACAGGGCGCCATGCAATCGGCCATCTGCAGCGCCTCGCGCAAATTCTTCTCGGTCTCACCGATGTACTTGTTATAGAGCGCAGCAAAGTCCAGGCGCAGCAGCGGCAGACCCCAGACCCCGGCAACCGCCTTGGCTGCCAGACTCTTGCCGGCGCCCTGCACCCCGACCAGCATGACGCCCTTGGGTGCATCGGCAATGGTGCCGGCTGAGACGAAGGCCGCCTGGCGCTCCATCAGCCACCGCTTGAAGTGCTTCAGCCCGGCCACGTCGCCGAAATGCGCGGTGTTCTGCTCGAAGCTCAGAACGCCCTGCATGTCGAGCAGACGGAATTTCGCCTTGTTCAGCTCCGGCACATCCTCCTGGGTAATGGCACCGTCATCGGCGATCAGCTTGCGGGCCAGCCGCCGCGCCTCGGCGTGGGTGGTGCCACGCAGGTTCCGCACCACCTGCTCCAGGGTTCGGTTGTCGGTGCGCACCTTGAGCCCGCGGTTCTGCTCGGTCCAGAGGGCCGCCTCCTCGCGGATGATGGCCGACAGCTCCTCGTCGGATGGCATGCTCAGCTCCAGCCGTGCCGCAAGGCGACTGAGTTCCGGCGGCAGCTTGAGCTGATGGCTCACCAGCAGCACGGTCGGGGCCTGCTGATCGGTATCCATCGCCAGCAACTTGAGCAGACGCACGACCTTGGGGTTTTCCAGAAAGGGATGCAGATCGCAGAACACGTAGATCGACTGCTGCTGGTCCTTGCGCGCGCATTGCAGAGCCTTTTCCGGATCACAGGTATCGATCTCGTCGATCTCGGCGCCGAAGCCGAGGCGCTT
The DNA here is from genome assembly GCA_016763285.1 of Pseudomonas sp. Lineage (GTDB taxonomy): Bacteria > Pseudomonadota > Gammaproteobacteria > Pseudomonadales > Pseudomonadaceae > Halopseudomonas. Next base: position 7,482 of record JAESUC010000139.1, read on the forward strand.
CAGACCTTCAACATGATCCCAGGTGAACCAGGTACGCGCGCGCTTGACCGCCAGAGCCGCCATGGTTTCCAGCAGGCGCTGCTCTTCCCAGCTTTCGGTAATGATCAGTTTTACCCGGCTGTCGAGGAGCAGGCCCAGGTCGTGAATATCATTTTTCACCGGCGAATCCTTTTGCAGCAGTTCGATGTGATGCCATTCTAGCCATAGATGGTTACACTGAAACCTATTAACAAGCCAGCGAAGGAGTAGCGCGTGGACTGTCTGTTCTGCAAGATCGTCGAGGGCAAGATCCCGGCGAATAAAATCTACGAAGATGAGCAGGTCATTGCCTTCAATGACATAAACCCCCAGGCCCCGGTCCATTTCCTGGTAATCCCGAAGCGGCATATCGCGTCCATCTGCGATATGACCGAAGACGATCGGGCGCTGGTCGGTCACATGGTTTTCGTCGGGCAGAAAGTGGCGGCCGAGCAGGGTTGCGACAACGGCTTCCGTACCGTATTCAACTGCAACACGGACGGGGGCCAGACGGTCTACCACATTCACCTGCACGTGCTGGGCAAGCGTCAGATGACCTGGCCACCGGGCTGAGCCGCAGCAGCAGGCAGCGCACAGCGCGTCCCGATCACTTGCACAGGAGCCACTCCATGCACACCCCCCGCCGCTACAGCTTCGTCGATCGCCTACTGACCCAGGCCGACCAGTCACTGCGCACCCTGGTGCCCGGTGCCGCCCAGGCCAATCGTCCATCGCCCTCCCAGCACATGCCCAACGTGCCCATGGATGACCACGAGCGCCAGCATATAGCCGGCCTGATGCGCATCAACCACACCGGCGAAGTGTGCGCTCAGGCGCTCTATCAGGGCCAGGCGCTGACCGCACGCCTGCCCGATGTGAGAGCGAAGATGGAGCATGCCGCAGCGGAGGAGATCGACCATCTGGCCTGGTGCGAACAGCGGCTGCAGGAACTCAAGAGCCAACCGAGCGTATTCAATCCGCTGTTTTACGGGCTTTCATTCGGCATGGGCGCGGCTGCCGGACTGATCAGCGATCGCGTCAGCCTGGGCTTCGTGGCCGCCACCGAACAGCTGGTCGAGCGGCACCTGGATGATCACCTGGCCCAGTTGCCGGAGGAGGACATCAAGTCGCGGGCCATTCTGGAGCAGATGCGCATGGATGAAATCGAGCATGGCGCACAGGCACTGGAAGCGGGCGGGATGGTCTTTCCCGAACCGGTGAAAAAGGCCATGACCCTGCTCTCGGGCGTCATGACGCGGGCTACCTACAAGATCTGAGAACCAGGCGGAAGCGGCACGCCTGGTCGCAGGACGCCTGGTCGCGGGCTGGCAGGTCAGTCTATTTCGACGATCTCGTAGCCGTGGGTAATGTCCACGCCGGCTCGGCCGAGCATGATTGATGCCGAGCAGTATTTCTCCGCCGACAACTCCACCGCGCGCTTGACCTGTGCTTCCTTCAGTTGCTTGCCCGTTACCACGAACTGGATGTGAATACGGGTGAAGACCTTGGGCTCGGTATCGGCCCGTTCGGCATCGAGTGACACCTGCACATCACGGATATCCTGCCTGGATTTTTTCAGGATGCTGACCACGTCATAGCTGGCGCAGCCACCGAGACCAATGAGCACCGTTTCCATCGGGCGTACGCCCATGTTGCGTCCGCCCGCATCCGGTGGTCCATCCATCACCAGCGTATGGCCGCTGCCCGATTCGCCGAGGAACATGGCGCCGTCCACCCACTTGATCTGTGCTTTCATCTGTTTCTCCGCAGGACATTCTCAGGCCGTGCAGAATACCACAGCCGCCTCTGGCCGAGCCTCGTACTGGCCATGATTGTAAAAAGTGGACATAATCGGCTTTGGTCTCGCTTTGAGGCTCCCACATATGCCCCGGCATCACTGATTTGCTCGACAGGATACCTACATGGTCGTAAACCCCCTGACGCCCCGCATCAAGAATCTCGACAGCTATCTGGCTCATTGTCACCTGCGCACCTACAACGCCCGCAATACCATCATTCATGCGGGAGATCACTCCGACAGCCTGTTCTATATCATCAAGGGCAGCGTCACCATCCTGATCGAGGATGAACAGGGTCGCGAGATGATCATCGCCTATCTCAATCAGGGGGATTTCTTTGGCGAAATGGGGTTGTTCGACGAGACGCAACCGCAGCAGGATCGCAGCGCCTGCGTCAGGGCGAAAACCGAATGCGAAGTAGCCGAAGTCAGCTATGCCAAATTCCGCGAGCTCAGCCAGCAGGACCCCGACCTGTTCTATGCCGTCGGCCGGCAGATGGCCGAACGGCTGCGCAATACCACCCGCAAGGTCGGTGACCTGGCGTTCCTCGACGTCACCGGCAGGGTCGCCCGCACACTGCTGGATCTGTGTCGCCAGCCTGATGCCATGACGCATCCCGACGGGATGCAGATCAAGGTTACCCGGCAGGAGCTGGGCCGTATCGTCGGCTGTTCACGGGAAATGGTTGGCCGTGTTCTGAAAACCCTCGAGGAACAGGGACTGATCAACGTGAAGGGCAAGACCATGGTTGTTTTCAACACCCGCTGAGGCACTGCAGCCCGCCAGGCGCTGATGTACAATCGCCGCACACACACTTCTTGGCGAGGCGATTATGGGCCTGAATAACCAGTGGATGCAGCGCGACCTGTCCGTACTCTGGCATCCGTGCACCCAGATGAAAGACCACGAGCACATGCCGGTGATTCCGATCCAGCGTGGCGAGGGTGTCTGGTTGCACGATTTTGAAGGCAACCGTTACCTGGATGCGGTCAGCTCCTGGTGGGTCAACATTTTCGGACACGCCAACCCCTACATCAATCAACGGGTAAAGGATCAGCTCGACAGCCTTGAGCACGTGATTCTGGCGGGCTTCAGCCATCAGCCAATCATCGAGCTGTCCGAACGGCTCGTCGCCATCACGCCTGCGCCCCTGACCCGCTGCTTCTATGCCGACAACGGCTCCTCCTGCATCGAAGTCGCGCTGAAGATGAGCTTCCACTACTGGCTCAATACCGGCAAACCCGAGAAGAAGCGCTTCATCACCCTGTCCAACAGTTATCACGGCGAAACGCTGGCGACCCTCTCGGTGGGTGACGTGGCCCTGTACAAGGAAACCTACGAGCCGCTGCTGATGGAGGTCATCACCGTACCGTCGCCGGACTGCCATGCGCGCGAGGAAGGCGTCAGTTGGGAAGAGCACAGCCGCATGATGTTCGAACACATGGAGCGCGCCCTGGAGGAGAACCACACGGAGGTCGCCGCGGTCATCGTCGAGCCCCTGATCCAGTGCGCCGGCGGCATGCGCATGTACCATCCGGTGTACCTCAAGCTGCTGCGCGAAGCCTGCGACCGTTACAACGTGCATCTGATCCACGACGAAATCGCCGTCGGCTTTGGCCGTACCGGCAGCCTGTTTGCCTGCGAACAGGCGGACATCAGTCCCGACTTCCTGTGTCTGTCCAAGGCCCTCACCGGCGGCTATCTGCCCATGGCCGTATGCATGACCACCGACAAGATGTACGAGGCCTTCTACGACGACTATGTGACCATGCGCGCCTTCCTGCACTCGCACAGCTACACCGGCAACCCACTGGCCTGCGCCGCAGCGCTGGCCACCCTGGACCTGCTGGAGCGGGACAACGTGATCGAGGCCAACAAGGCACTGTCTGCCCATATGGCCCGAGCCACCGCCCATTTCGTCGACCACCCGCATGTGGCTGAAGTGCGCCAGACCGGCATGGTGCTGGCCATCGAGATGGTGCAGGACAAGGCCAACCGCACACCCTACCCCTGGCAGGAGCGCCGCGGTATCCGGGTCTACGAACACGCACTGAAAAACGAAGCGCTGCTGCGGCCGCTGGGCAGCGTGGTGTATTTCATGCCGCCCTATGTGATCACGCCCGACCAGATCGACCATCTGGCCAGCGTCGCCTATGAAGGCATACAACTGGCGACCCGGGACTGATTCATGCGGGTATCACGCTTCTACCTCGATGCCCCGCTGCAAGCCGGCGAGCAACAGCTTGAAGGGGACCTGGCGCACTATATAGGGCGGGTCCTGCGGCTCGCTCCCGGTGCGCCGATCCAGATCTTCAACGGCTCGGGCCAGGAATGGCCCGGCGAGATTGTCGAGGTCAGCAAGCGACTGGTCCGTGTCCGGCTGGATTCACCCCGAGCGGGACTCGCCGAGTCGCCGCTGCGGGTCCATCTGGGCCAGGCGATGTCGCGGGGCGAACGCATGGACTGGGCGATTCAGAAAGCCGTGGAACTGGGTGCCTGCGAGATTACGCCCCTGTTCACGGAGCGCTGCGAGGTCAAGTTGCAGGGCGATCGTGCGGAAAAACGCCAGGCCCATTGGCAGCAGATTGCCGTCAGTGCCTGCGAGCAAAGCGGTCGCAGCGTGGTTCCGACCATCCACGCCCCCCTATCGCTGGATAGCTGGCTGGGTGACCTAGAGGCGGACCTCAAGCTGGTGCTGCATCACCGTACCGAGCACAGCCTGGCGAGCCTGGCGCGCCCCGCCACTCTGGCCCTGCTGATCGGACCTGAGGGCGGTCTGAACAGCGACGAGATCGAGCGGGCGCAGACCGCTGGGTTCAAGCCCGCCTGTTTCGGCCCGCGGGTCATGCGCACCGAGACGGCGCCCGTTGCCGCGTTGGCGGTGGCGCAATATCTATGGGGCGATTTCTGAAATCCCACCCCGAGCGCTAGGCACCGATTTCGGGCCTGCCCACGTCGGGCGTCAGCAAGCGCTGCATGTCTGCTGCAGTCATCGGGCGGGCCAACCTGAAGCCCTGACCGAAACGGCAGTTTTCCGCCAATAGAAAGTCCACCTGATCCTGACTTTCGATCCCTTCGGCCACCACGTCCAGCCCGAGATTCGCGCTCAGATTGATGATTGCCCGGCAGATCGCCTGCTGGCTGTGGCTGTGATGCGCCTCGGCCAGAAAGCTGCGGTCCAGCTTGATGATATGGATAGGAAAGCGATTGAGATAACCCAGCGAGCAGAACCCGGTCCCGAAATCATCCAGGGCTATGCGCACGCCCATCGCGGCCAGCTCGCGCAGGCTGGCCACGCTGTGACCTTCGGCTTCCACCAGCAGACTTTCGGTTATCTCCAGCACCAGCGAGCTGGCCGGCAAGGTCGTCAACCGCAGAATGTCGCGCACCCGCTGGCTGAAGTCCGTTTCGCGCAGCTGCAGACCGGACAGGTTGACCGAGCAACGCAAATGCGGCGCACCATGCTGCTGCCAGAACGCAGCCTGACGGCAGGCGTGTTCGAGCACCCAGTAGCCGACCGGAATGATTTCACCCGACTCCTCAAGTACCGGAATAAAGCTGACCGGCGATACCGGCTCGCCTTCATGCTGCCAGCGCAACAGCGCCTCCACCGCCACCGGTGCACTGCCCGACGGCGCATGCAGGTCGAACACCGGTTGATAGTGCATGCTGAACTCATTGCGCTGCAGCGCCTGAAGCACATCGGTTTCCAGGCGCAAGCGGTCGCGCACCTCATCCTGCATGCTCTGGTCAAACAGCTGGAAGCGCGCCTTGCCGGCGTCCTTGGCCCGGTACAACGCCAGATCCGCCGCCTGCAGCGCCTGCTCCGGGGTGTGTCTGGCGTCCAGCACGGTAATACCGATGCTGGCGTTGACCACCAGATAGCGATCGCCAAAACGCAGCGGCTCACGCAGCGCAGTCAGCACCTTGCGCGCCACATCCTCGGCGTCGGCGGGGGTGGCCAGATCATCCAGCAACATGACGAACTCATCGCCACCAAACCGGGCCAGATAGTCTCCGGCGCGGCCGCAGGCCTGCAGACGCTTGGCCACGTGCTTGAGCACCTGGTCTCCGGCGGCGTGGCCAAGGCTGTCGTTGATCAGCTTGAAACGATCCAGATCGATGAACAGCAGCGCTGCCGACCGCGCCCCGGGCCGGCTCTGGCGCAACAGCAGGTCGGCCAGATATTCATTGAGCCGTCTGCGGTTGAGCAGGCCAGTCAATTGGTCGTGCTTGGCCGCATGCTCGAGCAGATCCTGGCTGCGCCGGCGCCGGCTGATATCGGTCTGTGAACCCGCCAGACGCCGTCGACCCTGCAGGTCGGTCTCGACCACGCCGCGCACCAGCACCCAGAGGAAGTCGCCACTCGCCTGGCGAATGCGGTACTCGTGATACAGCGAGGCGGTCTCCCCGCGCAGGTGACGCCTGAGCGCGCTCTGCAGACCCTCCACATCGTCCGGGTGCACCAGTTCCAGCCAGCCGGCGGCCGTGGCACCCACGTCCGCCGGGGTAAATCCGAGCATGCCCGCCCACCAGTCGGACACATACAGCCTGTCGCTTTCCAGCGCCCATTCCCAGATCCCGTCATTGGCGCCGCGCAACGCGTGGGCAAAGCGGCTTTCGCTGGCAACCAGCGCGCTGTTGGAGGCGCCAACGTAGGCTTCAGCGGCGAGAGTGATATCAAAGAAAACGATTTTCAACAGGCTCTGGAACGCCGCAAGGGCCTCATTGCCCGAGCCTTCGGCGTGCATGCCTTCAAGCATGTGATCGAGAAAAAGACGGTAGCTGCCCAGATACCACTTCAGCCCCACATTCAACCGCTCGTGGACCTGACCGATGCGCGCGCGATTATGCAGATAGGCCGTGTCTATGCGGGCTTCCAGCAACTCACGGTAATATTGCCGCTGCGTACCCTGCAAACGCTTGACCACCGTTGCATCGGCCAGAATGGCAGATGGCTCGGCGAACTGGTCCAGGTGCTCGTAGAGCGCAGCCACGCAGGCCGAGATCAGCTCCTCGGAACCCTCGCGCCACTGGTTGAGGCGCTGGACGTCCTGGTCGCTCCACTGAATGAATGCCAGGCGCTCATCCAGCTCTGCGGCATCCATATCGAGCGGTGAAAATTCTTCTGCCTGCATGGCGACTGCTCCCATGTCTCTGCAAGTAAAACGGGTCCTGTGACAAGGGTTGGCCAGGGGTGCAGGACGCCATTTTTGACTATCATCCTATCAGGATAGCGATGCGCCACTATTGACCCAGCTCAACGCTGCGTGACTCTCACCCTTTGCCTGACCGGGAAGCGGCTGCTATAAACAGCGCTTCATTCCTCGGTACAGGCAGGCAGATCATGGGCAACGACCAGAACAGTCAGATCCAGAAGCTCAACAGCGAGTGCTTCTGCATCAGCCTGGATCAGCAGGCATTGCGCACTGCGCTGGCCAGTCAGACCTCGACTCCCGATCTGTTTGAAATGCTTCAGGTCAGGTGCCCTACGGTGTTCGCCGCCAGACCTGTTTTTGTCTCACCCAGGCACATGGACCGCATGCGGGAGCTGATAGCCGCCATAGAGACCGTTGTCGCCATGCCGAGCTATCAGGCGCACGTGCTCGGTCAGGCCCCCGCGGCCGCACAGAAGAACACCGCTGCCCGCAGCGTTTTCATGGGATATGACTTTCACGTGACGGCAGAGGGATTCGGGCTGATCGAGATCAATACCAATGCTGGCGGCGCCATGCTCAATGCACTGATGGCCCGCGCCCAGCATGCCTGCTGCCCTGCGGTAGCAGGTCTGGTTCCCCCGCCGGCCATGGCTGAACATTTCGAGGCCGCCATCATTGCCATGTTTCGGGAGGAATGGGCGGTCACCGGACACGATCGGCCGCTGCGCAGCATTGCTATCGTCGATAGCGATCCCGATGAGCAATACCTGTATCCGGAATTCGTCATGTTCCAGCGGCTCTTCAATGCGCACGATATCCAGACAGTCATTGCTGACCCGAGCGAACTCGAGCTCCGCGAGGGTCGGCTCTGGCATGGTGATCTGGCAATCGACCTGGTGTACAACCGTCTTACCGATTTTCTGCTGGAGTCACCCGCCAACGCTCACCTGCGTCAGGCCCATCAGACCGAGGCCAGCGTTGTGACTCCTCACCCACAGGCGTACGCCCTGTATGCCGACAAACGCAACCTGGTTCTATTGAGCAGTGAGGAACATTTGGAACGGCTGGGCGTATCCGCGCAAACACGCGCCATACTGCTCGCCGGCATACCCCAGACCCGGATGGTGCGGCGCGAACAGGCCGATCAACTTTGGGCGCAACGCAAGCAGTTATTCTTCAAACCCGCGGCCGGATACGGCAGTCGCGCAGCCTACCGGGGCGATAAGCTGACGCGACGGGTATGGGAGGAGATTCTTGCCGGGGATTACGTGGCCCAGGCATTGGTAGCCCCCGGCCAGCGGGCGCTATCTGATGGAGAGACACCCGAAATCCTCAAGTTCGACCTCCGAAATTATGTCTACGCGGGCCAGGTGCAGTGGGTGGCTGCCCGCCTCTACCAGGGGCAGACCACCAACTTCCGCACCGCCGGCGGCGGCTTTGCCCCGGTCTATCCGGGGCCATTGGATGGCGACCGGTAGGCCTGAGCGCCCAACTCCGGGACTGCTCAACGGTATCAATATCCCTGGTGCGTCCCTCTAACTCTTCACCGTGCGTGACGACCAGAAGTCGTTTGCCAGCAATTCAAGGTTCTGGGCCAGACCCGCCATGCCCTCTGCGTTCGCCTGGCTCTGCAAGGCCGCTGCCGCATTCTCGTTGGTCACACTGCGAATACGGACCAGCGAGCTCATGATGGCTTCGCTGACCGCGCTCTGCTCTTCCACCGCTGTCGCGATCTGGGCGCTGCTGCCGGATATAGCCGTGACCTTTCGCTTGATCTCATTGAGCGCATCCGCAGCCTCCCGGGCCTTGTCGACGCTCGCTGCGACCTGCTGCAAGCCCGCCTGCATGGCATTCACTGCTTCGCGCGCATCTTCCTGAAAACCCTTTATCAGACCACCAATGGACGCGGTCGACTGCTGCGTCCGGCCGGCAAGGCCGCGCACCTCATCGGCGACCACGGCAAACCCGCGCCCCTGCTCACCCGCTCGAGCCGCCTCGATCGCCGCATTCAGCGCCAGCAGGTTGGTTTGCTCGGCAATGCCGTTGATGACGTCGGTCACCATGCCTATTTCCTGGCTTCTCTCGGCAAGACTGGCCATAACGGTACTCACCTCCTTGATCTTTGCCTCCAGCGCCTGGGTGATATCCCTGGAGGCCGCCACCACGGATTGGCCGTCCAATACCTCGGCATCGGCATCGTTGGCGGACTGGGCCGAGGCATGGGCATTGCGCGTAACCTCCTGGACACTTGCGGCCATTTCCTCGACCGCCGTGGCCACCTGGTCGGTTTCCTGTTGTTGCCGTTGATTGCCCTGGCTTGCCGCGCTCACAGCTGCAGCCAGTTCGCGGGACTCGCGTTGCAGTTTTGCCGCCGCATCGGCCATGCGGCCCACCAGCGCTGCCGCCTCGGCTTTCTGCATCTCCAGGGCAAAACGAATGGTTCCGATCTCGTTGCGCGATCCGGTATACAGATATTGACCCAGTGGGTTGTCGCCCACTTCCCTGGCTCTGGCCGCAAGCTGCCCGAGCGGACGCAGAAACCCGAAGATGGCAAGCTGCACACCTGCCCACAGCAGGGCAAGCACGAGGGCCAGGCTGACGGGGTCCATACCCGTGGTGCTCACCGCCACTGCCCCGGCGAGCAGGAATATCATCAGCGTGGCCAGACACAACGTGGTAGCCAGACTGAGCGCCGGCAAGCGCAGGGCCAGGGGCGTCCGATCTTGCAGCAAACTGGCGTAACACCCTTCGGCCGCGGCGACCTGCCGCGCATTCGGCTTGGTTCTAACCGACTGGAACTCGATGATCTCGCCGTTGCGCTTGACCGGCGACACATAGGCATTGACCCAGTAGAAGTCGCCGTTCTTGCAGCGATTCTTGACCAGTCCCATCCAGCTCTTTCCGGCCCGGATGGTTGCCCACATCTGCTCGAAGGCGAGCGGGGGCATGTGTGGATGCCTGATCAGGTTGTGGTTCTTCCCGAGCATTTCCTCCTGGGTGTAACCACTGATGCGCTCAAACGCCGGGTTGGCATAGGTGATGGCGCCCTTGAGGTTGGTGGTCGTGAGCAGATTGTCACCTGTACTCAGTGTCACTTCACGGCTGGTGATGGGAAGATTGATCTTCATTGCTGACTCCTCGCCAGCCAATGGCTGGTCTGTGTGACATTTCCACGGGCAGAGCGTGACCACCTGGTACCGGTGAAACGTTCCCTGTTCCCCTTTATTGGCTGCATTGCTTTCAACCTGTTTGTTGTCAGATCGCTAAAACCGGGCACAAAAAAAGGCGCGGGACGGCCAGCCGAAGCTCCCATCGCGCGCCCTGTCTTTTGGGCCCCTACGTCCCAACCGGCAAAGCAGATCTCATTGATATATATACATATCCTATACACAGACTGAATTTTGCACAACCAAAAGCAATACACTTTTCGCTCGCCTCGAGCAGTCGGAGGCAGACAGTCTCGCTCTTACTCGGCTTGGCACCCCCAGAGCTGGTGGAAAGCCTCCGCTCCCATCGGCCTCCCGAGAAGAAATCCCTGGCCCAGATAACAGGCTTCCTGCCGCAGGAAATCCACCTGGTCTTCGCGCTCGATACCCTCTGCCACTACCTGCAACCCCAGTTTGCGACTGAGCTCGATGATGCTGCGACAGATAATCGCCTGGCGGGGGTTGCGGTGGGCCTCGTGCAGAAAACTGCGATCGAGCTTGAGAATATCCAGCGGGAAACGGTTGAGATAACCGAGCGAACAGTACCCCGTGCCGAAATCGTCGAGGGCCAGTCTCACATCCATCGCAGCGATCTCACGCAGGTTGGGCAGGGTGTTGCCAGCCTGATCCAGAAGCACGCTCTCGGTGATCTCCAAGACCAGTGTTCGCGGCGGCAGGCCAGTCTCGTGCAGGATACGCCGCAGGTGCGTGCAGAAATCAGTCTCCTGGAGCTGCACGCCTGACAGGTTCACCGAACAACTGAAGTCCGGGTGCCCTGCCAGCTGCCAACGTCGAGCCTGCCGACAGGCCTGTTCGAGTGTCCAGTACCCCACCGGGATTATTTCCCCGGATTCTTCGAGAATATGAATGAAGGAACCGGGGGCAATGCGTTGCGCTCCGTCGCGCCAGCGCAAAAGCGCTTCACAGGCAACGGGGGCATTCGGAGCGCCGGGGGTCAGATCGTATACCGGCTGATAGTCCAGCTCGAACTGATCGAGCTGCAAGGCCTGCAATACGTTGCTTTCAATCTGCAATCGCTCATGGGCACGCTCCTGCATACCCTGGTCATAGCGGCTGAAGCGTGCCTTGCCCGCTTCCTTGGCGTTGTACAGTGCCAGGTCGGCGGCCTGCAGCGCGTCGCGCAGATCCTGACCGGGTTGCAATGGCGCCACGCCAATACTGCAATTGACCACCAGGCAACGGCCGTCAAAGCACAGCGGCTGACGGAGCTGCGCCAGCACTCGCTCGGCGACCTGGTCTGCATCAGCCAGGCTGGCCAGGTCGTTCAACACCATGACGAACTCGTCACCACCAAAGCGGGCCAATTGATCGCCCTGACGCATGGTGGTCTGCAGGCGCTCGGCGATCCGCACCAGCACCTGATCGCCGACCGCATGGCCAAGACTGTCGTTGATAACCTTGAACCGATCCAGATCAATGAACAGCAGGGCCGCACAACGGGCGCCGGGGCGGCCCAGGCTGGCGATACTGGCGATCAGCACCTGATTCAGCTGCTCCCGGTTGAGCAGCCCGGTCAGGGCGTCATGTCGGGCGGAATACTCCAGTCTCAGTCTGATCCGCTGGCGCTCGCTGATATCTGTTTGCGAACCGGCCAGACGCCGATGGCCCAGCGCATCGGTTTCAATTACGCCGCGAATCAGTACCCAGAGAAAATCGCCATTGCGTCGCCGGATGCGATACTCATGGTGCAACCAGGGCACTCGCCCGCTGATATGGGCATCCAGTGAGCGTTTCAGCTCGGCCAGATCCTCGGGGTGAACCCGCGCCAACCAGTCGTCTACCCGAGCACCCACCTCGTGAATCTGCAGATCCAGCATGTTGGCCCAGCGTTCCGAGACGTGCCAGCCATCGCTTTGCAGGTCCCACTCCCAGATGCCGTCATTCGCCCCACGCAGGGCGTGGGCGTAGCGCGCCTCGCTGGCACCCAATGCCTTGTGTTTGGCATCCACATACGCCTCGGCCGCCAGCGTCATGTCGAGGAAGACTCGCTTGAGCAGACTGTCGAGCCGGGCCAGCCGCATGGTTTCCTCTGGCCCGCTGTTCGACCAGATCGCATGCATCATCTGGCTTAGAAACAGGCGATAACTGCCCAGATACCACTTCAGCTCAAGCCCGACCCGCTCATGCACCTGACCAATCTGCAGACGATCCTGCACATAGTCGGCATCGATCTCGCGCTCGAACAGCCCTGCGTAATAGCGCAACTGTTGCCGTTTGAGCCGGGCGACCGCACCGCTGTCGCCGAGAATGACCGCGGTCTCGCGGAACTCGCCGAGATGCTGATACAGCTGCTCGACAAAAACCGCACTTACCCTTGCCCCCTGTTCTGCCAGTGCCCGCAATCGGCCTGCATCCACATCGCGCCACTGTAGAAACTTCAATCGATCGCGTAGCGAACCTGAACCTGTTTCCTGACGCCCCGTTATCACTCCTGCGTTTTCTGGTACTTCCATGCTTGCACTTCCACTGTCCTTGATTTGCTGCTTCGCTCCTGGTTGAGCACCTTTTCTCCGGCGAGGGAATGACGGGCACAAAAAAGGGTGCTGCGGCATTTCCAGCATGGAAACACTGCAGCACCCTGTCTTTCAGGCCTGACTATCCTGACCGGCAAAGCGTTCTGTGGCAGATTGAGGGCGTAGCGTCCGGTTATCCCGGCTCGGGGAGCTCTCTCACCAATTTTTCGAGCCGCTGACGCAAACTACCGAGCTGCTTGGAACGAAAAGCATGCCGGGTCTGCTCGAGGGTAGCGATAGCGTCCTGTATCGCCGCCACCAATTGTCCACATTGATTGAGATCATCCGGCGCCAGCCAGCGACAGAGCGGTGCCTGCGCGCAGTCGACCGGATCGCAGATCAGTTCCAGAGGCTGATCCTGCAAGGCAGCACGTACCCGGGACACCAGCGCCGGATCGTCCGCATTTATTATTACCCTGGCTCGCTTGCTCATATCACTCCGCATATCCCGCGCGGCGCTCGGCGGCGCGGGAAAATCATGGGAATACCCTGTGACGAGTCCGCTCATGCCGGCGGCGAGACCACCGGCTGAGGCGTACAACCGGACCGGGACCATTCAGTTGGCGCGATCATATAATGAAAAGCGACTGTCCGTATAGCCCTTGCAGAGTGCATGGTTATTACAGAATTTTGCCTGGCCGCCGGCAGGGCATCAGGCCCCACCGGTGGCCGCTTACCACGGGCTAGCCCGTAACATCTGGTGGTGACCCCGGCTGAGTCGTTCGCCGCCGCATCAGCAGATAGACAGCGGGCAGCACAAACAGCGACAGCAGAGGCGCGGTAATCATGCCGCCGACCATGGGCGCCGCGATACGCCGCATGATCTCGCTGCCGGTGCCGCTGCCGAGCAGGATCGGCATCAAGCCGGCGATGATCACGGCCACCGTCATTGCCTTGGGCCTGACGCGCTGCACAGCGCCTTCACGGATCGCGTCCAGCAGCGACCCTTCATCGGTCAGCCCGGCATCGAGCCGCGCCTTGCGAGCATTGGTCAGATACAACAGCATGATCACGCCGAATTCGGCAGCCACCCCGGCCAGGGCGATAAAGCCCACCCCCGTGGCCACCGACAGGTTGTAGTCCAGCAGGTAGAGAAACCAGATTCCGCCTGTCAGGGCGAACGGCAACGTAGCCATGATCAGCAGAGCCTCATCGAAGCGCCGGAAGGTGATGTACAACAGCACGAAAATGATCAGCAGCGTAGCCGGCACGACCAGCCTGAGCTTGGCATTGGCGCGCTCCATGAACTCGAACTGCCCGGAATAGCTGATGCTCATGCCGGATGTCAGCGCCACTTCGCTGCCGATACGTGTCTTGAGATCGGCCACCACGGCGGCCAGGTCCCGGTCGCGGACGTCGACATAGACCCAGCCGGTCAGCCGCGCGTTTTCGCTCTTGAGCATCGGCGGGCCATCACTGACCCGGATATTGGCCACGGTACCCAGAGTGATCTGATCGCCGCGCGGAGTGTAGATCGGCAACTGCTGCAGATCCGTCAGCGAGTCACGCCATTCCCGCGGGTAGCGCAGGCTGATTGGATAGCGCGCCAGCCCCTCGACAGTCTCCCCGACATTCATGCCGCCTATCGCACCGGCAACAATGGCCTGGACCTCGGCAATACTCAGGCCATAGCGCGCCGCATCCGCACGTTTGATATCGATATCGATATAACGCCCACCGGTCAGGCGTTCAGCAATCGCGGAACTGACACCGGGCACCTCTCGGGCAATCGCTTCAACCTCCTGGGCCACGCGGTCGATCTGCGCCAGCTCCGAGCCGTAGACCTTGACGCCGATCGGGCTCTTGATCCCGGTGGCAAGCATGTCGATACGATTACGGATCGGCGGAATCCACAGGTTGGCCAGGCCCGGCACCTGCACAGCCCGGTCGAGCTCCTCGATCAGCTTTTCCGGCGTCATGCCCTCGCGCCACTGCTCGCGCGGCTTGAACTGGATCGTGGTCTCGAACATGGTCAATGGCGCCGGATCGGTGGCCGTGCCCGCCCGGCCGGCCTTGCCGAACACGCGGGCAACTTCCGGTACCGACTTGATCATCCGGTCGGTGCGCTGCAGCAGTTCCGAGGCTTTTTGCGGCGAGAGCCCCGGCAATGCCGTGGGCATGTAGAGCAGATCGCCCTCATCCAGTGGCGGCAGAAACTCGCCGCCCAGCTGGCTTGCGGGCCACAGGCCACTGAGAAAAATGAGTACCGCCACGGCGATAGTGGTTCGCGGCCAGCGCAGAACGGCATCGAGTGCTGGCTGATAGACACGAATCAGACCGCGGCTGATCGGATTGCGCTCCTCGGCGGGAATTCTGCCCCGGATCCAGTAGCCCATCAGCACCGGCACCAGCGTCACCGCCAGCCCGGCCGAGGCGGCCATGGCGTAGGTCTTGGTGAATGCCAGCGGGCCGAACAACCTGCCCTCCTGCGCCTCCAGGGTGAAGACCGGAATGAACGACAGGGTGATGATCAGCAGACTGAAGAACAAGGCCGGCCCGACTTCTACCGCAGCATCGGTGATCACCTTCCAGTGCGCTTCGCCCTTGAGCTGCTGATCCGGGTGACGTTTGTGCCAGGCCTCGATGTGCTTGTGCGCGTTCTCGATCATCACGATGGCGGCGTCCACCATGGCGCCAATCGCGATCGCGATGCCCCCCAGGGACATGATGTTGGCGTTGATGCCCTGGCGCTGCATGATGATGAACGCGATCAGTATGCCGACCGGGAGCGAGACGATGGCAACCAATGACGAGCGCAGGTGCCAGAGAAACAGCACACAGACCAGGGCCACCACGATGAACTCTTCGATGAGTTTGTGGCTGAGGTTTTTTACCGCGCTGTCGATCAGCTCGCTGCGATCATAGGTGGTGACGATTTCGACCCCTTCGGGAAGGCCTTTTTTCAACTCCTCGAGCCGGGTCTTGACCGCCGCAATGGTCTCGCGTGCATTCTTGCCACTGCGCAGTATCACCACGCCGCCCACCACCTCGCCTTCACCGTCGAGCTCGGCAATGCCGCGGCGCATCTCCGGTCCCAGGCGCACCTGGGCTATATCGCCCAGTGTCACTGGCGCGCCCGTGGTGCCCAGACGCAGTGGAATACCGCGAAAGTCGGCAATCGATTGCAGATAGCCCGAGGCCCTGACCATGAATTCGCTTTCACCGAGCTCCAGCACGCTGCCCCCGGTTTCCCGGTTGGCAGCGTCTATGGCCTGGCTAACCTGCTGCTGGGTAATTTGCTGATTGGCCATCCGCACCGGGTCCAGCACGACCTGATACTGCTTGACCATGCCGCCAATTGGGGCGACTTCAGCAACGTTGGGCAGGGTTTTCAGTTCATAGCGCAGAAACCAGTCCTGCAGCGAACGCAGCTGTGCCAGGTCATGCTGGCCGGTGCGGTCCACCAACGCATACTGGAAGATCCAGCCCACCCCCGTGGCGTCGGGCCCCAGGGCCGGCTTGGCGGCTGCTGGCAGACTGCTTTGCACCTGACTGAGATACTCCAGCACCCGCGAGCGTGCCCAGTACAGGTCCGTGCCGTCCTCGAACAGCACGTAAACGTAGCTGTCACCAAAAAACGAATAGCCCCGCACGGTTTTCGCGCCGGGCACCGAGAGCATGGTCGTGGCCAACGGGTAGGTCACCTGGTTCTCGACGATCTGCGGCGCCTGGCCGGCATAGGGGGTGCGGATGATGACCTGCACATCCGACAGGTCCGGCAAGGCGTCGATCGGCGTGTTCTGCACCGACCAGGTGCCCCAGGCAATCGCAAACAGGGTGCCAAGCAGGACCAGAAAGCGATTGGCTATCGACCAGCGGATTGTCGCGGCAATCATGGCTGGGCCTCCAGTTTCTCGATCGCTTCTATGGTCAGGCCTTCGTCACTTTCGCGCACACCAACGCGTACCCGGTCGTCTTCCTGCAGTCCCTCGGTGAGGGCCGGATCAGCCAACGGAAAGCCCATGGTCATGCCCGGCATGTTCAGGGTCGGGAACGGGCCATGGGCGAGGAAGATCATGTCGTCTTCGATTCCGACCACGGTACCTTCGGCTTCATGCAGCGCGGGCACCGAGGGCATGAACATCTCCGTGGGCGCCGCTGTGAGACCGCGCAGACTGGCTTCGGAATCGAGCAGGAACTGACCTGAAGCGACGACCTGCTGGCCCTCCTCCAGGCCTGCAAGAATGACCGTGCGGTCTTCGGTTTCTCGGCCGGTGCGTACCTCGACCGGGCGGAAGCGGCCACCCTCCTCCGCCACCATGACCAGCGTGCGCCTGCCGGTGCGGATCAGCGCTTCGGTGGGCACCAGCAGGGCTGCGTCTTCCTGACGGGCCATCATGACCTTTGCGGTCATGCCGGGCCGCAACCTCTGTTCGGCATTACTCAGTTCAATACGCACCGGTACGGTACGGCTGTCCCGGTTGGCCTGTGGCAGTACCGCCTGGATTTCGCCCTGGAGAGTCTCCCCCGGGTAGGCCGGCAATTGCGCCTCGACGCCCTGCCCCGCCTGCAAGCCGGCTACCTGCGCCTCCGGCACCTCGACCACCAGCCAGACGGTCTCCAGCCCGTTGATACGGGCCAGCGTGGCGCCGGCTGCCAGGGTCATGCCTTCACGCACATCCAGACTCTGTATCACGCCGCCAACCGGGCTGGTCAGCGTCCACACCAATTGCACCTTGCCATGCCTGGCCACCTGATCGACCAGTGACTCGGGCATGCCGGCCAGGCGCATTCTCTGGCGTGCGGCCTCCAGCAGCCGGGGTTCATCCAGGCCGCGCAGGGCGAGATACTCTTGCTGGGCGGCCGCCCACTCGGGTACCAGCAGGTCGGCCAGGGGCGTTCCCCGCTCGACCAGATCCTGCTCGGCAAGCCCGTATACCCGTTCCACAAAGCTCTGACTGCGGGCTTGGACCACCGCCACATCCCGCTGATTGAAGGACAGTTGTCCGGTCGCGGTAATGCTGACCTCGACCGGCCCGCGCGTGACCGGCGCCAGACGCACGCCCAGGTTCTGCAGGATATCGGGATCGATACGCATCGCTGGCGGACCATCGCCACCGGCGTCCGGCTCGGCGTAGCGGGGCACCAGGTCCATGTCCATGAAGGGGGAAGGACCTGGCTGATCGAACCGCTGCTGCGGGTACATCGGGTCGTACCAGTAGAGCACTTCACGCTCCTGTTCGGCTGGCTGGGCCACCAGGGGCCAGGGCGCAAGCACGGCCGCAATGGCGACCAACAGGATCAAGGGGTTGTAAAAGGGTTTCATGGGCGGTCGGCTCCAAAGGCAAAATACAGCCGGGCATTGCTCAGGGAGCGGTCCCGGGCCAGATCGATGTGACGCAGGCGCGCATCAATCAGTTGTTCTCGTGCGCTGATCACGCCAGCCAGAGAGCCTCGGCCTGAGCGATAGTCGGCCATTGCCAGTTCGACCTTCTGCTCGGCCAGGGGTACCAGGGTCCGTTGTGATCGTGCCAGCGTGCTTTCCAGCCGCTGGTACTCGGCAAGCGCTTCGCTGAGATCGCTCTGGTAGCGCCGCTCGACCGCCTCGCGTTGCGCATCGACCCTTTGCAGACGTGCGCGCTCGGCCTCGATGGCGGGGTCCTGCCGGGAGGCGGTAAATACCGGGAGATCAAAGGTCACGCTGAGATTGACCATGTCGCCGAAGGCGCTGTCTCGCCGCAGATAGTCGACGCCCCAGCTCCAGTCCGGTTTCTTTTCCGCGATGGCGCTCTGCAACTGCGCCTGGGCCTGACGGGTCAATGGATCGAACACCTGCAGCTGCGGATGGCGTTGCAGGCTGGCGCGGTACTGCTCGGCATCCACCGGCCACTGTGGCCAGCCCCCGCTGAGCGGCTGGGCCGCGGACTCGCCAATCCATCGCCGCAGCTGTGCACGTGCCTGCGCGTGCTGGCGCTGCAGCTCGTCCTCGCGATCAGCCAGCAAGGCTGCCTCCTGGCGCGGCCCTATGCTGTCTGTCGTGAGGCCCTCACCGCTGGCCAGCCGGGCGTCCACCGCTCTGGACAGCAGGCGGTTTTCCGCATACAGCGCCTTGAACACGTCGAGCTTCTCTTCCACCGCCCGCGTCATCAACCAGGCCTCGGCCGCCTGCTGCCGCACGGCAAGCAACTCCACGGCCATCCGGGCATCGGCCAGGCCCACCTGGGCCTGGGCCAGATCCACCCGAGCTGCACGCTTGGCACGGCTGGGTACCTCCTGCATGAGACCGATACGCTGCATGGTCATGCGCTCGGCGTTCAGATCCCAGGCGCTGTCACCTTCAATCGGCAGGTTTTGCAACCCCAGGGCCAGGCGTGGGTCTGGAAGCTCGCCGGCCGGCACCGCAGCACTGCGCGCCGCTTGCCTCTCGGCAGCCTGCGCGGCAAGCGAAGGCGCTTCGCGCACGGCCAGGTCCAGAGCCTGATCCAGGGACAGGGCATAGGCTGGCGCCAGCAGAGCCGACCCCAGCCATGTCAGAAGCATTCGCCGTACAGGACGGCAAAGGGTAGTAAACATCATGATGACGATTCCTGTTGCTGATGCCGCGCGCGCTCGACAGAGCACGGACGCGGACAGACACCACCGGCCGAGACAGGTGGGGCTCAGATCATTCAGGAATCAGAGACGGGGGGGACGCCAGAAGGCAGTCGGATAGCTGGGGCTGAGCCCGATGGAAGCGAAGACCGCCGGCACATGCTCAGGGACCCCGGCCGGGAGTGTTACTGCGCTGGGCACTACCGCGCCGCCCATCTCGCAGCCGCCACCCTGATCACAAAGCAGTTGCGCTGTGGCACTGATCAGACCCTGGTCGTCGCCGGCACAGTCGTGGTGGGGAGGCATATCGTGACCATCGTGCAGGCCCGCCATGTCGGCCATTTGATGCGACCCGCCCTGGGCATCCTGCATACACTGCTCGACCGCCAACAGCGCAGCCGCCAGCGTGTTGAACGACAGCAACAGGCAGCAGCAGATGGCAATGACCGTGGTACGCAGCATTTTCACAGCAGGAGTGTCACTCGGCTTTCTCAATGGCGGTAACCACAAAGTTACCATTATCCTTCTCTGCACGGAATCTGACTTTATCGCCTGCCTGCAGGCCTTCGAGCTGGTTGGCCGGCTCGGCCTGGAACATCATCGTCATGCCCGGCATCTGCAGGTTCTCGATCGGCCCGTGGCGCAAGGTAATGCGGCCCGAGGCCGAGTCTATCTTGCGGATCTCGCCCTCGGTAAGGACGTTGCCATGGGTATCGGCGTTGACGTTAAGCCCGCTTGCCAGCAGGCCGGCCAACAGGGAAAGCGCGATTGTTTTTTTCATGTAATCACTCCTACGAAATCATTTCTCTGATCGAATTCATATTGCTCCAGATCGCTGCCGATGTTCCAGCTACGGTCTGGTGCTCGCCACCGTCACCACAAGCCTACAGGAGGTCGGCACACTCGGCACGCGGGAGCTCGATCCCGATCTGTTACGACATGTCCGGGCTTCAAGCCACTAGAGATAACGGGCCGCCCAGGCCACCAGTACGTTCGCGACATACTCCCCGTCTTCGCCCCGGCTGAGCATATGATCGGCATTATCCAGCGAGATGAAGCTTTTCGGATGCCTCGCAGCCTGATAGATCGCCGCCGCTTCGTCGACGCCAACCAGTTCATCCACCGGCGAGTGAAAGATGAGCAGGGCCTTGCGCAGATTGCCGATATGATCGGCCGAGTTCCAGCGCTCAAGGTCAGCCAGAAATTGCGCCTTGACGGTGAAAGGTCGGCCGGCCAGATCCACACGGGCAAATCCTGCGCGCTCGATCTCTTCGCGGTCCGCGGCGAACAGGTGACGGACATGGGTAGCCGTTGATGGTGCGGCTATGGTGGCGACGGCTTCTACCGTGTCTATCTGCTGCGCCGCTGCCAGCACGGCAGCCCCGCCCAGGCTGTGTCCGATCAACAGACGCGGCCCGCTATGGTGCGTTTCCAGCCACGCCGCTGCGGCGAGCAGATCCTCTATGTTGGATGAAAAGTTGCTGTTGGCAAATTCACCATCGCTGCTGCCCAGGCCGGTAAAGTCGAAACGCAGCACGGCAATACCCTGCCCCACCAAATGGCGGGCTATGCGCGAGGCCGCCGCGCTGTCCTTGCCGCACGTGAAACAGTGGGCAAACAATGCCATGGCGGTATAGTCACCCTCGTCCGGCATCTCAAGCAGGCCTGCCAAGGAGTCGCCCTGGGCGTTGGGAAAATCAAAACGGGTTCGTTTCATGCTCTGCTCCCTGTCTGCGTACCAGTAAAGCATGTTCCGATCGGGCCAGTATAATGCGCCCCTCACTACAAGGCAGGTAAGGCATGGACATCTGGCATATTGCGCTGATCATCGGCGGCGGTTTTGCGGGCGGAGCAATGAACGCCCTGGCTGGCGGGGGCACCTTTTTCTCCTTTCCTGCCCTGCTGGCCGCCGGCATTGCCCCCGTAAGCGCCAATGCGACCAATGCGGTTGCGCTCTGGCCGGCGAGCCTCTCGACCGCCTGGGCCCTGCGCCGGGAACTGCGCGCCCTGCCGCTGCACGCCTACCTGTTGCCCCTCGCCCTGGCGGCGATGGTCGGCGGCCTGGGTGGCGGCATATTGCTGCTGTTGACCAGCGACCAGGTTTTTTTCCAGCTCATACCCTGGCTCCTGTTGCTTGCCACCCTGCTGTTCACCTTCAGCAGACCACTGGCTCGGCTGGTTGCCCGTCGCAGCGGCGCGCCGCAGCAGCCACGTCTTGGCCCCAGCGGCTTCTTTTTCCAGTTGCTGGTGTCACTGTATGGCGGCTTCTTCGGCGCCGGCATGGGCATCATGATGATAGCCAGCCTGGCCATCTCCGGGCGCACCCAGGTGGTCGAGATCAACGCCATCAAGAGTCTGCTCTCATCGGTCATCTACAGTGTGGCGACCCTGACATTCATCGTGGCCGGTGCCGTGCACTGGCCGGCCCTGCTGATCATGCTCGCCGGTACCATCGGTGGTGGCTACTGCGGCGGCAGACTGGCCCGGCGCCTGCCGGACACCTGGCTTCGCTTGCTGGTCATCCTGATCGGCTGGCTGCTGAGCCTGTTCTACTTTTACCAGGTATATGGCTGATTCCGCGCCCCACAACCCTGTATAATCTTCAGCCGACACCGATTCGCCAGACAACCGAGGTAAGCATGGCCAAGAAGAAAACTGCCGTGGATTTCGAGCAATCGCTGGCCGCCCTGCAGGTGCTGGTCGAGAAACTGGAAAGCGGTGAACTGAGTCTGGAGGATTCCCTCACTGCCTTCGAGCAGGGCGTGGCGCTGACCCGTGACTGCCAGCAGGCACTGAGCCAGGCAGAACAGAAAGTCAGTCTGCTGACCGAGCAGCAGGGGCAACCGGTTACCGAGCCCTTCGACGGGCCCGCTGAATGACCGATTTCAGCCACTATCTCGGGCAGTGTCAGGAACGTATAGACGGTTACCTCAATGACCATCTGCAGTCCGACCAGCCACTTCTGGAGCGACTGTTTGCGGCTATTCGCTACAGCGTGACCAACGGCGGCAAACGCATCCGGCCAATGCTTGCCTATGCCAGCTGCGAAGCCCTGGAGGGCGAGGTCGCCAGCGCTGACGTGGTCGCCGCTACGGTAGAGATGATTCACGCCTACTCGCTGATCCACGATGATCTGCCGGCGATGGACAACGATGATCTGCGCCGTGGCCAACCCACCTGTCATCGCGCCTTCGACGAAGCCACCGCCATACTCGCCGGCGATGCACTGCACGCCATGGCGTTCGACTGGCTGGCCGCGGCAGAGCACTACCCGCCGCCCGTCAGGCTGAAAATGATTCAATTGCTGGCCCAGGCTGCCGGACCAGCAGGCATGGTGGGAGGGCAGGCTATCGATCTGGGTGCTGTCGGCCGGGTGCTGGATCTCGACACCCTGGAAAACATGCACCGGCGAAAGACCGGCGCGCTGATTCGTGCCGCCGTGCAACTGGGAGCCCTGGCCAGCGGCAATGCCAGCCAGGCCCACTTGCTGGCCCTGGGCACCTACGCCGACTGCATCGGGCTGGCCTTTCAGGTGCAGGACGATATTCTCGACATCGAGAGCGATACCAGCGTACTCGGCAAACAGCAGGGCGCGGACATCGCCCGTGACAAACCGACCTACCCCGCGCTGCTGGGGCTGGAAGGCGCTCGGCAACTTGCCGGATCCCTGCGCGACCAGGCAATCGATGCCCTGCAGCCACTGGAGAGCGGTAGCCTGAGGCTGCAGCAGCTCGCCAACTATATTGTGCAACGGCATTTCTGAACGGCCGCCAGTCTTGGGCTATGCGCCCGCATCGGTTAAACTGCCGTTTTAATTGTGTCAGCCATGCTGGCACCCAGAGCCCTGTTTGATGCCAAGCACTTTCCACGAGATACCCCGCGAACGGCCTAGCACTCCGCTGCTGGACAGCATTGACGGCACGGCGAGCCTGCGCGAGCTGGATGAAGACCTGCTGCCTGTGCTGGCCGACGAACTGCGCGCCTATCTGCTCTGGACGGTCAGCCAGACCGGTGGTCACTTCGGTGCCGGTCTGGGTGTCATCGAGCTGACCATCGCCCTGCATTACACCTACCATACGCCGGATGACCGCATCGTCTGGGACGTCGGCCATCAGGCCTACCCGCACAAGATACTCACCGGCCGGCGCGAGCAGATGAGCACCCTACGCCAGAAGGATGGCCTGGCCGCATTTCCCCGGCGCAGCGAGAGCGTCTATGACACCTTTGGCGTTGGCCATTCCAGCACGTCGATCAGCGCCGCGCTGGGCATGGCCATTGCCGCCGGCCTGCAGGGCCTTGACCGGCGTACCGTGGCGGTGATCGGTGACGGCGCCCTGACTGCCGGCATGGCCTTCGAGGCCCTGAATCACGCCTCCGACGTTGAAGCCGATATGCTGGTGGTGCTCAACGACAACGACATGTCGATCTCGCGCAACGTCGGCGGGCTGTCCAACTATCTGGCCAAGATCCTGTCCAGCCGCACCTATTCGCACATGCGTGAAGGCAGCAAGAAGGTGCTCTCCAAGATCCCTTCTGCCTGGGAGCTGGCGCGGCGTACCGAAGAACATGCCAAGGGCATGCTGGTCCAAGGCACCCTGTTCGAGGAGCTGGGCTGGAACTACATCGGCCCGATCGACGGCCACGACCTGCCAACCCTGGTGTCCACCCTGGGCAACATGCGTGCACTCAAGGGACCGCAGTTTCTCCACGTGGTAACCCAGAAAGGCAAGGGCTTCTCACCCGCTGAAGCCGACCCGATCGGCTACCATGCGATCACCAAGCTCGAGCCCAAGCGTAACGGCAACGGTGCGAGCAAGCAGAAGTTTTCCAGCGTCTTCGGCCAGTGGCTGTGCGATATGGCTGCCGAGGACGAGCGTCTCATCGGGATTACTCCGGCAATGAAGGAAGGCTCCGACCTGATTGCCTTCAGCGAGCGCTACCCGCGCCGCTATTTCGACGTCGCCATCGCCGAGCAGCATGCGGTCACGCTCGCGGCCGGCATGGCCTGCGAGGGTGCCAAGCCGGTGGTGGCGATCTACTCCACCTTCCTGCAGCGCGCCTATGACCAGGTCATCCACGACGTGGCTGTGCAGAACCTGGATGTGCTCTTTGCCATCGACCGTGCGGGCCTGGTGGGCGAAGACGGTCCGACCCATGCCGGCAGCTTCGACCTGTCATTCCTGCGCTGCCTGCCCAACATGCTGATCATGGCACCGGCCGACGAGAACGAAACGCGCCAGATGCTCACCACCGGTTTTCTGCACAACGGTCCCGCCGCTGTGCGCTACCCGCGCGGTACCGGACCCGGCGTGCCCATCGAGCCGGAGCTCGAAGGCCTGCCAATCGGCAAGGGGGTGCTCACGCGGCAAGGCAAGGAGGTGGCCATTCTCTGCTTCGGCACCCTGCACGCCAATGCCCTGGCGGCAGCCGAAAGCCTGGATGCCAGCGTCGCCAACATGCGCTTCGTCAAACCCCTGGATGTGGAGCTGATCCGTCAGTTGGCCGAAAGCCACCAGCTGCTGGTTACCCTGGAAGAAAACGCCGTCATGGGTGGCGCCGGCAGCGCCGTCAGCGAATGGCTGGCGGCCGAACGCCTCAGTGTGCCGGTACTCAACCTCGGGCTGCCGGACCGCTATGTCGAGCATGCCAAACCGGCCGAGATGCTCGCCGAATGCGGCCTGGACGCCAGCGGCATCGAGGCCGCCATCCGCTCCCGTCTGGATCAGGCCCGCTGATTCCCGCCAGCAGCGCTTGACCGCGCTGCGCATTCGCCCTAGAGTCCACCCCGCTTCCAGTCGCACTGGGTGCCCCGCCGCCGTCAGGCTGCGGGGTGAAACGGGAAGTCGGTGCAAACCCGACGCTGCCCCCGCAACGGTAAAGGATCGCGTGCCGGATATACCGGCCCGCAGGCAATGCCACACAGCCACTGCGCATCACGCGTGGGAAGGCGGTACTGCTGATGTCCTGAGCCCGGAGACCGGCCCTGTGCGAAGCAGAACCCCATGGCAGATTCGCCGGGGCCTGCATTGCTGAGGTGTCGCGGAGGGCGTCACCCGGCCAGTGCATGGCTGTCCCTTCGTTTTATAGACAGGTCCCGCTGGCTTCTCGCCCTCCTCAAAAGCGTTTCTTTTGAGGCTCAACATGAACAGATTTTTACTTCTCGTCCCTACCCTGCTGGCATCGGGCATCGCTCTGGCCAACAGCTCGGTGGAACTCTCCGATACGGTGGTTACCGCTTCGCGCCAGCCCCAGGCACTTTCCAGTACCCCCGCGGCCACCACGGTGTTTACCCGTACCGACATCGAGCGACTGCAGCCCGCTTCGGTTGCCGATCTGCTGCGTCGTGTACCCGGCGCCTCGATTACCACCAATGGCGGCCTGGGCAGTCTCACGGCACTGTCACTGCGCGGCACCGGTAGCACACAATCTCTGGTCCTGGTTGATGGTCAGCGCATCGGTAGCGCATCGGCCGGCCAGCCCAGCCTGGAATTCCTCAATGTCGATCAGATCGAACGTATCGAGGTGATCCGTGGACCGCGTTCAGCCATTTACGGCTCGGATGCGATCGGCGGCGTGGTACAGATCTTCACCCGCCGTGGTGAACCGGGGCTGAATCCGCGGGCCAGTTTTGCCGTGGGTAGCCACGACACCTATCGCCGCCACGTGGGTCTGTCCGGTGGTGACCAGCGCACGCGCTTTGACCTGGGCGCCAGCCTCAACGAAACCGAGGGCTTCGACCGCACCCGGCACGAGACCGTAGGTGATGAAGACGACGATGGCTATCGCAACAGGGCATTCAACGCCAGCCTGCTTCACAGGTTCAGCGATGATCTGGAAGCAGGTATCAGCCTGCTGCAGCAGAGCGGTAATACCGAATATGATCTGTTTGGCAACCCGGAGGACGACTTCCAGTTGAGCACTGTGGCCACACACCTGCAATGGCAGGTCAATACGCTGTGGACCACTCGCCTGGAAGCCGGCCACGCCGAGGACAAGCGCGACAGCAACTATGATTTTTTCAATTTTACCTACAATACCTACCGCGACTCGGCCAGCTGGCTGAACACCCTGCAACTCAATCCACAGCACAGCCTGCAGACAGGGCTGGACTGGTATGAGGATCGCCTGCGCAGCACCGGCAGCTTCATAGAGACCGAGCGCTTCAACCGCGCCGCCTTCGTTCAGCACACTTTCGCCGGAGAGGCATTCGATACCGAGCTGGGCTGGCGTCACGACGACAACGAGCAATTCGGCCACGCCAACACGTTCAACGCCGCGCTTATCATTCCGGTCACCACCAATCAGCAACTGGTGGCCTCCTACGGTGAAGGCTTTCGCGCTCCCACCTTCAATGATCTGTACACCAGCTTCGGGGCCAACCCCGATCTGCAGCCCGAGCGCTCGAAAAGCTATGAGCTGCAATGGCGCGCCCAGCTCCAGGACACACGCCTGCAGGCGGCGGCGTTTCGCACCGACATTGATGACCTGATCCTGCTCGATCCGTTCTTCGTGGCCCAGAATATCAGCCGCGCCCGCATCCACGGGCTGGAACTCAGCGCCGCTACCGAGCTGGCCGGCTGGCAGACCCTGCTGTCCGCTACCTGGCTGGACCCGCGGGACCGTAGTACCGGCAATCTGCTGCCACGCCGGCCCAAGCGCCTGCTCAGCGTGGACGCCGATCGCCAGTGGGGCGTTTTCGGTGTGGGTTTCAGCGTCATGGCCAACAGCGAGCGCTACAACGACCCGGCCAATCAGCAGGAGCTGGCCGGTTATGGCCTGGTTGAAGCGCGTGCCCATTGGGACATGAGCGATGCGGTTCGCTGGAATCTTAAGATCGGCAATCTGCTCGACAAGGAATACAGCGTGGCCAACTACAACACCAATGGCCAGACCTACGGATACCGGGAAGATGACCTGAACGCACAGCTTTCGGTCAGCTGGACGCCGGCATTCTGATCAGGCGAGCCGCCGCAATGGCGGCTCGACGTGCCTGTGCACGGACGCCGACGCGCTCTGGGGTAGTCTGCGCCGATAGTCGCTGGGGCTGATACCGGTCCAGCGGCGAAAGGCACGGGTGAAACTGCTGGGGTCAAGAAAGCCAACCTCATAGGAAATCGCCGTCAGTGACTTGCGCGTATCGGCCAGCAGGCGCAGGGCTTCCTCGCGGCGCGCCTGGTCGAGCAGTTGCTCATAGGTCGTGTTGTGCTGGCGCAGCAGCCGACGCAGGTGCCTGGGACTGACCTTCAACGGCTCGGCAATATCCTGTTCGGTCAAATGACCACTACCCAGCCGCAACACAATATCCCGCCGCACCCGATCAACCACATCGCTGGCCGGCATGCTGGCGATAAAGCCCTGCAGCGCACCGGCCATCCCACCCAACAACGCCGGCGTTGCTCCCGGGAGGGGCAACTGCATCCAGTCCGCCGGAAACAGCAACCCGTAGGTGTTGCCATGACGGCAATCGGCACACCATTCCAGCCGCCGGTAATCCACCCGCTCTGGCTCTGGAGACACTATCGACAGGCCCGCCCGGGCGTGCTCGGTTCCGCTGACAAAACGCTGCAACAGCCGTGCTACCAACCCCAGCAATGCCTCCTGCTGCTGCACATGGGGTTTTCCTCGAGGGTGTAGCAGCAGCATGATGCGGCTGGCCGAACGCCGCTGTTCCAGCCGGGCCTGAGTGCTCAGCAAGGAAAAAAACCGCACCAGATGGCCAACGGCCGTGCCCAGATCGGCACTGGCCGCGCCTGTCAGCTCAAGCATCTGCAAGGGCACGGGCAACGCCGCCCCCCGAGCGCAACGCATACCCAGCAGTGCGTCGCCGCTCAAGGTCTGGGCCTCCTCCCAGAACAGGCTGCAGCTGGCCTGGTCTATTGACTCCGCCCCCTGACATTGCGCCAGCAAGCGGGACGCCACCGGGGAGCAGGACAGCGACTGCCCGCAGGCAGCCAGGCCCTGCTCTATAACGCCAATCCATTCCATGCGCTCGCGGGGTTCACCCCCGATATCGTGTTGAATGTTCATCGGTCCTCCATGCAACGAGATCATAGCCAAGCTCGGCAACCATCCAATATCTACAGAGCACTCTGTTATGCAGAGTAGGATAGCGCAGAAGAATAGACAAATTGATCTGCCAGTGACCCTCGGACCTCTCAGGACCGCAACTGAGGTCCCCCTCGGCCAGGTCCGATCAAGCGACCGCATGCACACTACCCGGACGTGAAAGAGCCCCGAAAGCGGCCTTTCCCTTCTGCATACTCGCCATCCAGGCAAAGGTGCGGGTACTACAGGGTTACAACCAAGGAGCAGCACAATGACAAAAACAATCCCTGCATGGGCGCTGGCCGCCTTGCCACTGGCGATCGGTCTGGCCAGTTTCAGCGGTTCGGCTAACGCAGTTGCCTTCAACATCGGCGAGGTGCGCGGTCAGTTCGACTCGCAGCTTTCCATAGGCGCCAGCATGTCGACTGCGGACGCCGAGAAAGACTATATCCACTTCGCCACGTCTGTTGACGGCGTTGACCAGAACGGCCAGGCATTGGCGCGTACTTCAGACGACAACCGTCTGAACTACGAAAGCGGCGACTTCTTCTCCAAGATCTTCAAGGGGTCGCATGACCTGCAGCTGACTTACGCTGACTCCGGTGCTTTCTTCCGCGGCAAGTACTGGTATGACTTCGCTATTGAGGATGACAGCGTCGACTTCTACACCGACGGTATCGAGCAGGATGGCCGCGAGCCGTTGCAAAAAGGCGCGGGCGTAGCATTGCTTGACGCGTTCATCTATCACAACTACACCATCGGCAATAACCCCGGTAACGTGCGTTTGGGTCGTCAGGTAGTCAGCTGGGGGGAAAGCACCTTTATCGGTAACTCGATCAACTCGATCAACCCCATCGACGTTGCTGCATTCCGTCGTCCCGGTGCCGAGCTGAAAGAAGGTCTGATGCCGGTCGAAATGCTGTATTTCTCACAGGGTCTGACCGACAACCTGACCATGGAAGCCTTCTATCAGCTCAAGTGGCATCCGTACATTCTTGATAACTGCGGCACCTTCTTCGGCGGCGATACCGTTGCCAAGGGGTGTAATGACCGTCTGGTCGTTTCTGGCGCCGATCTGCCCCAGGGCGATCCGGAGTTGGCCACCGGCGGTTTTGGTATCGCCGGCATCGCTGATTACATCGTGCGCTCTGAAAAAAACCGCGAAGCGCGTGACGACGGCCAGTTCGGTGTAGCGTTCCGTTACTACGCAGCAGCACTTAACGATACCGAGTTCGGCTTCTACGCGATGAATTATCACAGCCGCACGCCCACCTTCAACAACCGTTTTGCCGGGGTGCTGACAGGTCAGGGCGGTCCGGTTGTCGGTATTGACGGCGTTCCTGGTGCTGCCGGCTACTTCTTCGACTATCCGGAAGACATCCGTCTGTTTGGCATGAGCTTCGCGACGATGGTGGGGCCGGCTTCGGTAGGTGGTGAAATCAGCTACCGTCCGAACATGCCAATGAATCTGAACACGTCCGACATGAGCCGTACCGCGCTGCTGAACTCGGACAACATTCATCGCGGGGTAGCTTACGCCCCGGGTGACGTGATCGAGGGTTCTGACCGCAAGGAATACATCCAGGGTCAGATGACCGTGATTCACTTCATCGAGCGGGTACTGGGCGCCAGCCGACTTGCACTGGCAGGCGAAGTGGGCGTGGGCCACATCGGTGGTATCAGCAATGCTCCGGGTGAAACCAAGTACGGTCGCGACTCCGTGTTCGGTCAGAGCCCGTTTGCCGACGGAACCTGTTCTTCGCAGGGTGACGCGGCCAACTCTGATAAAGCCAATACCTGGTGCGAAACTGACGGTTTCTTCACGGACTTCTCCTGGGGTTACCGGGCTCGCGCATCCCTTGCGTACAGCAACGTGTTTGCTGGCGTTAACCTGACGCCGAATATTGCCTGGTCCCACGACGTGGAAGGTTATGGCCCGAGCTTTCAGGAAGGCAGCAAGACCATCAGCATTGGCCTGAACGCCGACTATGCAAACAAGTACGAAGCCAGCCTGAGCTACACCAACTATTTTGGCGGCAAGTACAACATGAACGTTGACCGCGACTTTGCGTCCATCAGCGTCGGCATGAATTTCTAAGACAGGCAACGGGAGATAAGAATAATGATGCGTATGCAAAAAACTCTATTGGGTGCCGGTGGTCTGGCTTTGAGCTTCCTGGCAACCAGCGTCCTGGCCCAGAGCCTGACGCAAGCCGAGATCGATAAACTGGGTAACCAGCTGACTCCAATTGGCGCGGAGCGATCTGGTAACGCTGCAGGCACCATTCCCGAGTGGACCGGTGGCCTGGATCAGAACGCGGGCAGGATGGTGGGCGACAATTTCCAGTCCAACCCCTATGCCGACGAACAGCCCGAGTTCGTGATTACCGCGCAGAACTATGCGCAGTATCGCGAGAACCTGACCCCGGGTCAGATTGCGATGTTCGAGCGTTATCCGGAAACCTTCCGGATGCCGGTCTATCAGACGCACCGCTCAATCGGTTACCCGCAGTCTGTCTACGACCAGGTCAAGCGCACTGCTGGCCAGGCCAAGCTGGTTAACGGCGGCGACGGTATCGACAACTTCTCCCACGGCACCTTTGCCTTCCCGATTCCAAAATCGGGTGCAGAAGTCGTGTGGAACCACAACACTCGTTACCGCGTGAACATCAAGCGCTGGTACATGCAGGCCATGCCGCAGACCAACGGTTCCTACACCCTCATCAAGCTGGAAGAGGAAGTGGGCTACCCGCAGCTGATGGATGACGTCGACGAGTCGACCATGCCCAACACCCTGCTGTTCTTCAAGCAGCGTGTAAACGCACCTTCGCGTCTGGCAGGTAACGTACTGCTGGTACACGACACACTGGATCAGCTGAAAGAGCCGCGCATGGCGTGGGTTTACAACGCTGGCCAGCGTCGCGTGCGCCGTGCACCGCAGGTAGCTTACGACGGTCCAGGTACTGCTTCGGACGGTATGCGTACGTCTGACAACTTCGCCATGTACAACGGTGCGCCAGATCGTTATGACTGGAAACTGATTGGCAAGAAGGAAATCTACGTACCTTACAACAGCTACAAGATGACCCAGCGCGAAGTGAAGTATGACGACGTGCTGAAAGCCGGCCACATCAACCCCGAGCACACCCGCTTCGAGCTGCACCGCGTGTGGGAAGTTCAGGGTAACGTCAAGGCTGGTCAGCGTCACATCTACGCTCAGCGTAACTTCTTCGTTGACGAGGATTCGTGGCTGATCAACCTGGCTGACCATTACGACGGTCGTGGCACCCTGTGGCGTGTAGGCGAAGGTCACGTGGCCTTCAACTACGTGGAGAAACTCCCGGGCTACTCCATCGAGACCCTGTACGACCTGTTGGCTGGTCGCTACATCGCTCTCGGTATGTACACCGAAGAAGTCTCCGCACCGCAGTTCGACTTCCAGCCGAGCTACAACCAGTTCACCCCAGCAGCCCTGCGCTCCTCGGGTATCCGCTAAACTGGTCGCCTTCGGGCAATAAGAAAGGGAGCCTTCGGGCTCCCTTTTTTTGTCTGCTCAAACCCGCTTTTTTACACCCCAAATGGATCCCCGCCTTCGCGAGGATGACGATGGGTGGGTCAATGAATTCCCGCGTTCGCAAGGATGACGGGACTGTGTGACTCAATGGTAGGAGCGGTCGCCTGACCCCGAAGCAGAATGCACGGTACCCAAACCCTTCGCGACGAGGCCGTCGCTCCCACCAGAGACCCTTCCCGGCGGGGCCGCCGGTCCTACCAAGAGCTGGAGATGGGCATCATCCCGGTAGGAGCGGTCGCCTGGCCGCGAAGCAGAATGCACGGTACCCAACCTTTTCCCGGCGGGGCCGTCGCTCTCACCCAACCCCTTCCCGGCGGGGCCGCCGGTCCTACTCGGGTCATGATCGAGCACATGGTCCCGTGGTAGGTAGTCCCGTGGTAGGGCGGGCGCTTACCCACATCGTCATTCCCGCGAAGGCGGGAATCCATTTTGACTTATAAGGGAGACAAAACGGGGCGCTATGCGCCCGTATCAGGCGCTTACGCTGCCGGCCTGCCGAGATTGGCTGCGGAAGTTGGTAGGGCTCATGCCGGTCCAGCGGCGGAAGGCGCGGGTAAAGCTGCTGGGGTCCAGAAAACCCAGCTCGAAGGCGATGCGCCCCAGGTTCAGCTTGCCGTCCTGAATCAGACGTATCGCCAACTCCATACGCACCTCATCGAGCAGTTTCTCGTAGCTGGTCTGGGTCTCGCTGAGCTTGCGCCGCAAATGCCGAGGGCTCATGTTGAAGGGCGTGGCGACCATGTCTTCGGACACTTCGCGTTCAGCCACCAGAGTGCGAATCCGCTGTTTCACCTGCTCGGCAAAATCGATATTAGGCACGGCGCTGAGCATATCCTCCAGCGTGGTATCCAGCCGCTTGACCAGAAAAGCATCAGCACTGGGCAGGGGAGTGGTCATCAGCTGTCGATCAAACTTCACCGCAATACGCTTGCTGCCCGGCCGGATGCGCTTGCCGAAAATATCCTCGCAGGTCGTCCGGGTCTTTTCATGATCACCAATCAGGCGGGTTTCCAGCACGATCGGACTGCCACCGGGGCGCACGGCGTCCCACAGGTGTTTGCAGTGCGAGAGCAGGGCTTCCATATGCATGGGATGGGGCGTGCCGCGGGGCTGGAAGTAGATGGTCACATGCTGGTCGTCTTCCACCGAGTACAGTTGTACCTGGGTACTGAACACCGAGAAGAAGCGAATGACCCGTTGCAGCGCGTCCCCCACGGTGGCACTGGAGACTGCGGCCAGCCCGAGTACTTTCAGGGTATTGGAGCAAAAGCTGCGGCCCACCCGGAGCCCGAAGCACTCGTCCTCCGTCAGTACTGACGCCGCATGCCAGAGGCGATTCATGTCCGTCTGCGTAATTTGCACCGAGCTGAGATCGGTTGGGGCGAAATAAGGCTGCAGGTCCTCGGGCATGTCGTCTATCGACTTGCCGTATTCCTTTGTCAGAGTCTGACCTATGCCCTGAGCCCAAAAAGCTCTTTCGTGCAGCCGCGTACACGGCAGCGGATGGAGAATCTGGTTCATGCGAAGGAATTCTCTTGATTTATTGTTGTATTTTTTGTCTCGCGCTGAGTCGATCTGTTTGTAAAGATATGTCAATCAGCTTCATTATGCAAAAGAATGGAACAGATAATTCCACACCGTTTATTTGTGCCATTCACCTAATGAATGTCCCTCAGGGGCCAGGAATTAGTCCTTTTCAGACAAATCAAATTCATTCTCCGTGACAGACTTATCCCCGATGCCAGAGACCTCCGGGCTTGCTGGCATCCATGATTCAATCTAACGGAGCAGCACAATGACAAAAAAAATGCATGCTTGGTCGCTCGCGGCGTTGCCCCTGGCAATCGGCTTGGCCAGCTTCTCGGGTTCAGCAGGTGCAGTGGCTTTCAATATCGGCGAAGTCCAGGCCCAGTTTGACTCTCAGCTTTCTCTTGGCGCGAGTATGTCCACGCAGAATGCGGACAAGCGTTTCATCCACGTCGACACAGTCATTGACGGTGAGAATCAAGGCGGTCAGGGTGCAGCCCGAACGTCCGACGACGGACGTTTGAACTACGAGGCCGGTGATTTCTTCTCCAAGATCTTCCGTGGTGTGCATGACCTGGAACTGTCTTACGGTGATTCAGGTGCCTTCTTTCGCGGCAAATATTGGTACGACGCGGAAATCAAGGATGGCAGTCAGGAATTCTATGACGTAGAGGACGATGGTCGTCCACCGCTGGTCAAAGGCGCTGGCGTAGCTCTGCTCGATGCGTTCGTCTACCACAACTACACCATTGGCCAGAATCCCGGTAACGTTCGTCTGGGCCGTCAGGTAGTCAGCTGGGGTGAGAGTACTTTCATTCAGAACTCGGTTAACGCGATCAACCCGGTGGACGTTGCTGCATTCCGCCGTCCTGGTGCTGAAATCAAGGAAGGTCTGCTCCCGGTAGAGATGCTCTACATCTCCCAGGGCCTGACCGATAACCTTTCGATGGAAGCCTTCTACCAGTTGAAGTGGGCTCCTTTCGCAATTGATAACTGCGGCACCTTCTTTGGCGCAGATACCTTGGCAACCGGGTGTATCGACCGCCTTGTGGTCGGCGGTTCAGACTCCCCCCAGGGTGACCCAACGCTCAACGGTCGAGTCATCGCCCGAGCAGGCAAGGACCGCGATGCCAGTGACAGCGGGCAGTATGGTTTGGCCTTCCGTTACTATGCGGCAGAGCTTAACGATACGGAGTTCGGCTTCTATGCGATGAACATTCATAGCCGCGCTCCTGTTTATAGCAACATCCAGGGTCCTCAAGTCGGCCTCGGTGGGCTGGCTGGTGGTGCTGGTTACTTCTTCGAATATCCCGAAGATATCCGTATTTATGGCCTGAGCTTCGCGACCAACATCAGCGGAACTGCTGTCAGCGGTGAGGTCAGCTATCGTCCGAACCAGCCCATGCAGGTTACCACTGGTAGTATGAGTCTCGCGGCGCTGACCGGCGCGGGTGCCTTCATCGGCCGTCCTACCCAGGGCTATGCTGCTGGCGACTACATCCAGGGTTATGACCGCAAGGGCATTTATCAGGCCCAGGTCACTGCCATTCACTTTATCGAGCGTGTTCTTGGTGCAAGCCGTCTCTCCCTGGTGGGTGAGGTGGGTTACAACTACATTGAAGGCCTCGGCGATCAGCCTGGTGATACCTTCTACGGTCGTGACTCTGTTTTCGGTCAGTCGCCAATTGCCAACGGTACCTGTTTCTCGCAGAACACCGGCCGCGGCGCGAGCTGGTGTGAAACAGATGGCTTCTACTCAAGCAGTTCCTGGGGCTACAGAATGCGTGCCGCTTTGAACTATTCAAACGTGTTCGCGGGTGTGAACCTGACGCCGACCCTGAGCTGGTCGCATGACGTTGAAGGTTGGGGTCCGAACTTCAATCAAGACGCCAAGGCAATCAACTTCACTCTGAATGCCGATTACGCCAACAAGTATTCTGCCAGCCTCGGTTATACCGATTTCTTTGACGGCAAATACAACACCAGCGTTGATCGCGACTTCGTATCCGCTAGCGTCAGCGTGACGTTCTAAGACTGGCAACTGGAGAGATAAAATAATGA
Organism: Pseudomonas sp.; assembly: GCA_016763285.1. Taxonomy (GTDB): domain Bacteria; phylum Pseudomonadota; class Gammaproteobacteria; order Pseudomonadales; family Pseudomonadaceae; genus Halopseudomonas. Next base: position 42,936 of record JAESUC010000139.1, read on the forward strand.
TGCGTATGCAAAAGACTCTATTGGGTGCCGGTGGTCTGGCTTTGAGCCTCATGGCAACCAGCGTCATGGCGCAATCCTTGACGCAGGAAGAAATCAATCAGTTGGGCAACAACCTGACGCCAGTGGGTGCTGAAAAAGCCGGCAACGCCGCAGGCACCATTCCCGAGTGGACTGGTGGCCTGGGACCGGATGCAGGTCAGATGGTGGGTGACAACTTCCAGTCAAACCCCTTTGCCAGCGAACAGCCTCAGTTCGTTATTACTGCCCAGAACTATCAGCAGTACAGCGAAAACCTGACCCCAGGTCAGATTGCGATGTTCGAGCGTTATCCGGAAACCTTCCAGATGCCGGTCTATCCGACGCACCGTACGGTCGGTTACCCACAGTCAGTCTACGACCAGGTCAAGCGCACAGCCGGCCAGGCCAAGCTGGTTAACGGTGGTGACGGTATCGACAACTTCTCCCACGGCACCTTTGCCTTCCCGATTCCAAAGTCGGGCGTGGAAGTGGTCTGGAACCACAACACCCGCTATCGCGTGAACATCAAGCGCTGGTACATGCAGGCCATGCCGCAGACCAACGGTTCCTACACCCTCATCAAGCTGGAAGAGGAAGTGGGTTACCCGCAGTTGATGGATGACGTCGACGAGTCGACCATCCCCAACACCCTGCTGTTCTTCAAGCAGCGCGTGAATGCACCTTCGCGTCTGGCAGGTAACGTACTGCTGGTACACGACACCCTGGATCAGCTGAAAGAGCCGCGCATGGCGTGGGTTTACAACGCTGGCCAGCGTCGCGTACGTCGCGCACCGCAGGTAGCCTATGACGGTCCAGGTACTGCTTCGGACGGTATGCGTACTTCAGACAACTTCGCCATGTACAACGGTGCACCAGATCGTTATGACTGGAAACTGGTTGGCAAGAAGGAAGTGTACGTACCGTACAACAGCTACAAGATGGCTCAACGCGAAGTGAAGTATGACGACGTGCTGAAAGCCGGTCACATCAACCCCGAACACACCCGCTTCGAGCTGCACCGCGTGTGGGAAGTCCAGGGTAACGTGAAGGCAGGTCAGCGTCATATCTACGCTCAGCGTAACTTCTTCATGGACGAGGATTCCTGGCTGATCAACCTGGCGGACCATTACGACGGTCGCGGTACGCTCTGGCGTGTGGGTGAAGGCCATGTGGGCTTCAACTATGTAGAGAAGATCCCGGGTTACTCGATCGAGACTCTGTATGACCTGCTGGCCGGTCGTTACATCGCCCTGGGCATGTACACCGAAGAAGTATCTGCTCCGCAGTTCGACTTCGAGCCGAGCTACAACCAGTTTACCCCGGCAGCCCTGCGCTCCTCGGGTATTCGTTAAGCTGTAAAGCTGCTCAAATAGTTGTTTGGGATTTAAGGGACATCTTCGGATGTCCCTTTTTTTATTCCGGATTCGTCATTCCCGCGCACCCCCACACCGTCATTCCCGTGCACCCCCACACCGTCATTCCCGCGCACCCCCACACCGTCATTCCCGCGAAGGCGGGAATCCATTTTGACCAACGCAAATCCCCAGGTGGGAGCGGTCGCCTGACCGCGAAGCAGAATGCACCGAGCTCCAACCCCTTCCCGGCGGGGCCGCCGGTCCTACCAGGCCGGGGTCTTTCTAACCGTCATTCCCACACAAAAGGCTGAAACCCGCTTTTTTGAAACCCAAAATGGATCCCCGCCTTCGCGAGGATGACGATGGTTCGGACGCTGGACCTACCAAAACCCAGCAGGTGCGCA
>JAESUC010000140.1 GCA_016763285.1 Pseudomonas sp.
ACGCGACCTGACCAGTGCCGAGCTGCGCCAGCATTATCACGGCGTGATCTACGCCACCGGGGGCTCGCAGAGCCGCGCCCTCACCTTGCCGGGGGCCGACAGCGGCAACATCTTCGGCTCGTCGAATTTTGTCGGCTGGTACAACGGGCACCCGGACGAAGCGGCCCTGGCGCCCGCGCTCACCGGTCCTACCGCCGTGATCATCGGTATTGGCAACGTGGCACTGGATATAGCGCGTCTGCTGGTACTGCCCCATGCACAGCTGGCCAAGACCGATATTGCCGGCGAGGCACTGCAGGCTCTGGCCGCGAGCAATATTGAAGAGGTATGCCTGCTGGCTCGCCGTGGCCCGGCGCAGGCAGCGTTCACGCCCAAGGAGCTTGAGCAGTTGATGGCCATTGATGGCCTGCAATTGCTGGTCGATGCGGCAGATCTCGAACTGGACGACGCCACTGCGCGGCAACTGGAGCAGCCCGAATTCGCCGAGGCTCGGCAGAACATGGCCCTGTTGCGCGAGATCGCTGCTCGGCCCAGGGGTGAAGGCAAGCGCATCCGGTTCATGTTCTATACCAGCCCGACCGGCTTCAGTGCCAACCAGGGCCTGGTCAGCGGGGTGCATGCACAGCGCACAGAGCTGGTACGTAATGAACAGGGCGAGCTGGTGGCACGGCCGTCCGATCAGTCGCTGGATATCGCTGCCGGCCTGGTGGTGCATGCCATTGGCTATCAGGGCTCGGCCATCGACGAACTGCCCTTCGATACCGGCCGGGGTGTCATGCAGCACGAACAGGGACGCATCAGCGGCCATGCCGACGGCCGCGACTATGTCGCCGGCTGGATCAAGCGCGGCGCCAGCGGGGTGATCGGTAGCAACCGCCAATGTGCGACCGAGAGCGTCCAGCACCTGCTGGATGGCCTGGGCAGCAGCCTGCCCGAGCTGACCGCCACAGATATCGATACCCTGCTGCAGGCGCGCCAGGTCGACACCGTCAGCCTCGCCGACTGGCGCCTGCTAGATCAGCACGAGCAGGCCCGTGGCCGCGCCGAAGGACGAACCCGGCGCAAGGTCGTTAGCGTCGAAGAGATGCTCGGTGTGATCCGTGATGCCCGTGCACGGGAGGAAGAACAGGCGAAAATGCCGGTCAAGACCCATCACCGCGCCTGCACCCTGTGCGAGGCCATGTGCGGGGTGGTCATCGAGACCCAGGGCGAGCAGATACTGTCGATCAATGGCGATCCGGACGACCCGCACAGCCTCGGCCATATCTGCCCCAAGGGCTATGCCCTGCAGGATCTGCACACCGACCCTGATCGGCTGCGCACACCGCTGGAAAAGGTCAACGGCGAATGGCTGCCGATCGACTGGGACAGCGCGCTGGACAAGGTCGCCGCGCGCTTCGTCGACATCCAGCAACGCCATGGCAATGACGCCATTGCCGGCTACTGGGGCAACCCCTCCTCCCATAACCTGGGCCTGATGCTGGCGTCCGGCACGCTGCGCAAGGCCATCAAGACACGCAACATCTCGTCCGCTGCCTCGCTGGACCAGATGCCGCACCAGCTGGTGTCCTACCTGATGTTCGGGCACAGCCAGCTGTTTACCATCCCTGACATCGACCGCACCCAATACATGCTCATGCTGGGCGCCAACCCCGCCGCCTCCAACGGCAGTCTGATGACCGCCGGTGACATCCTCAAGCGGCTGGAGAACATCCGTGAACGGGGTGGCAAGGTGGTGCTGGTTGATCCGCGCCGAACCGAGTCGGCCCGCTACGTGGACCAGCATCTGTTCATCCGCCCGGGCACCGATGCCTTCTTCCTGCTCGGTCTGATTCGCCACGTGCTCGATCAGGGGTTGACCAAGCCAGGTCGTCTGCGCGAGCTGGCCGACGACTGGGAGGCCCTGGCGCCGCTGTTCGAGGATGTATCACTGGAGCAGGTCAGCGCGCGCTGCGGGATCGCCGTGACCGAGATCAAGCGCATCGCCGAAGACTTCGCCGCTGCAGAATGCGCCGTATGCTACGGCCGCATGGGCGTCTCAACGCAAAGCTACGGCGCGCTCAACCACTGGTTGATGCTGGTGCTGAACATCCTTACCGGCAATCTCGACAGCCCCGGCGGCATGATGTTTACCACACCGGCCTTCAACAAGGCGCAGAGCCGCCCGATGGGCAGCTTCAATACCTACCAGAGTCGCGCCCGCGGGTTGCCGGAGTTCGACAGCTATTTTCCTGCTGTGACCCTCGCCGAGGAAATGCTCACGCCCGGAGAAGGCCAGGTCCGCGGATTTATCTGTGTGGCCGGCAATCCGGTGTTGTCCACACCCAACGGACGGCAGATGGACGAGGCGCTGGAGCAGCTCGAGTTCATGGTCTCGATCGACTTCTATCTGAACGAGACATCCCGCCATGCCGACATCATCCTGCCGCCTACCGGGCCGCTGGAACACGAACAGTACGATATCGTCTTCAACATGCTTGCCGTGCGCAATATTGCGCGTTTCAGCGACCCGGTCTTCGAAGCACCCGAAGGCACCCGCTGCGACTGGGATATTATCCAGGGCCTGGCCCAACGCATCGAGGCCCTGAAGAATCCCGAAGCGGGTCCGGGGCGGCCCATGCCCAGCCCGGAACAGATTCTCGATCACGGCCTGAAAACCGGCCCGTACGGACAGGGCTTCGACGAATACAACAGCGGCGAGCCAGTCAGGCGCGAGGAGCCGTTGAGCATCGAGGTGCTCAAGCGCTATCCCCACGGTCTTGATCTGGGGCCGATGCGCGAATCCTTCCCCGGGTACCTGTTCACGGCGGATCGCAAGCTGCACCTGACACCCCCCGAGCTGGTGACCGATCTGGGGCGCGCGATGGCCGAGCTACGGGGCGCAGAGGTCAGCGAGCTGATGCTGATCGGCCGCCGCGACCTGCGGACCAACAACTCGTGGATGCACAACAGCCAACGGCTGGTCAAAGGCACCGACCGCTGCGCCATGCTGATCCATCCAACGGATGCCGAGCGCCTCGGCCTGGTAAGCGGCAAGTCGGCGCGCATCATGTCACGCACAGGTGAGCTGACGGTCAGCGTGCAGGTCAGTGAAGACATCATGCCGGGCGTAGTATGCATGCCCCATGGCTGGGGCCACGACCGGGAGGGGATCAGCCTGCGGGTAGCCCAGAGCAATCCTGGGCTCAACGTCAACGACATTACCGATGACCAGGTGGTCGACGTATTGTCCGGCAACGCCGTGCTCAACGGCATACCCGTCTCGGTGGTTGCAGCCTGAGGCCGGCGTGCAGACAAGTTCTTGTGCCGGCGATAGCAAAGCGCTACCTTGAGAAGAAGAATAAAAATAGAGCAGCGCAAATGAAAGGGCATTCCGTGGCCACCAGCGCGCCTGGAGGGGGGCGCAGATGAACCGGGGCGGAGCACAGGACGACACCTTGCTCGTCATGCTTCGCAGGCTTCCTATTGCCTGCATGCTCACCCGGCTGGCCGACAGTCGCGTGCTGGCGATCAATCCGGCGTTCACCCGACTGTTCGGCTGGGACGAGGGCCAGGTCGTCAATCTGCATTCCAGCGAGCTGCCGATCTGGTCCAGCCCCGAGCAGCGAAACGATTTTCTCGAGCGTTTCTCCCGCTCCGGACGCATAGACCAGTGTGAAGCGCGTCTGTTGTGCAGCGACAACGAGATCAAGCCATTTCTGGTTTACGTTGAACATATCGAGTTCAACGGCGAGGCCTGCCGCCTGTCCATAGCCCACGACATGTCCGAGCGAACCAACGCAGAGCTGGCGTTGAAGCAGAGCGAGGCGAAATTTTCTGCCCTGTTCATCGACTCGCCAGAACCCTATGTCCTGTTTGCCAAGCGCAGTGCACAGATTGCCGAAATCAACCATCGCTTCACCGAGGTATTTGGCTATCGGCCCCGTGAGGTCATTGGCAAGACCGCGATGGACATTGGGCTGTGGCGGTATCCGGAAAAGCGGCCGGCAATCATAGACAAACTCATGCGCGAGCGATGCCTGCGCAACGAACCTATCGATTTCGTCGCCAAGGATGGCCGCGTGCTCAATTGCGAGGTCTCCAGCAACTTCATTCTGATCGGCAAGGAGCGCTGCACCCTCTCCTCTTTCAAGGATGTGACCGAACAGAAGAATATCGAAGCACGCATCAAGCACCAGGCCTACCACGACGCCCTGACCGACCTGCCCAACCGGCTACTGCTGCAGGACCGACTGCAACAGCACCTTGCCCTGGGAGAACGCCACGGGCTCGGCTGCGCGCTGCTGTTCTTC
>JAESUC010000141.1 GCA_016763285.1 Pseudomonas sp.
ACCCTGGAATTATCTCGCTAAAAGCTCTACCACCTAGCCCCCAAAAAAACAAAGTGACTTAGGCTTAATCGCCTAGGTCAAGCTGTGCCTGAAATTCACAATGTCACGCTATGCTGCCGTAAGCTCACCATTAGCGCCTTAGAGTATATATGCTAATGACAACTATCCTTGAAGATAGCGGACATAAAAGTGGGTGTAGTTAGGAGCGCTCCTTCAACAAAAAGTAGTAATTAAAATTAACGACACCATGTCGGCTAATGGCTAGCTGTTGTCGTAAGCCTTACAAATTCCTAACGTATGCAATGTCGGATCTGAAGTCATAAGGGAATCATTGATGCTAACGACCGCTTTAAGTCTTGGAGCTGTTGTTAGCAAAGTAAATGTCATTTACAGGCTATGGGATGTTAATCAAGGGCTTTGGTGTGTAATTAGGTCGTCAACGCGGTGAAGTTACCCACTAAATAGATAAAATTAGGCTAAGTAAATACCAAGACCCTTTACCAAATCTAAAAAGTATCACTTAAAAAAATACTATTACTTTAATTACCTAGTGATTTATATTGCAAACCTAATGTTATTCAGTGGTCACACTAGGTGTTATTAGATGGCAGCATTGGATGATAATGACTGACAGTTCTGATGTAATTATCCAGCATTAAGAGGAATTACATTTTAGTGCTTCGCATGTATAGTCAACACGAAATATAAACACTATTCAAAAACTGTTTCATTATTTAATATATGAATTAATTTACTAAGGGAGAAACCATTATTGTATAAACTTGTTTTAACAGGAGTATTATTGGATATATCTTCTTCTAAAGTCACATAATATGCATCATCCCAAAGGGCAATGAGTATTTCTTCAAGAGATACTTTTAAATAACCATTAAAGTACTGATGATCACATTCAATTGATGTGTCAACGATGAGCCCTGTTACTATTAGGTTATCTGATTTTTCTACACCAAGCTGATTTTTAAAGGACTTTGAATCTTGCAATAATGACTTAATTGCTGCAACTTTACGAGTAATTTGAGTACCTGCTTTTCTTAGACCATTTGATTTGTGTAACCAACTTTGTTTTCTTCCTTGGCGAATAAATGAAGATTTCACCTCAATAATTAGCACATCATTGCCGTGGGCACAGATGAGGTCTATTTCCCCCGGATCATTGTCGGCATGTTTAAATGGGTGGAAACTGGCTAGGGTGATAACGTCTTGAGTTTTAAATGCCTTGTTTAAACTGTATTCAATACGTTGAGTTTCACTCTTTACTTGCGCTCTTCTTGCTCCAACTCTGCGTAAATTGTTGACCGCTGCCAACATATTATTTTGAAAGGCAGATACCCAAGGCATTTGAAGTACCATATTATTGAGCACTAACATGGGTTGCTCGTTCAACATTGGCATAAGTGAATTTGAATTATTTTGTAAACGCAGGGCGGTGTTTTTTAGATCATGACTCCAAAATTCAACTATCGCTTTAGCCGCTGCTCGACTACCATTGGGATGTTTTTCATTTACAGTCCAGTCTATAAAGCGATTAATCTTATCTTTTTTCTTCGAAAACGTTAATGGAAAGCGATTTTCACCTAAGGTAATCAAACCGTTCACCATAAATGAGGCTAGGGCTTTAGATGGATTACCTAACTCATCAACTAACGATAAGTATTCATTAATAAAATGTTTTTGATAAAACATGCTTGTTAAATTCATCGCAAGCAATGCCTCAAAAACGTTCACATCAACGTTAGGTGCTAATGATATTGAATTATCTATACCGTATAAATGACTTAATTGTAGCTCTGCAGTCATTGATAAAAAAACTGCAACCTGGTTATCGTCATTATTTTCTGCAAGACCAATCTGTTGGTTAGCATAAGGTGAATTAGCAAATATATCTAATGCTCGTAACTGCCAATACGTGTTTAACTTTAATAGTTTATGATTTTGGTTGTTATCTTTTTCACTTGTTTGCTCTTCTTTGATAAATACTAGGCTATCTTTTAGAAAAAAATCAGCATCGTCGTTATAACAGAACTCATCAACAATCGAATTTTTAAAATTGATCAACGCAGACTGAGTTGAATAGGCGTCGATAAATAGCTGGTATTGTTTATTACACTCAGGCGATGGATGATGAATCAAATCGGACATAAACACTTTTTTAGCTGCTTTGACCACGTCCATTTCAGTTATGTCTAAACGCTGTTTTGTATTATTAAGTAAGTTGTCTTTCAATAATGAATTGACTACTAACCAACTATGGATAAGGATGTGTTGCTTATTTATAGAGGTAGGTAATACGAATTCAAAAATATAGCGTGCTCCATACATCAACAAGTCAGTAACTAAAATGGATTGGATAATAGTAAGTCTCTTTTTTGCATCATTATCTAATTCTTGTAGTTCTTTTTGAATAGCCTTGAATTTTACAATAAAATCGTCACATTTTGCATCGCCTGATAATGCTTTTAACCATAGTTCTAATGATTCAACTGGCGTGGATGACACAACGCCAGAATATCGTATTGCAGATAGTACTGAATTTGGAGCCTTATTTACTACCTGTTCAATTAAATATTCATCTACAGGTACAGCGCATTGAAAACATTTTGACAGCGCTAATACAAATGATGAGTGATTAATTGCATCAGCAGATAATTTTAGTAAAAAGGGGCTTAGCCAGAAATCATGAGTACGTTGCCAAAAAGTAGATTTATCCCCACAATATTTTCCGTCTAGAAACTTATCAATCATGATTAAAGCAGCTTCATCTGGTGTATGAGTATTGGATAACACACAAAATTGCTGTTGATAAAAGTTGCCATCTTGGCCCATTAAAACGTCCTGTAAGTACTTATGAATTATTGTTAAGTAAGCTTATTTAATTGCTTCCACAAAAGCAATTGTATTTTCTCGGTGTTCATTATTTCCCATGACTTATTTGTTTTTATGCCAATTGGTAATCTACTTTTTTTCAATAGCACCCTCAAACTTATGCATCTGTTCAGCATTGAAAAGACCGATTTTAAAATATTTATTAAATACAAAATATTAAGAGGGATAGGAAAATATAAGGTTTTTTAATTGACGTGTAATTTGAGATGTTTTTAGTCTAAATATTTAATATATTGTTTCAAATCAGATTATTTTGTTTCATTTATTTGTCAACCTCATTTAAGCGTGTATAAATTATAAAAATTAAAGTTCCCATTTTCTGGGTGACACATGAAAATTTGAGATAGTAAAGAGGTTTTAATGGCTAGGATGAATTTGAATAACACATCAATATGCGAAGTTGATTTGCACAAAATTGATTTTGATCCACAAGTAAAACAGATTATCAATTCTGCCAACCCTATGGCTATTTGTCGCAATAGTAAATCTGATTTCAATCCACTAAATATAGAGTTTTTATTAATTGCGTTTCCAATTGTTGGTTACTTTAAAGGCGATCAGTTTTTATTATGTTCAGGGCTTTTTTCATTCAATACCATTGCTCAAATTCTTAACGGTAACGAAATTAAAATTCAGGTAACTACATTCAATGAAAAGCCAAAACCTAAAAGTGTTAGAACATTATTTTTAATTTATTTAGTGTGTCAGATGGTTAACCACATATTCATTTCAGACTCATCTCACATCGGTACATTTTTAAACTCTTGGTTTAGTAAAGATGACAATGCTAAAAGTATTCAAGCATCTAAAGAGTGGCAAACACTTTTTCCTAATTTAACAACTAAAGAAGTGCTAGCGAGGCATCTTGGTATTCGTAAGGGAAATTTATAATGAGTTATTTTAGTAGTGATATTATTAGTCAAATAAGTCAACAGTTTTATCTCAATAAAATGCCGGATAAAGCTCATCAGTTTGAGGATCTTGTGGGGTTGATTAATGCACCAGAAAATCTTCAAGGACTGTTGCCAGTAGTCAATGAATTAATATTTTGTTTTAAAATTTTACCTAACGAGTTTGAAAATGTTACAGGGCTAACTACTAATGATTTAACTCTTATTACCGGTGTATTAAGACAGTACCCATCAAAGCTAATTAATTCGAATTCATATGCCACTAACTGGAAGAGTGACAGGCCTATTTATTCATTGCTTTTGAGCTTACAAATTAATTGTAATTTTGCTCATTACAAAATTATAGTCTCTCATTTTATTGTTAAATACTTAGAACGAATTGATGATTTTACGGAAGAAAATAACGTTAAACATCTAGTCAGAGAAGCTAGCTCTTTACGCTTGTCTTTGACAAAAAATTGCTTTTCTCAGTTTAGTCGTTGGTCAAATCTAGAGGGATTTTTAAATGTCAGTAAAAATGAAAGATATAAAGTTTCTGGTGGTTTAGTAGCCGATAAATATCTACGTGAAATAGAACATTTCTTTAAAGGTGATAGAAGACATCTTAAAACTAGAATAGCGACTGTTAAAAACTTTAAAGCATATAGAGTTGAAAATGCTGTTATAAGTGAGCCAGATATGGAAGGTAATTATAAAATTAATAGCTTCTATCCTATAGAAACTAGAACAGATAAAAATGGTTTGGTAATAAGTGACTGTTTTAATGAATTACCATTGGTACAAGTGATTGAAGATGATGGTAAGTATGTAAAAAAGCATCCCTTTACGATAAATAACAAACATGGCATAAAAATAAAAACGGTTAATGTAAGTGCTAAAGTTAGTAAGCAAAGAAATAAAACTTTGTTGTCTACATCACAGGTTCAGCCACATCATTTATTTCATTTATTTAATGAATTTAGTGATGTTATCCCTTCTGATTGGTCTCTTATTCAAAAGGTTCCGAAGAACATAGTTATTCTTACTTGTTGGTTATGTGTTTATCTGGGTAAATCAGTCTCAGAGCTTCTTGATTTTAATATTGGTAGTGGGATAGAAGATGAAGAAATAACTATTATTGATAATGAATTTTGTTTTAATTTTAGGGTTGAATCTAATGTTAAAAAAGTTAACGAAAATAGGGCGTTATATTGTCACCTTAAGGTACCTAGTTATTGGAGTGCTTTTATCATAGAAATTCATGGTAATGAATTTTCAGATCCGGAATTTTTGATCCCATTAAAATACCAGGGAAGTTTATGTAAAGCTGTAGATGCTTTTTTAAATAGAATTTCTAATCGACATAGTATGTCTATCACAGCAGAAACGTTAGAACATTTAATCGTTAGACTTGGCTCAAGTAATTCTATAGTCGATCTAGTTGCATTCGATTTTGCGTTTAATAACGAATGTAAAAACACTCGTGTTAAAAGACATTACACTCGCTTTGATAACGAGAGCGACATTGCATCTAAAATAAATGAAATTTGGTATTGGATAGAAAGTAACATTAAATTGTTTAGTGAGAATTTTCGTTTTCCAAAGGACTATTTCAATACAAAAGGTTATCCCTATAGTAAGCCTGTTGGTTCAGGTTTCTCTCCGGATCTAGAAACTGTTCAAAACCTTATCAAAGAATTAAAAGGGAGGCTTACAAAAGATAAAAAATTTAATATTAAAGTGAATATCGACGCGTTAGTTAATTATCATAATAATTATGTTACTTACATAAGTTTTATGTTGCTTTATACCACAGGCTATAGAGCGATTTACGATCCTTTACCAAGCTTGGATGTAATTAACGCACGCCACCTGTTGCTGACAATCACAGATAAAGACTACTTAGATAGAATATCTACAAGAACGATTCCTATAACTAATGTGTTTTTACAACAAACTGAATTGTATAAACAGCATGTTGAAGCACTTGTTCCATTATTAATCGCTATAGAACCCTCTATGGCTTCAGCAATATACAAGGCAGTTCGATTAAACAACGGTATGAATGTTAGCAAGTATACTTCTGAGCGAAATAAATCAAACGCAGAGCACGGCCCTTTATTTATTCTGTCGTATACAGCATCGGGACATTTATCTACGAAACACATAAAGCCTGGTTGGCTAGAAAAGCAAACGAAAGCATTTGATCTTGCGATTAATGCGGGGAGGCACTTCCTGCGTTCAGAGTTATCTAAAAATATATCTGATAATGAATTAGTTGATTATTTTATGGAACATGCGCGCTATGGCGAATCCCCCCATAGCATTAAGTCTAGTTTTAATGTTCAAGAAGCGTCTGCAGAGCTCAGACCTCACTTAGAAGAAATTATGGAGAAGTGCTCATGGCAAGCAATACCTTCAATGATTGCGTAACGCATGAGTTTAAAACTGAATTAGATTCATTCGTTATAAACTCCATATTAAAAGATGATATTGATAGAAATACTGATTTAGAGTTTTGTCGTACCCAAATTTTTAATAAAATACGTTTTAAAACCCCAAAAGCTATTTGTTACGACTCAATAAAATCTATAGAAAGTAGCTTTGATACTAATCCACTGATCAAACAAAAACAGCTAACACTTCTCGATGGTGTTTTAAGATTCATAAACTCTTCATTAAATATAAAAATACCAACTAGCTCTGTAATTATTAAATTATCTAATGAGGTACCAATAATTGGCGGGTATGAGCATTGTAAAAGTAATTTATCTGAGCGTTTATATTGTCTTTTGGAAAGTGAGTTTGTTAAACCATCTAAAGATCTAACTTACTCAAATAACATCGGTAGGCTGGCTATTAATCTTGTCTTAAATGAAGGGATAATGAATCAAAAAACTTTAGCAGATTTATTGAGTTCACAGCGTTATTGGTACAGAAATGATGATGTTTTCTACTTTCAAGTTAATGATAAACGTCAGATTATTGGGCAAGAAACAGTATTACTTTTAAGTCAGCAGTGGATGTGTTTTAGTAACCAAAACACTTGTACAAGCCGAGAAATATTAGCATCTGTAAATAACTTTCTAAAGTTCAAAGGATTACTAAATAACGATGAACGTATATCTTTTAAAGATTTAAATAGTGCTTTCAAAATTGAACACGCATACTCAGTAAACCCAAATGCATTACTAATTATTGGGAATCGAAAATATTCGAAACAAGTTAGCCATGAAAGTTTTATACGACTGCTTACAAATAAAAAAGTTGAAGTCGATAAAGTTGAATATAACGACTCTGCTGGATATAAAAAATGGACAGGTATTTGGAATACTAAAAAATCAGATCAACAATTTAAATTCAATGCTGATCCTATAGAGTTAGGATTAGCTAAAGTTAACGAGTTATTAACAAAGCTGACAGGTAAAAAAACAACATTATTGTTAAATAGAACAACTACTATTAAATCGATAAAAAATTGGCTTGAAGACAATGTAAATATTCAGGAGCATCCTGCTACATGGCTTGTAATATGTTGGTTAGAAAAATTAATTAAAGAAGGCAATATTCGAGGTGAACTTGGAATTGGCTCTATAAAAGATTATGTTGAAACCGTATCTAATTATTTCATACCAATATTTGCAGAGCTTAACTTAAGTGACTTATCATTAGATGAATGGGCTGATAACCTCAATCAAATGATCACACTTTTTCCTAGCGTTGGACGCCAAAAATATGCTCGATACTTCATTTTATTTTTAGTTGATTCTGAATTTTTGCCAATACAAATATTAGAACGTATAGAAATTGATGGTGACCCGATGAGCATATCGGCAAATTTAATCAGTTTAGAGCATTCAGCAATTATCCTTGACCATTTAGCTAAACTAGATTCAACAACGTCAAATGTTGCTCGATTGGCATTTTGCTTCGGTATGTTTGGTGGTAATCGAAGAGGTGAGGTTAAACACCTGCAGTTAGGAGATGTAACTCTTGGAGATAATTATGCGAATGAACGTATATATTCACGAAAAGGAGAAAAATTAAAAAGCTCTAATGCCAATAGAAATGTACCTCTAGATGTTTTCTGGCCGAAATCTGAATTGAATCTATTAGCTAAATATATACATGAACGTACTTTAGCAACAGAAAATAATAAAGCTAAATTATTTGAATCAAATGAATTAAGAAAAGCTTTTGATTTAATAACTGAATTATTAATAGAAATCACCGGTGATCCTAATATCGGTTACCATGTTTTAAGACATTCGTTTTGTAATTGGTTACTTATACTAATATCTTCATTTGGTGGCTCTACTGATCTACCTTTCATAAATTCCATCTATATTTCTCAAGAGCGAGTTACTCGTTTGAAGCAACGATTAGGAATAAGCTTAGGAGCAACACGCAAACAATTATTTTCTTTATCGGAACTACTCGGTCATGGCGATGTTTTTACATCATTAAAACACTACTTTCATTTAAGTGAATATTATTGGCTTTTACACAAGAATAATTATTGTCCCAATATCCCCACCTTTGCTAAGCAGTTATTTGGATATAACACAGGTATCATTACCTCATATCCATTAACCATAAATAATAATTTGGCGCTTAATCAAACATTAAATAACTTTAATACTTTTGAAAATGAGCTTTTAGATATACCACATGAAAGTATAAAGAACATTATTGCCAAATATACTTCCAAAACGTTTAATAGCAAAGAGAACTCATTATCGGTTATTCAGGTTTTTAATATACTGAGGTTAGCAAAGCGGAACTATGAAAACATAAGAATTAGTAATGATCTGGGAATAAATATTGATGCCGTAAATCGTGTTATCGATCAAGCTTCATATATTTCTGATACTTACCCTAGAGAATCTAAATATAAGTTACCTAAAAACCCACTTGATGGATTAAAAATTTATAAATATAATTTTATAAAGCATATGAGCCAACGATTTGATGAACTTCCTGATAATGAATTGAAAGGTATCGATATTAGAAAAGCACTAGAACCAATATCAACTATAGCTATTACTAGAAACTATTTGATTAAAACAAATGAAAATAAGCAAATTATTGAACTAGTTCGGTTGTTATGGTCGATGGGACTTAGTATACATGAGCGTATTAAGATTAAAGTTTATATGTCGCCGAGTTCGGTGAAGCCTGTAGACCTTTGTATCAAGAGATTTAACTTTGTAATAGGGCTGTTTATCAACGCCTTTGGTGTTGAGCTAAAGGGAAATATTAAACTAATCCTACCAAGTTCTTGTGAAGATTCATTTACAAAAAGTCGCCATGATTGTAAATATATTGAGTTTTCGGATGAGGCTAAATATATGGGCGAAAATACTAAGGCCGTATACGCCCTTTATGTGTTAAAAACATTAAACAAGAAAGGTGAGTTGTTAATTCCACATAAACGTACACGTGATAGGGCAATAGTAACATTTTTGCACTTATTACGGGTTTGGTTTGATAGCAACCCAACTTTAATAAATTAAAAATAACTCTATTTGTTAGCATTCTATAAGCCAAAATGTCATATCCCTAGTTCACTAGAAAGAAGCGGTAATGGTTAGAAATAAAAAAATTACTAAGTAGAATGTTTTTAACGTCACTAAATGATTTACTTTCCCAAATCAGTTCCGAAATAATGAACCGTTCTCTGTTCTTTGGTTAATTCTTTTTGAAAGTAGAAAGAATATTTGAACTCCCTAGTCATATATAACCAGTTTTCAATATGATTGTCGGACAATAAAGATGGATTCATTTGTAAAATGTAATCTAATTCGCTTTTAACTACATCCCATTGTTGTTGCCATAATATTGCCTTTCTTACTTTTATATCTGAGATTATATAATCATAACAACCTACAACTGAGTCTCTGACATCTGAGACTGTAAGAATTGGAGTAAGTTTTGTAGTTGGATTAACCATTTGCATTTCCTAAGTTTAAATTTATGCTTAATTGCATAATATTATTAGAAAACAAAATTCAGGGTTGACAAATGAAAGCTATTTTTTGGCTTTATTGACACGGCTAGCGCATTTTAATGCCTGATTCTAACAGGGTTGAGCGATAATCATCGTCTAGCCCTGCCATTTTCTTTTTTCTCGCCATGCTTGCTGATTTAGTTGTATCTCGCTTAAATAATGCCATCGCTATTTTTCTCATCACGTTAAACACTAGCGGTCCTTGCTTCTTACGTATTCTTGATTCATCTTCCCTAAAGTTCATATCTAGCATCCAGTGCATACTTTCAACCTGCCAATGGCTACGTACCGCATTGAGTGCTTGCTCCGCATTTAGGTCTAGAGAGCTGATATACCAACGTGTTTCTATCGTGTCTGTACCTGCCGATTTATCATGAACCTCTGCAGTAACTTGGATGATGCTTTTTAAGCCTGACCACCGGTAAACTTTGGCTAAC